>DATFVI010000204.1:0-16817 GCA_035260405.1 Candidatus Dormiibacterota bacterium
AGCAAGACCAGATAGGAAGCAACGAAACCGACCGTGACTATGTCCGGCTGGGCACCGCCCTGCCCGAGAATCAACAGAAGGTACGCAGCGTCTGTCGCGAGCGCGAAGATGAGTGCGAACCACGTCATGAATCGCGCCGGCCGGGTATCGATGAGCTGACCCACGGCCATGTTCCGAACACAGTAGAACAGTGGTCGGGAATCGGCCCTCCGTACACTTACACCTCGTGCCGGAGTTCAGCCCAGGGCTGGAGGGAGTCGTCGCCGCGCAGACCGCCGTCAGCGAGGTGGATGGCGCCAATGGCCGGCTCATCTACAGGGGCGGCTACCTGATCGAGGACCTCGCCCCGACGGTCACGTATGAAGAGGTCGGGTACCTCCTGTGGCACGGCGAGCTTCCCGACAGAGCTGAGCTCGACTCGCTTCGTAAACAGATGGCGTCCGCTCGCGCTCTGAACAAGGCGGCGCGCGGCGCGCTCATCTCGACGGACCCGGCGACCGACCCGATGGACGTCCTGCGCACGGTGGTGTCGGCGCAAGGCGCGAGCAAGTCGCTGGTCAAACCAACGCTCGACGAGGCCGTCGCCCTGACGGCCGTCTTCCCGACCATCGTCGCCGCAGCTCACCGACGGCGTTTGGGCCGTGAGGTCGTGGATCCGCGTGACGACCTTTCGCACGCGGCGAACCTGCTCTGGATGATGGAGGGCAAGGAGCCCGAGGTGGAACGAGTCCACTGGCTCGACTCGTACCTGCTGCTGCTCGCGGACCACGGCCTCAACGCTTCGACGTTCGCCGGGCGAGTCATCGCATCGACCGGGAGCGACCTGACGTCGTCTGTCGTGGGCGCCATTGGGGCGTTGAAAGGCCCTGCGCACGGTGGCGCGACGCTGGCCGCCCGCTCGATGCTGGACAAGATCGGATCAGAAGCCAACGCTGAAAAGTGGCTGCGCGAGGCGCACGAGCGGCACGAGCGTTTTGCGGGATTCGGACATCGCGTTTACCGCACGTACGATCCGCGGGCCAAGATCCTACGGGAGATGGCCCGAAGCGCCGCACCCGAGCTGCACCGCACTGCCGCCCGCACCGAAGAGCTCGCGCTCCACATCCTCCATGAAGCGCATCCGGAGCGACCAAACGCCACCAACGTCGACTTCTGGGCCGCCGTTGTGTTGACCGGCGCGGGGATCCCCAAGGAAATGTTCACGTGCATGTTCGCCACCTCGCGCGTGGTGGGCTGGACCGCTCACGTGCTCGAATCGCTGGCAGACCTGCGGATCATCCGACCGGCATCGCAGTGGATCGGCCCCGAGCCTGGAAAGAAGCCCGCGGCCATCGCCAAACGATGAGCACGTACGTCCCAGGCCTCGAGGGCATCGTCGCTTCACAGACGGCGATCTCGATGGTTGACGGGGCGAACGGCCGCCTCGTCTATCGCGGCTATGTGATCGCCGACCTGGCCGAGGAGATGTCCTTCGAAGAGGTCGCCTATCTCCTGTGGTACGGCAATCTGCCGAAACGCGCCGAGCTTGACGGCCTGACGAACGAGCTGGCGGCTTCGCGCACGCTGACGCAGGCCGCGACTATCGCGCTCGAGGCGCTGCCCACGGACACCGACCCCATGGACGTATTGAGAAGCGTCGTCTCCGTGCAGGGCGTCGAGCACAAGCTAGAGAAGCCGACCATCCCGCTGGCGATTCACGCGACGGCGTCTTTTCCAACCATCCTGGCGATGTTCCACCGCCGCCAGCTGGGGCTCGCGCCAGTCAAACCGCGGCCGGACCTCGGCCATGCGGCGAACTACCTCTACATGCTGAATGGAGAGGAATCCGCCCCCGAGCTCGTGCGCGCCCTGAACACGTACCTTGTGCTGCTCGCTGACCACGGCATGAACGCATCGACGTTCGTGGCGCGGGTCATCGCCTCCACCGATTCGGACCTCGCCTCATGCCTGGTGGGCGCAATCGGCGCGCTCAAGGGGCCGGCTCACGGCGGGGCGCCCTCGGCGGTGATGGACCAGCTCGAGCAGATCGGGACCGCCGAGAACGCGGAACGATGGATGCGCGCGGCACGCAAGGAGAAGGTGCGATTCATGGGCTTCGGCCACCGCATCTACAGGACGTATGACCCGCGGGCGAAGATCCTCAAAGAGATGTGTGCCCGACTCAACCCGAAGTTCTACGAGCTGGCTTCTAAGGTCGAGGAAACTGCGCTCATGATCCTGCACGAGGAGCACCCCGAGCGGCCCCAGGCGACCAACGTCGAGTTCTACTCGGCGGGTGTGCTGCAGGCCATCGGCCTGCCCAAGGAGTACTTCCCGCCAACGTTCGCCGTGTCCCGGGCCTCCGGCTGGACCGCCCACGTGTTAGAGCAGGTCGTGAACAATCGCCTCATCCGGCCGCAGTCGGAGTACATCGGGCCCGAGCCCCGCAAACCGATACCCCTGTCTGAGCGGGGCTAGGCCATCGCCCGGTCGAGCATCACCAACCTTGGGTCGGTTGGTCTCGGTTGGTTCCTGATCCTCGGCGGCGCGTTCATCGGTTGGTTCGTCATCGCCGTCCCGCTCCGCAGCGAGATCCTCGACAACGACCTGACCCTGGTCTACATCGGCGCTCGAATCGGAATCGAGCACGGCTGGAACCACATCTACTCGTTGAGCCTTCAGCACCAGTTGTTCGCGCAGCTGCGGCCCCATGCGACCTTCAACGACGGGGAGCGGTTCCTCTCGCCTCCGCCGAGCGCGTGGCTGCTAGTTCCGCTCACGGTTTTCGGAGCGGCCGTCACGGTCTATGTCTGGCTTATCGCCTCGGTGGTTGCGCTGGTGGCGGCCTGGTGGATGGCCGCGCCGGGATCGGCCCGAGCACGCACCCTCTGGCTGATCGCGGCCCTGGCCTGGTACCCGGTCCAGTACAGCCTCAGCCTGGCGCAGCCGGATCTCATGGTCTTGCTCGCGGCGGTCGCGTGCTGGAAGCTTGCCGACCTGCACAGGCCGTACCTCGCGGGCGTCGTGCTCGGAGTCTCGGTGCTCAAGCCCCAGCTCACACTTGCGCTGCCCCTCGTGCTCCTGGCCGCCGGCCGGTGGCGGATCGTCGCGGCCTGGGTCGTGACCGTCGGAGCCCTGGCCGCAGTTTCCCTGCTGATGATTGGCCAGGAGGGATTCAACGACTACCGCGCTCTCATCTCCGAAGCGGGGCGGGTGATCAACAACCGCTACTTCACGGCCGCTTACGTCGTTGGACCCGGCGCGCTGAGCTACGCCGTGCAGGCGATCGTCATCGTGATCGGGATGGCCGGCGCCTACGCCAACCGCCACTCGAGCCTCGCCCGGCTGTTCGCGCTCGGCCTGGTGACCAGCACGCTGGGCGCCACGTACTGGCACCTGCAGGATTACGCGATCCTGGCCGGCGCCGTCTGGCTCTTCTGGCGCGACCCCGCACCCGCGTGGCAGCGCTGGTGGCTCGTGGTCGTCGCCGTCGGAGGCGAGCTCGGATGGCCGCTGACCCCGCTGCCAATCCTGGTCGGGCTGGCGGTCTGGCTGATCTTCACGGCGCTGCCCCCACCACGACCTCTCCACACGGCCGCCGCAGCATGACCATCTCGTCCGTCGTGATCCGGCACGCCCGGCTGATCGTCGCGGTGATGGCCCTGGTGGCGGCGGCCGCCATCCTCCTGTTGGCGCACTCCTACACCTTTTATTTCGACGAATGGACGTTCATCCTGACGTCGCCTGACTGGACCTGGAGCACCTACCTGCGGCCGCACAACGAGCACCCGGTGATGCTCCCGCGGCTGATCTACGCGGTGCTGCTTTCGACGGTCGGTCTGCGCAGCTACCTGCCTTACCTGGTCGCCCTGCTCGCGCTGCATGCGACGAGCGCCGTGCTGCTCTTCGAGATCGTGCGCCGGCGCGCTGGGGATCTCGTCGCGATTGCGTGCGCCGCGATGTTCCTTGTGCTGGGTGCCGCGTGGGAGAACCTGCTGTGGGCCTTCCAGATCGCGTTCGTGGGTTCGGTCGCCTGCGGTCTCGGGATGCTGCTCGCGCTCGACGGACCGTCTAGCTCGCGCCGGATGTCGGGCGCCTCCCTGTTGCTGGCAGGCTCGCTTGCGTTCTCAGGGATCGGCATCGTATTCGCCGCTGCCGCCGTGGTGATCCTCGTGCTCATGCCCGGTCGTCGCTGTGACCTGCTCTGGCTTGCGCCGGTGGGAATCGCCTTTGGCGCGTGGTATCTCGCGTTCGGACACACCGGGACACCGCCCAGCCCCCCGCCGACGGCGGCCAATGTCTTGCTGCTGCCGCTTTATACGGCGTGGGGCCTCGCGCAGAGCGCGGCCGGGTTGATTGGACAGGGCGGGCCGTGGGGGTTGCCCGCTCTGGCGGCGGCCGCTCTCGTGCTCGCGGTGACCTGGTGGCGCCGCCGGCCGGATCCGTTCGCCCTCGGGGTGCTGGCGGCCCTGCTGGCTCTCTACGTCGTGACCGGCCTCGGGCGCGCCCAGCTGGGTTATCAGCAGGCGGGCGCCGGACGGTACGTCTACGAAGGCGCCGCCTTCTGGCTCATCCTGTTGGGTGACGCCGCGCGCAACCTGCCGTGGCGCGGAACCTGGCGGCCGGCCCTCGCCGCCTGCCTTTTCCTGGCCTGCTTCAGCAGCGCGGCGCTGCTCTTTTCATTCGCCGCGGCCAAAGGCGCCCAGATGGAGCGCGAGGTCGCCGACCTCCAGGCGCTGGCTTCCGAGCGCTCAGACCCGTGCCTCGGCTCAGGCGGGACCGCTGACGCCCTGGTGATGCCACAGGTCGACGACCCCGCCGCCTACTACCGGGCAACCGATCGCTACGGCGACCCGGTCGCGGGGATCGCGGTCGTCGATCGCGCCGACTTCGACCGCGCGCGCCACAACCTCGTGCGGGCCGGCTGCAGCTGAAGTCGCTTCGAACCGGCTTCTACACTTAGTTCAAGTGCCCCCTGCTGATTTCGACGTGGCGATTCTGGGAGGCGGGATGGGTGGTTACCCTGCCGCGATCCGGGCCTCACAGCTTGGCTTGAAGGTTGCCCTCGTGGAGTCCGACAAGCTCGGCGGCACCTGCCTGCACATCGGATGCATCCCGACCAAAGCCCTGCTCGAGTCGTCCGAGCTGTACCAGCGGGTGTCGGCGCGGGGCCCGGAGTTCGGGGTGAACGCCGACAAGGTCATGTTCGACTACGCGCGCATCGCCGCCCGGCGCGACGCTGTCGTGGCGCAGCTTTACAAGGGCGTCCAATACCTGATGAAGAAGAACAAGATCGAGGTGGTTGCGGGAAGTGGCCGGGTGCGCGACCGCAACACGATTGACGTGGGCGGCAAGCAGATCAAAGCTAATAACCTCATCGTCGCCACCGGCTCCACGGTCAGAACGCTGCCGGGCCTCGAGTTCGACGGCCAGTTCATCATCTCGTCGGACCACGCGACCCTCGCCACGACGCTGCCCGAATCGATCTGCATCATCGGCGCGGGCGCGGTCGGCGTCGAGTTCGCGACCCTGTACAACGAGCTGGGCGTCAAGGTAACGCTGATCGAGGCGTTGGACCGGCTGGTGCCCCTCGAGGACGAGGAGATCTCCAGGGAGATGCTGTCCGCCTTCAAGAAGGCCGGCATCGACTGCCGGCTGAGCGTGAAGGTGAAAGGTGCGAAGAAGGCCCGGGACGGCGTGAGCGTCGACACGGACCAGGGCGAGGTGTGGGCCCGGCAGCTGCTCGTCGCGGTGGGTCGCGCGCCGCGTTCGAAGGACATCGGGTTGGAGCAGGTCGGGGTTACGACGCATCCCAACGGGTTCATCAAGGTCGACGAGTGGATGCGCACCTCCGCGGAGTCGGTGCACGCGATCGGGGACGTGGTTGGCGGCTTCCTGCTCGCCCACGCCGCCTCGCACGAGGGCATCACAGCGGTCGAGGACATCGCCGGCCAGCGCGTCGCCCCGATGGACCAGGACCTCGTCACACGCTGCACTTACTCGCACCCGCAGATTGCATCGGTCGGGCTGACCGAGAAGCAGGCGAAAGAGAAAGGCCACGAGGTGCGGATCGGCAAGTTCCCGTTCACGGCCCTGGGGCGGGCCATCATCCACGGCGAGACCGGCGGCTTCGTGAAGATCGTCGCCGACGGCAAGACGGGGCAGGTGCTCGGTACGCACATCGTGGGAGCAAACGCGACTGAGCTGATCGCGGAGCCGGCGCTCACTCAGCTTTTCCAGGGCGACGCCTGGGAGATGGGCCGCAACATCCATCCGCATCCGACGTTGAGCGAGGCGGTCATGGAGGCTGCGCTGGCCGTCGACGGCCACGCCATTCATATCTAGGTGTCGACCACCAAGCCGAGAGAACCCGCAACGAAGTCGCTGGAGCCAGAGTTCAAGCCCGAGTGGCGATTTCAGGAACCTATCGCGTGGCGCGACACCGATCTCGACGAGAAGACGCTCAAGGAATGGTTCAACTACATCCTGCTCGGGCGTCAGGTCGACTACCGCTTCCAGGTCCTCAACCGCCAGGGTCGGGCGCCATTCATCATCTCGTGCGCCGGACACGAGGCGGCCCAGATCGGCGTCGGGTGGCCTTTGAAGCCCAAGCATGACTGGCTCGCGCCTTACTACCGCGACGTCGTCCTCTGCATGCGCATGGGGATGACCCCGCTCGACCTGATGCTGTCGGTGCTCGCGAAAGCCGCCGACCCCGCGTCGGGAGGCAAACAGACGCCCGGCCACTTCTCGGATTCGCGCCACAACATCACGTCTGGCGGATCGCCGGTCGCCACCCAGATGGTGCGCGGGGCCGGAATCGCCTATGCGCTGAAGATGGACGGCACCGACAAGGTGCTGATGACGTGCTACGGGGAGGGCGCCGGATCAGAAGGCGACGCTCATGAGGCATTCAACTTCGCCGCCATCTACAAGCTGCCCGAGGTTTTCGTGTGCGAGAACAACGGCTTTGCGATCTCCACGCCCTTCCGCAAGGAATATGCGATCGACTACGTCGCGCAGCGCGCGGCCGGCTACGGCTTCCCGGGCGTCACAGTCGACGGCCGCGACCCGGTCACCTGCTATTTCGTCGCGAGCGAAGCGATCGCCCGCGCCCGTGCCGGCCAGGGACCGACGCTCATCGAATGCCTCGTCGACCGTTTGGGGGCGCATTCGTCCGAGGACGACCAGCGGCGGTATCGCACCCAGGAGGAGATCGACCGGCTCGCGCAGAACGACTGCCTCGAGGTGTTCAAAAAGCGCCTGCTCGACGAGGGCGTGCTGAGCGCCAAAGAGATCTCCGAGTACGAGGAGCGGGTCAAGGAAGAGGTGTCGAAGGCGACGCAGGAGGGCATGCAGTCGCCCGACCCCGAGCCCGAGGCCGCGCTCACGAACGTCTACGGAGTGGGAGCGCCCGCGGCGATGGAGCCCGCCGCCGGCGTGGAGACCGAGGACATGAACATGGTGGCCGCCCTGCGGTCAGCGCTGACCGAAGAGATGGAGCGGGACGAGCGCGTGATGGTGCTTGGCGAGGACGTTGGGCAGAAGGGTGGCGTTTTCCTGGTCACCGACGGCCTGCGCGCCAAGTTCGGCGAAGCCCGTGTGATCGACTCGCCGCTCGCGGAGTCATCGATCGCCGGGGTGGCGCTCGGCCTCGCGATCTACGGCAAGAGGCCCGTGGCCGAGATGCAGTTCACCGACTTCGCCCACATGGCGTTCAACTCGATCACCAACGAGATCGCCAAGTACCGCTATCGCAGCGACGGAGATTGGTCGGTGCCGTTGGTCGTGCGCGCGCCGATGGGCGGCCATGCGCACGGCGCCCTCTATCACTCGCAATCGATCGAGGCGCGATTCGCCACGCCCGGGTTGAAAATCGTGATCCCGTCCAGTCCTTATGAGGCGAAAGGGCTTCTCCTGGCCGCCATTCGCGACCCGGATCCGGTGCTGTTCTTCGAGCACAAGCGCCTCTACCGGATGTTCAAGGAGCCCGTTCCGAAAGGCGAGTACATCATTCCGCTGCAGAAGGCGCGAACGTTCCGCGAGGGATCCGACATCTCCGTCTTCTGCTACGGCCTGATGGTCCACTACGCAAACGAGGCTGCAAAGAACCTGGAAGCCGAGGGGGTCAGCGTCGAGATCGTCGACCTGCGCACCGTCTACCCGCTGGACCGGGAGGCGATCATCGCCTCGGCGAAGAAGACCGGCAAGTGCATGGTCCTGTACGAGGACAACTTCAGCGTCTCGGTCGGCTCGGAGGTGGCCGCGTTGATCGCCGACGAGGCCTGGAGCTGGCTGGACGCGCCCGTCAAGCGGTTCGGCGGCCTCGACGTGCCATCGATGCCGTACGCGATCCCGATGGAGGAGTACTTCATGCCGACCCCGGAAAAGATCACCAAGGCCCTCCTCGACCTGGCGGCTTACTGATGGCCAACACGACTCGGGTCGTCATGCCGCAGCTTGGGGAGTCGGTCCACGAGGGGACGATCTCGAAGTGGCTGGTCAAGCCGGGTGACAAGGTGGTCGAGTTCGAGCCCATGCTGGAGGTCGACACCGACAAGGTAAACGCCGAGGTGCCGGCGCCGGTGACCGGAATCCTGCGCGAGATCCTCGCGAAGGAAGGCGAGACGGTGCAGGCGGGAGCCGAGATCGCGGTGGTCGAGCTGAGCTCAGGCGGAGCCGTGACGGCGACGCCAGAAGCGCCGGCGCCGGCCGCAGCGGTCCCCGCCCCTAAGCCGGCACCCGAGGCTAAGCCTGCTCCCGTCGCTGCCGCGTCGCCGCAACCCGAAGCTCCGGCGCCGGCCCCGGCACAGCCGGCGGCGCCGCAAGCATCCGCCCCGCCGTCACCCACGCTCGAGAGTGGTGAACACCGCTACTCACCCGCGGTGCAGATGCAGGCTTCGGAGCTGAAGGTCGACCTGGCCAGGGTCGCCGGCACGGGCATCGGCGGGCGCGTCACCAAGAAAGACGTCCAGGACTTCGCCGCTCGACCCAAGGCGGCTCCGGCCGTCGCCCCCGCACCCGCACTCAAGCCGGGCGAAGGCGACGAGGTCGTCCAGCTGACGCGCGTCCGCCGGCTGATCGCCGAGAACATGGTCCGCTCCAAAACGACCATCCCCCACGCCTGGCAGACGCAGGAGGCCGACATGTCCGGCGTCGTCGCCAACCGGGCGGCAAACAAGGCCGCATTCCAGAAGCAGGAGGGCTTCTCGCTCACCTACCTGCCGTACGTGATGGCGGCTGCCGCCTCTGCCCTGCGTGAGCACCCGCAGGTCAACTCCACGTTCAATGAGACCGAGCTCATCATCCACCGCGACATCAACCTCGGCGTGTCGGTCGGCCTGGAGGACACGCTTGTGGTCCCGGTCGTGCGCCGCGCGGATGGCCTTTCGCTCGCGGGTCTGGCGCGAGCGGTCAACGACATCGCCTCGCGTGCCAAGAACAAGCAGCTCAAGGCGGATGACCTCGCCGGCGCGACGTTCACCGTGAACAACTCCGGGACCTTCGGCACGCTGTTCAGCTACTCCGTGATCAACCCCGGCCAGGCTGGAATCCTGACGATGGAGGCGATAGTCGACCGGCCGATGGCAGTCAACGGAATGATCGGAATCAAGCCGATGATGTACCTCTGCTTCTCCTTCGACCACCGCATCCTGGACGGCCTCCAAGCAGCCCGCTTCCTGACCTCATGCCGCAAATGGCTGGAGGCGGTTACCGTGGAGAGCCCGATCTACTAATTGATGGGTCACTTCCCCGCTGGCGGGGAAGGTGGCGCGTCAGCGCCGGATGGGGAGACCCAAACTAGTCTCTATCGATCGACAAGATGCTAATGAAGAAGCTCGCAAAAACAGTTTGCGAGCCGAGCGCGAGCAGCACGACGGCCGGGATTACCTCTCGCATCGTGAGTGACGGGTCGAGACTCCCGAATCCCACCGCTCCCCAGCTTGCGACGGCCACGATCAGCCCGACCACCCCGATCAACACCATCAACGCCCCGGCGGCCAGACCCACCTCGAGCGTGACGTAGCGAGAGACCGATTCGAGCGGAGGGTAGGGCGGATGGAATCCGGCCCTGATGGCGAAGATCTTCGTGAAGAGGGCGAACAGCACCATCTGATACCCGAGCAGGGCGAGAAAGCCCGCCACCAGAAGCGTGTGAATGTCCAGTCGCAGGCTCCCCGCGTAAACAGGGCCCGGAAGGAGAAGCAAGGAGAGCAGGATTCCGACTGCGAACAGGACGAGGCCGGGGTACAGGAACAGCCAGCGCGGGCTGAACAGCAACATGAACCGCAGATGCCGCCAGCCATCGCGCCACGTGCGAAGGTGCGGTGGTCGCGAGCGCCCGTCAGGGCGCAGCGTCACCGGAACCTCGGCGATTCTCATCCGCTTCAACGACGCCTTGATCACCATCTCGCTCGCGAACTCCATGCCTGTGGCGCGCAGCCTCATCTCCTCATAGGCGTCCTTGCGGAAGCCGCGGAGTCCGCAGTGCGCGTCGCCCACCGGCGTGTGGAACAAGACCCGGCTGATGAATGTCAGGGCGGGGTTGCCAACCCAGCGGTGGGACCACGGCATGGCGCCAGGCTCGATTCCGCCCAGGAAGCGGTTGCCCACGACGAGGTCGCTGCCGTCGCGGAGCGTCTCGATCAGAGGAGCGATCGCCGTGAAGTCGTAGCTGTCGTCGGCGTCGCCCATGATCACGAAGCGACCGCGCGCCGCGTTGATGCCGCCGATCAGCGCGCTGCCGTAGCCCTTCCGCGCGACCTGGACCACGCGCGCGCCCAGCTCCCGGGCGATCACCTGTGAGCCGTCGGTGCTGCCGTTGTCCGCGACGATGATCTCGGCCGCGAGGCCACCGTGGTCGATCGCGAGCTGCGCTTTCTGGATGCACGTCGCCAGAGTCTCGGCCTCGTTCAAGCAAGGCATGACGATCGAAACCTCGACCCCTTGGGGCACGGAGGCATCAGCGCCCTTGGTAGATCGCTGCGCGACAGTCACTGAGGCAGGTTAACGCGCGTGACGGGATCAGCTTGCCTGGAAATGGAAATGGCCCCAACGGATCGCCTCTCGAGAACCGGTACTGGCCTTGCGGCCTGTTCCTGCCCTCTCGAACGTTTCCCTCGGGGCCGTTGCAAACAGTAAAGGCACACCTGGAGCAGCGCAAGCCCGAAAGTCAGTTCGCCGCCAACCTATGAGTAGTAGCCGGAAAGAGGTGCGAAACTTCCGGCGTGCCGCTGAGCCTCCACGACGCCCACGAGCTGATTGGCCGCGCGCACGCAAAAGCGGCCGAGCTCGGAATCCGGGTCACGGTTGCCGTCGTGGACGAGGGTGCTCATCTCGTGGCGCTCGCCCGCATGGACGGCGCCGCTCCGCTGACGCCCCAGGTCGCAGAGGCGAAAGCGGTCGGAGCCGCGATGCTTCACCGCGACGGCGCGTCGCTGGGAGAGCTGGCCAAGGACCGGCCTGGATTCTTCAGCGTGGCCGACCGCCTGGTCCGCGTGCCGATCGTCCCCGGCCTCGGTTCGGTGTTGATCAAGCGCGAAGGCAAGGTTCTGGGCGCGGTCGGGGTCAGCGGCGGTAGGCCAGAGCAAGACCTGGAGTGCGCTGAGGCGGGCATCAGCTCAGCCTGATCGAGCTCAGCGGCTCGTAGACCGCACCCGCCCGGCCCAGGTGGCTGCTGTACAGAACGAGCTCTTCCGCTCGCCACGGCGGTAGCGCAGGCGGTGAAGGAAGCGGCGGAAGCGCGGCCCCATCGCGCGGCCGGGCGCGCGCCAGCGTGAGATGCGGCTGAAAGGCGCGAGCCTCCGGAACCAACCCTGCGCGCACGCACTCGGCCTCGACGTGCGCGGCCAGCGCCCGCGCCTGGTCGGCGCCGGCGGTCACACCCAGCCAGACGACTCGGACCAGCCGTCCGCGCTTGAACGTGCCGACCTCGCCCAGCTCGAGCGTAAACCCGCTCAGCGGCAGCTCCGCAAGCCTCCCGGCGACCAGGTCTGCGACCTCGCGCTCGACGCTGCCGATGAACCGGACCGTCAGGTGCAGGTTGGCGGCCGGCGTCCACCGAAACTCGGACGCCACCGGCGTGCATGCCGCGAGGTAAGACCCCAGGAGATTGCCCTGTTCGTCGGGCACCGGGAGCCCGAAGAACGCGCGTACTCTCAGCGGCGCGCCGGCTTCCTCCAGTTCGCGGGGACCCAGCTGCTCGGCGCTGTCGGCCGCCAGCCGAAATGCGTGCTCACCGAGTCGATGCCGTCGGCGATGTTGTCCAGCTGGATCGTATTGATCTCATCAGGAGTCACGATCGGGTTCGTAAACAGGGCTTCCATAGCCATGGCGCCGGGAACCAGCAGGGGCACGGGAAGCTTCAACTTGCGCTTCTTGACGCCTCGTGCCTGGATGAACCAGTCGAGGATCGTCTCGAAAGTCACAACCTCAGGACCACCGAGCTCGATGATCTTGCCGAGCAGATCCGGCCGTCCGATGGAATCGACGACGCAGCGTGCCGCATCCTCCCTGAGGATCGGCTGAAGCTTGGCCTGTCCGCTTCCGGGAACGATCAGGAACGGTCCGAAGTTTGCCTCCCGCTCGAAGTCGTTGAGCACCCCGCCTTCCTCGGCAAGCACGAGAGAGAAGCGCAGGATCGTCCCCGCCACGCCGGACTTCGCCAGCTCCTGCTCGCCCATCCAGCGCGAGGTCAGGTACTTGTAGTGGGCGTCCAATCGCGCCCCGATCGCGCTGACCAGCACCACCGACTGGACCCCGGCGGCCTTGGCGGCCTGACCGAGGAGGCGGGGGCCATCGACATTCACCTCGAGGAACGACTGCGGGCGGTTGCGCCGTACCGCGACCAGGCTGATGATGTGCTCGACCCCCTGGGCGGCCTGGGTGACGGCAGCCTGGTTCAGCGCATCTCCGACCACGACCTGCGCTCCGCGCACCTTGAACGCCGCGGCCTTCATCGGGTCGCGGACCAGCACCCTCATCTGGTGGCCGCCGTCGATCAGCTTGTGAGCGACACCGCGGCCGAAAAAGCCGGTAGAACCGAGCAGCAGGATCCTGGCCACGGGTGGAATCCTAACGGAGGGCATACTGGAAGCCAGTGTTCGGGCAGTCGGCGGGGGGATTGGGGCTTGGGCTGCTCGCCGTTTTGATCGGCCTGGCCGGAGTCGCAGCGGCGCTCCGTACTCGCCGCCGGAGGGCTAGCTACGCGAACACGTACGGAGCCTCCGGGGGGATTGCGTTCACGATCGTCCAGGTCGGCTGCTCGGGGGTGCTTTTGCTGGGCGGGATCGGACTCATGGCGCTGGCGGTGATTTTCCGGCGCTAGGTTTTCGGCGCTAGGTACCTCATGGATCTCCCCATCCGGCTGGGCGCGAGTTCCAGAATGAGACTCCCCATCCGGCGCTGGCGCGCCACCTTGCGCGCGAGCGGCGATGAGGATGGGACTTACTGATTGCCCCGCGAGCGGGGAAGTCACTTATCTATCTAGATCACATTCCTTTCTTTCACGAGTGAGCCCTTGGCGAACCGGGTGAAGGCGAATGGGGTGATGTCGATGTCGGACGTGCGATCCAGCAGGAGCTGGCTCAACAGCAGCGCGGCCGCCGGCGCCTGCATGAACCCGTGTCCGCTGAAGCCGGCCGCGCACCAGAAGCCCTCCACCTCGGGCACCGGGCCGAGGATCGCCTGGTGGTCTGGAGTCGTCTCGTAAAGGCCCGCCCAGGCGGTCTTGACCCCGGCCCCGGCCAGCGCGGGCGCGCGGCGCGCGGCCTCCTCGAACATCTTCTCCAGGAAGTTCCAGTTGACGTCGGTCGCGAATCCGGGCGCCTCGTCCCGATCGCTCATGCCCATGAGAACCCCGTCCCCCTCAGGGTGGAAATAAAAAGAGGTCCTGAAATCCACCGTCATGGGGTTGGTCCGCGGCACCGCCGGGAAAGCGCCTGTGACAGCGATATGGCGGCGGTACGGCAGAACAGGGATCTCGAGCCCCGCCATCCGGCCGATCGAAGCCGACCAGGCTCCCGCGCAGTTGAAGACCATCCGGGTCGCAACGTCGCCGGTCGATGTTCGAACGCCCTGCACCCGTCCCGCCGCGACATCCACGCCGATGACCTCGACGCCCTCTTTCAGGCGCGCACCGTGGCGCTTCGCGGCGGCAGCGTACCCGGAGGTGACGTCGGCCGGGCTCGCGATGCCGTCGGTTGGGCAGAAGGTGCAGCCGAGCACGTCCTCGACGTTCAGCACAGGCACCATGCGCGAGACTTCGGCCGCATCGACCCAGCGAGCCTCGGTCAGGCCCACGCGGTGCCACATCTCCATGTTGTTGCGAAAGTCCTCGACCTGCTGCGGAAGCGTGAGGACGAAGAGGTAGCCGATCTGCCGGAAGTCGGCCGGGTGGCCGGTCTCCGCTTCGAAGTCCGCGAGCATCTTCACCGAGAGACGCTGAAGACGGACGTTGGCTTCCATCGAGAACTGCTGCCGAACGCCACCCGCGCATTTGCCGGTGGATTGAGAGCCAAGGGTTTCGCGTTCGAGGAGCAGGACGTCCACGTTGCGCCTGGCCAGCTGGTAAGCCAGCGCGCAGCCCATGATTCCGCCCCCCACAACGACTACATCAGCGCTTTCCATGACCTTCCACAGCGTGCGAGCCCGGCGCGCCACGCCTGCTCCACGCCATGCCCCACACCTCGAAGATCAGCTTCAGCGCGGCGAACGTCGTGATGTCGCCGCTGTCGAACGGAGGCGAAACCTCGACGATGTCGAGACCGACCAACGTCGCGCGGTCGGTGGCGCTCGCCAGGAGATCGAGGGCCTGTCGCGTCGAAAGCCCGCCGGCCGACGGGATCTCCGTCCCAGGCGCAAACGCCGGATCGAGGGCGTCGATGTCGAACGAGACGTGGACCTTCTGGCCGGCCAGCCGCTCGGCGATCTTGTGTGCCGAACGCTCAGGTTCGCGCGCGAGCTCCTGGGCCGAGACCAGCAAGATCCCATGCGCGGTGATGAACTCCAGCTCCTCGGGGTCGTAGTCGCGCCCCGCGGCGATGACCACTCGGGCGGGGTCCAGGCCCGAAACGTCGAGGGCGCGGCGCAGCGCGCATCCGCACGTCCACCTGCCCCCGCGCGAGAACTCGCACAGGTCTGGGTGCGCATCGACCCACAACAAGGCGAGGCCCGGGTGGCGCCTGACCTGCGCGGCGAGGGTGGAGATGAAGGTGCAGTGGTCGCCGCCGAGCACCGTCAGGAACGCCGAGGCCGGGACTTGCGACAGCCGGTCCGCAACACTCGACCACCCGGCCTCGATGTCAGGCCCGGGGTCAAGGTCTCCGATGTCGGCCACGCGCAGCCCCGTGAGCAGGCGGCCGTCCTCGGTAACGGGGGGTATCGCGGCTGACAGGCTGCGAATCCTCTGCGGCGCCAGCGCCGCCCCTTTGCGGTAGACCGCAGACCCGTCGTAGGTGATGCCGGCCACGACCACATCTGAGGTTTCGGGTGTTCCGCCCACCAGGCCGGCCCACGGTTTCAGGCCGTCCAGGTTCACTGGGCCAACCTCGCGGACGTCCGGACAGGACGCTTTTCAGGCACTTTCAAGATCAACAAAGCTCCAATCAGCAGCCAGGCCGAGAAGACGGCAAAGATGACGGGGAAACCTCCAGGTAGCCCGAAGATCCGAGGTCCGGCATTGAATGGATCGAGCAAGAAGCCGCCCACAAACCGAGCGATGATCCCAGACCCTGCGGTGGCAATGTTGCTGAAGCCCATGAAAAGTCCGGCCTCGTCAACAGGAATCACGTCCTGGATGAAAGCCCAATCGACTGAAAAGAACAAGCCATAACCGACCCCGACGAGAATTCCCACAAGGGTCGCCTGCGCCGCGAGGTCGGGTACTTTCAGCGTGTCCGAAAGGGGCTCGACGAGCCGCGGGGGCAGAAGCTCGTAGTTGCTGAAGACCAGCATCAGGACTCCGGCCGCCCCCAACAGCCCCCCGACGAGGATGAACGGCCTGCGGCCGAAGCGATCCGAGGCGCGCGCCGCGGGGAGGGCGACGACGAGCGCGGAGACGACCACCAGCCCCAGCAGCGTGTAGCTGGCTGCGATGGTGGCCCGCCGGTTGCCTTCGAAGAACACGTTGCTGAAATAGAAGAAGACGAAGCTCTGCACGCCGACCAGCCCCATCAGGATCAACAGGCGCGAAGCCATCAGCCAGATGAAGGCCGGATATTGGAGGGGTCGTGCGAACGTCGCCCTAACGGCCTGCCGGAAGCCGGTGAACTGTTCGCTTGTGGGTTGCGCGCGGTCCGGGATCAGGAGGACCGTCGGCAGCATTGTCGCGAGCAGAAGGCCGCAGATGCTCAGGATCGCCACGACCCGACCGGCGTGCATGAGGATGAACCCGGCGCCGATCGTGCCGGCAAGCAGCCCGACTACGTTTGAGATGCCGTAGTAACCCGACGCCGTGCCCCGCTGCGACATGGGGACCACGTCGGGCATCAGGCCCTGGTACGGGCCCTGCGCGGTGTTGGACGCGGTCTGCAGCAGGAAATAGAAGATCACGACCATCCAGTAGGTGCCCGAAAGGGCCAGCCCGACCAGGAAGATCACATCGCCCGCCGTCCCGATGACGATGAACGGGCGGCGGCGCCCCCAGCGTGACCGCGTGCGATCCGAGACGGCGCCGATCACCGGCTGCCACACCACGGCCATCAACGAGCCGATTCCCTCCAGCACGGCCAGCGCGACGCCTTCGTGCCTCCTGCCCACCAGCTGGATGACCAGGTCGGGGATGATCAGACCGCCGAGGCTCGTCCACAGGTAGCCGATCGCCACCCAGTAGATCGAGA
>DATFVI010000205.1:0-12575 GCA_035260405.1 Candidatus Dormiibacterota bacterium
AGGTGATCGTGGGCGACTCGGGCCATATGATCTTCGTCGAACAGGCGCAGGCTTTCCACGACGAGGTCGCGGACTTCCTGGAACTCTGACGCCGGCTGCCTGACACTTCCGTCTCTCGGGATTTCGCGCGGCTGGCGCCAAACGTGCTGAACCCAAGGGCTTCGATTTGGCTCGTTTTGCGCCGAACGATCGGAAAAGCGCCGGGTCGCCACGGAGCTATTTCTCGGCACGCCTTAACAAGCAGGGCTGCCAAGGCTCCTCGATCCCTCTAGCGTCGGCGCCGTGTTCGGATCGGTCCAGTCGTGCCTGCTCGTCGGCTTCGACGTGCGCACCATCGAGGTCCAGGCCGACATCGGCCACGGCGGCACCAAGTTTCTCCTGGTCGGGCTTGCGGCCACGTCCGTCAAGGAAGCGCGTGAACGGGTGCGGTCCGCCATCAAAAACAGCGGGCTCGAGTTTCCAGGACAGCGCCTGACCGTCAACCTCGCACCCGCCGAGCTGCGCAAAGAAGGCAGCGCACTCGACCTGCCGATCGCCGTCGCAATCGCGCTCGCGCGTGCCGGCAAGAAGCCGCCGCCTCACACCGCGTTCATGGGCGAGCTCGCTCTTGACGGCGCGGTGCGCCACGTCGACGGAGTCCTGGTCGCGGCTCGCGGCCTCCGCGCGCTCGGGTTCGAGCGCATCTTCGTGCCGGCGGCCGACGCCGCGGAAGCGGCGCTCGTCGACGGGCTGGTCGTGACGCCCTGCACCAACCTCAAGGCCGTGGTCGGCCACCTGCTCGGCGTCGAAGCGATCGAACCTTACGCGTCGAGGAGCCCCGAAACCGTCCCAAGCGCCGATTCGTGGGAGCACGACCTGGCCGAAGTGCACGGCCAGGAGGAGGGCCGGCGAGCGCTCGAGATCGCGGCCGCGGGCGGACATCACCTGCTCCTGAGCGGCCCGCCCGGCGCCGGCAAGACGATGCTGGCGCGCTGCCTGCCGGGCATCCTGCCTCCCCTCGAGCTGGACGAAGCGCTCGAGGTGGCGCAGGTGCGGAGCCTGCTTGGCGAGCTGCCGGGCCAGCAGCCGCTGGACTGGGCCAGGCCGTTTCGCGCCCCACATCACGGCGTGTCGATGGCCGGCCTGATCGGCGGTGGATCCGGCCTCGCGCAGCCCGGGGAGATCAGCCGCGCCCACCACGGAGTCCTGTTCCTCGACGAGCTGGCCGAGTTCCAGGCGCCGGTGCTGCAGGCGCTCCGGCAGCCGCTCGAGACGGGCCGGATAGCCATCACCAGGGCGGCGGGCTCGGTCTCCTACCCGGCGAAGTTCACACTGGTCGCGGCGACCAATCCCTGTCCCTGTGGCTGGGCGGGGGACTCGATCCGCAGCTGTCGCTGCACGCCAGGCGGGGTCGACTCCTATCAGCGACGGCTTTCCGGACCGCTGCTGGACCGGATCGACCTCAAGGTCGGCGTACGCCGCGTGAAGCTGGAGACGCTGGCCTTGGAACCTACCGGCGAAGGCTCGGCGGTCGTGCGCGAGAGGGTGGTCGCGGCGCGGCGCCGCCAGCTCGACCGGCAGGGCTGTCTCAACGCGCAGCTGAAGGCCGCGCGCCTGCGCAAGCTCGCCGGCCTGGATCCCGCATCGCGGCGAGCGCTCGAGAGATGGTCAGACCAGCGCGGCCTGACCGCCCGCGGGTTCCACCGAGCCTGGAGGGTGGCGCGGACCGCGGCCGACCTCGAAGGCTCAGGCCCGATCTGCGAGCACCACATCCTCGAAGCGCTCGGCTACCGGCTCCAAGATGTCGCAGCCTGAGCCCTCCCTCCGCACCCGCGGACGCTGGCCTCCGCCCGAAGGCCCGCGTGTCGCGATCGTCGGTTCCCGCCGGCCTTCGCCTTACGGCGAGGCGGTCGCCGAGCAGCTCGGCGCCGACCTGGCTCGAGCGGGCGTCGTCGTCATCAGCGGCCTCGCCATCGGCATCGACGCGGCGGCTCATCGCGGCGCGCTGATCGGCGGAGGCGTGACTGTCGCAGTGATGGGCACGGGGGTGGACATCGTCTATCCCGCGGCCCACAGCAAGCTCGCGGAAGACATCCTCGCCGCGGGCGGCGCGCTCGTCAGCCAGTTCCCCGACGGCATGACTCCCCGGCGCCACAACTTCCCTGCCCGCAACTGGACCATGGCAGCCCTGTCGGAGGTGGTCGTCGTCGTCGAGGCGGCCGAGCGCTCTGGCGCCCTGATCACGGCCGAGGCCGCGCTCGACCTACATAAAGAGGTAATGGCGGTTCCCGGCAGCGTGTTCTCCCCGCTTTCGGTGGGCACCCACGGGCTGATCCGCGACGGGGCCGGCCTGGTCCAGAACGCGCGCGACGTGCTGGCCGCGCTGGGCGCCACCCAGGAGGTCCTCGACGACCCGCTTGCGCCGCCGGGGAGCCTCGGGTTGGCCCTGTCGCCGGGGCGCGACGGCATCCTGTCCCACCTCTCCGACGTGCTGGCGCTGACGGCGGCCGAGATCGCCCGAAAACTGCAGCTCCCGGTCGCCGAGGTGCTCGGCCGGCTCACGGCTCTCGAGCTGGACGGCGCCGTGCGCCGTCACCACGACGGCTACGTTCGGGCATTGCGCAAAGGCCAAAAACGAGCGTAGGATTGCCCGCCCAGAACCCGGCCGGCGGATTAAAGCAGGCCGTTTGGGAATAAAGAGGTGCTGTGACAGAAGGCTTGATCATCGTCGAATCGCCCGCCAAGGCGAAGACTTTGAAGCGGTTCCTGGGTGACCGTTTCGACGTCCTCGCCTCGATGGGACACGTCCGCGACCTGCCTGGAAAGGAGCTCGCGGTGGACGTGGACGCCGGCTTCAAGCCGCACTACGAGGTGGTCGAGAGCCGCCGCAAGACCATCAACGAGCTGAGGTCCGCGGTCAAGAAGGACGGCGGCGGCGTCATCCTGGCCTCTGACCCTGACCGTGAGGGCGAGGCGATCGCCTGGCACCTGGCCGAGGTCCTCAACCTGCGCTCGCCGAAGCGCATCGAGTTCCACGAGATCACGGCCGACGCGGTCCGCCGGGCGCTCGAGTCGCCTCGCGAAATCGACATGCGCCTGGTCAACGCGCAGCAGGCGCGGCGGGTCGTGGACCGCCTGGTCGGCTATCGCCTGAGCCCGTTCCTGTGGGCCAAGGTGCAGAAGGGGATTGGCGCGGGTCGCGTCTCCTCGGTCGCGCTGCGGCTGGTGGTCGACAGGGAGGAGGAGATCCGGAAGTTCGTTCCGGTCGAGTCGTGGACGATCGACGCCGAGCTGTCGAAGAAGGCCGCCGCCACGCACTTTCTCGCCAGGCTCAATCGTCAGCGCGGCGAAGCCCCCGGTGATGCCGACGCCAAGCTCGAGGTCAAGACCGAGGCCGAAGCCAAGGAGATCCTGCGCAAGCTCGAGGGCGCGAGCTATCGAGTCATCGGCGTGGAGAAGAAGCGCCGGACGAAGAGCTCGAACGCGCCGTACATCACCTCGACGCTGCAGCAGGATGCGTCAAGCCGCCTGCGCTTTGCGCCGCGCCGCACCATGCGGATCGCGCAGAACCTGTACGAGGGAATCGAGCTCGGCGCCGAAGGCTCGACGGGTCTCATCACCTACATGAGAACGGACTCCGCGCGCATCTCGGCCGAGGCTGAGACGCGGGTGAAGTCGTGGATCAAGGAAAAGCACGGTGACAAATACACCGGCATGGCCAGAGCGGTCAAGGCGAGCCCAGGCGCGCAGGATGCGCACGAGGCGATCCGTCCGACCGACGTGAACCGCACCCCCGATTCGATCAAGCAATACCTGAGCGCCGACGAGTTCAAGCTCTACGACCTCATCTGGAGGCGCTTCGTGGCGAGCCGCATGGCGCCCGCCGTGTACGACCAGACACAGGTCGAGATCGAGGGCGGCGAGTACATCTTTCGCGCCAACGGGTCGGTGCTGGCCTTCGATGGCTTCTACAAGATCTGGCCGCGCGAGGAGAACGGCGAGGCCGACCTCCCCGAGCTGGCGGAAGGCGAGGACCTCGACTACCACGGGATCAAGCCGGAGCAGCACTTCAGCCAGCCACCTCCGCGCTATTCGGAGGCGACGCTCATCCGCGAGCTGGAGCAGCGCGGCATCGGCCGCCCGTCCACCTACGCGCCGATCGTCGAGACGATCAAGGACCACGGGTATGTCGAGCTGAAGGAGCGAAGGCTTCACCCGACTCGCATCGGCGAAGCCGTGAACACGATCATGGTCGGGCACTTCAAGGTCATCTCAGATGACGACTACACGGCGACGCTCGAGAAGCGACTCGACGAGGTCGAGAAGGGCACCGAGGAGTGGGTCCCGGTGGTGAGTGACTTCTACGGTCCGCTGCAGAAGATGCTCACAGACGCCGAGGAGGCGACGCCCGCGGACACCGATGAGGTGTGCCCCTTGTGCCATGAAGGACATCTCGTGCACAAGGCGAGCCGGTTCGGACCATTCATGGGTTGCTCGCGCTATCCGAAGTGCAAGTTCCGCCGCGCGCTGACGCCGGAAGGCGAGGCCCCGGAGCCAAAGCTGCTCGAGGAAAAGTGCCCCGATTGCGGCCGCCCTCTGCAGGTGCGCACCGGCAGGTACGGCGAGTTCACCGGGTGCTCGGGCTATCCCGAGTGCAAG
The DNA here is from genome assembly GCA_035260405.1 of Candidatus Dormiibacterota bacterium. GTDB lineage: Bacteria > Chloroflexota > Dormibacteria > Dormibacterales > Dormibacteraceae > Palsa-870. The sequence continues at coordinate 4,639 of DATFVI010000205.1, forward strand.
TACATCAAACGCGACCCCGCGCAGAACCAGGCCACGCCCACCGGCGAGAAGTGCCCGCAGTGTGGGGAGGGGCAGCTGGTCCAGAGGACCGGCCGGTTCGGTCCCTTCGTCGCCTGCTCGCGATACCCGGAATGCAAGTACCGCGCCAACGTCGGCAAGGACGGCAAACCGGGCCAGGGGCCCAAGGTCCTGGACGAGCCGTGCCCGATCTGCGGCAAGCCGCTGGTCGAGCGCCGCGGGCGGTACGGCATGTTCAAGTCATGTTCGGATTACCCGGCGTGCCCGGGCCCAAAGGGCGTCAAGAAGGAAGCGTCCTAACGCCCGCCGGCAGTAGAGTTGCCCGTTGTGCGCCGCGGCGCCGTCTTTACGTTGGCACCTCTCTTGCTCATCTCCTGCGGGGGAGGGACGGGCGGGTCTCAGTCGCCCAACCCGTTCGCTTCGCCGTCCGCCAACGCGACCGTGAGGGCATCGAGTTCACCCACCGGCGCGCCCAGCGCCGGACTGCTGACCGGCACGTACGGATTGATCATCTCCGCGGGAATGCTCGAGCTCGTCAAACCGGACGCCACCGTGTGGGCGACCATCGCGATGGCTCCCTCCTCCGTCCAGTTCTGCTCGACCGCACACGACGGGGCGGTCCAGCCTCCGGCCGTGTCCGCCACCACCGATGAGGTCTATTTCCGCGATGGCGACACCAAGATTCGCGAGGTCGTACCACCGGGTAGCGCGGCGGACGTCACCACAGTGCCCGGCGGCCCGACCACGGTCAGCTTTTTCTCGGTCAGCCCCGACGATCTCAGAATCGCGGTCCTGGTCGAGGATCTTTCAGGGGCGACGTCCATCGGCCTTCGCCTGTACGTCGAAGACCTGCGCGGCGGGACCCACCACTCCGACATCTACACCGCGACAACCCCGAAAGGCAAAACCGGGTCGACTCTCTGGCCGATGGGATGGCACCAGGGCAACCTGGTGCTGGCGGTGGTTCCGGCCTGCACGTTCGAGCCGGCCGGGCTGGCCCCGTCAGAGTGGCACCTCGCGAACGCCTCGAACGCCTCGCGAATGGCGACGATCCGGTCCAACAACTGCACGCTTAGCTACTGGCCGTCGGCGGCCGGGGTCGGCTGCACGGACGCCAATGGCGTAACGACGCTCTTCGATTGGACCGCGAAAGTCCTGTCCGTGACGGGACCCGGCTCGACTGGGAGCGGTTACTCCCAGAGCAGCCTCTCGCCCGCCGGCAACAGCATCCTCTTCGCCACCGGCGCGGGCGTCGGGGCTCCTTCGCCGGCCACCGGGATCGTCCAGCTGGGCCCTGGCCCATACGCCACGGTCCCCGGGCACGCCGCCTGCACCTGGATCGACGAGGACCACCTGCTCGCGCCGGACGCCGTGATCCAGTTCCCGGCTGAGACACCGGGCAACCTGCAGGTCACCGCCACCGTGGCGCCACTGGCCGCCACCGCCAGCGGCATCTGCGCCGGCCGGTTCCCCGGCGCCCTCTGATTGTGGATTTCCGAAGCTGGGTATACTCCGAGAGCCAGTCCACTCGACTGAGTTAGCACGCCCGGGGCAATGCCCCTGTCCTTCAAACGAAGGTCGGAACCGGGCGGAAGATCAACAGGGAGGCAATCAACGTGGCTCAAGTGACCTTGAAGCAGCTGCTGGAGGCGGGCGTCCATTTCGGGCACCAGACCAGTCGCTGGAACCCGAAGATGAAGACTTACATCTTCACGGCGCGCAACGGAATTCACATCATCGACCTGCAGAAGACCGTGAGGCTCCTCGACGACGCATGGGACTTCACCCGCAGCGTGGCGGCGAGCGGACGGCCGGTCCTTTTCGTCGGCACAAAGAAGCAGGCGCAGGAAACCATCCAGACCGAGGCCGCACGCTGCGGCATGTACTTCGTCAACCGCCGCTGGATGGGCGGCATGCTCACCAACTTCAGCACCGTCAAAAAGCGCATCGAGCGTCTCCAGGAGCTGCGCAAGATGCAGCAGGAGGGCCAGTTCGAGTCGATGTCCAAGAAGGAGGCCAAGCGCCTCACGGACGAGCTCGACAGGCTGATGTTCCACTTCGACGGCATCGCCGACATGAAGCGGCTGCCGGGCGCCCTGTACGTGGTCGACCCTCGCAAGGAGCACATCGCGGTCACCGAGGCGAATCGCTTGAAGATCCCGGTGGTCGCCATCACCGACTCGAACTGCGATCCCGACCTCATCACCTATGTCATCCCGGGCAACGACGACGCGATCCGCGCCGTCAAGCTGCTCACCGGGAAGATCGCAGACGCATGCCAGGAGGGTCGCCAGGAGGCCCAGGCGCGGGGCGAGATCCTGCCCGAGGTCGAAGAGCGCGAGTTCCTCGAGACGCCTCGCTACGAGGAGATCGAGGAGTACCTCGAGGACGAGGAAGACTACCTGCCGACCGTCTCTGAAGAGGAATTCGTTCGCACCGGCGACGACGAGGAGGCCCGTTAGTGGCTGACATTCCGATGGAGCTGATCAAGCAGCTCCGAGAGATGTCCGGCGCGGGCATGATGGATTGCAAGAACGCGCTCGTGGAGGCGGAAGGCGACCTCCAGAAGGCGTTCACGATCCTGCGTGAGAAGGGCATCGCGAAGGCCGGCAAGCGAGCCGGCCGCGCGACCGGGCAGGGCGTCGTCGAGGCGTACCTGCACAACACCGGCGACGGCTTTCCGCCGCAGGTCGGCGTGCTCGTCGAGGTGAACTGCGAAACGGATTTCGTCGCCAAGGGCGCCGAGTTTCGCAAGCTGGCCAAGGAGATTGCCCTCCAGATCGCGGGCTATGAGCCTCGCTGGGTCTCGCGCGAGGACGTGCCTGACGACGTCCTAGTGTCCGAGAAGAACGTCTTCGAGGCCAAGGCGCTGCAGGACGGCAAGCCCGAGCAGATCATCCAGAAGATCGTGGAGAGCCAGGTCGAGAATTTCCTGAAGCAGAACTGCCTGCTCGAGCAGCCTTACTTCCGCGAGCCGAGCCTCACCGTGCAGCAGTACATCGCCGAGCACATCTCGAAACTCCAGGAAAACATCACGGTCCGGCGCTTCGCTCGCTATAACATCAGGGAGTCCTGAGTCAAACTGTTCGGGCACGCCCGGGGGCTGTAGCACTCAAATGATCGAAGAGGTGGGGGACCGCTCGCCGAGGTACAACCGCATCCTGCTCAAGCTGAGCGGCGAAGCGCTTGGCGGAGCTCGTGACTACGGCATCGACCTCCAGGTCGTGCAGACGATCGCGAACCAGGTCAAGCGCGTGCACGAGATGGGAGTGCAGATCGCGCTCGTGGTCGGCGGAGGCAACATCTTTCGAGGGCTGGCCGCCAGCGAGCTCGGCTTCGACCGCGCGACCGGTGACTACATGGGCATGCTGGCGACCGTGATCAACGCGCTGGCGCTGCAGGACGCGCTCGAGAGGATCGGGATTCCCGCTCGCACCATGACCGCCATCCAGATGCCGCAGGTGGCGGAGCCCTACATCCGGCGCCGGGCCGTGCGCCACCTCGAGAAGGGTCGCGTCGTGATCCTCGCCGCGGGCACCGGAAATCCGTACTTCACCACCGACACGACCGCCGCTCTGCGCGCCGTGGAGATCGAAGCCGACGTCATCCTCAAGGCGACCAAGGTCGACGGCGTGTACACGGCGGACCCGAAGCTCGACCCGACCGCGACCAAGTTCGAGCACCTGGGCTACATGGAGGTGCTCAACCGGGGGATCGAGGTGATGGACAACACCGCGCTCACCCTCTGCATGGACAACGATGTGCCGATCGTGGTGTTCAACCTACTGGAGCCGGGCAACATCGAGCGAGTGGTGCTGGGCGAAAAGATCGGGACTCTCGTGGGAGCAGGAGCACCCTCGTGATCGACCCGGTGCTTCGCGACGCAGAGACCAAGATGGCGAAGTCGGTCGAGCATTTCAACACGGAGCTCACGAGCATTCGCACCGGTCGCGCCAACCCGGCGCTGATCGACCGGGTCATGGTGCCGTACTACGGGACGCCGACCCCCCTCAACCAGCTGGCGCAGATCAGCGCGCCCGAGGCGAGGCTGCTGGTCGTCCAGGTTTACGACAAGAGCCAGATCGCGGTCATCGAGAAGGCCCTGCGCTCAGGCGACCAGGGCCTGAACCCGGCGAGCGACGGTCAGGTCATCCGGGTGCCGATCCCGCCGCTGACGGAAGAGCGCCGGCGCGAGTACGTGAAGCTGGTGCGTGGTAAAGCCGAGGAGGCGCGCGTGGCGATCCGCAACGTGCGCCGCGACGAGGTGCACCGCATCGAACAGATGCAGAAGCAAGGCGAGGTCGCCGAGGACGACGCCAAACGAGGCACCGCGCGCCTGCAAAAAATCACCGAATCCCAAATCGAAAGAGTCGATGCCCTTGCCGGCCGCAAAGAAGCGGAGGTAATGGAGGTCTAGCGACAGCGCCGGCGGCGGGTCGCGGTTTCAGTGAATTGCGACGACCGCGATCGGCTCGGAAGTGACAGGGACTGACCTCACGAGCCTGCCATTCGAGGAGTCGACGAAGAGGATCTGACCGGCACCATAACCGGGCAACAGCGCGCTGACGCGACCTAGTGCGATCAGCGTGTCCGAAACAAACGCTGAGCTTTGGCCGCATGGATGATTGGTCAAGGTCGAATATGCGGGTTGGGCGTGGATGATCACATTTGCCGTACGGGATGTGAGGTCCAGAGCGGCCATTCCCCCCGAATATCCACACGAGCCGAAAAAGTAGATGTGGTTTCGGTCGGGCCCCAGCGCGAAATCCTCGAGGAACCCAGATAGCAGCCCCAGCTCGATGTGGTCTTTGAGGGTTCCATCGAGTCCGTACTGATCGATCGCCCCTGTTGGCTGGTCACTGGCAGTCGTGATGAACACGTCGTTGCCGCGGACGAGAAATCCGGCCAGTCCCTTGATGCATGCCTGGTCGGCGGCAGGCGGCGTGCAGGTGGTTGCGCGCTGCCCGCTGATGTCCACCCAATCCATGCCCGCAAACGACAGCAGCCCGCCGGTATAGCTGTAGTAGACGCGCTGCTCATCGTTGGTCACCTGCACTTCGTAAATCTGGTAGTCGCCGCCAACCGGGCCTTGGGGCACCCAATGGGCCATGTCTCGCCCCGACCAAGAGGTGATCGTCCCTTCCTGGCGATGAAATCGCACGATCTCTATGTGCTTGTCGACCGACCCGACAATCCAGGCGTCACCGGATGGACCAACGGACACAGCGCCATAACGCGCCGTGGCGTTGTGGTCGGGGAGCTGAATCAGGCGTTCTGCGCTGCTCTGTGTGGCTACCACAGCGAGCTCGCTCCCTCCATTCATGTCACGCGCCGGCAACGCATAGATCAACGCTCCGTCCGGGGTCGCAGCGATTCGGTGGCCGAGTCCGGCGTAGCCGTGGCTCACCTTGAGATCTGGCGGGTCCGCAAGGGCAAGGTCCCAGTACGGTTGGATGTCTCCCGGCGTCAGGTAGACGAGGTGATTGTTGGCGAGGATCGCGGCTGTCCCCGCCTCTGGACCGCTCGGCGGCGGACCGGACGAGATCGGCGTCGATACGCGCGGTTGAAAGGAAAACCACAGCAGTGTCACAACCACCACCACCGCCAGTGCCGCGGCTGCCGCTCCCCCAACCCATTCGCGCCTGTGATGTTGAGGGACCGGGCGCTCGAGCTCGGCATAGATTCGAGTGATCAACAACGGATGCGGATACTCGGAGCCGAAGTCGTAGGCGGACCGGAGAGCTTCTCGAAGTTCCTGCTCGAATGCGTTCAAAGCAGATCCTTAGTGGCAACCGACACGCGAAGTTGGCGGAGGGCGCGATTGATCCGCGATTTCACAGCGGCCTGGGACAGCCCGAGTGACGTGGCGACGTCCTGGATTCGCTGGTCGAGGTAGAAGTGCATGAGCACCGCCTCGCGCTGAGAAGGCGGCAGCTTGGAAATCGCTCTACGCAAGTCCTCGCCCTGCAGCGCTTTGTCCTGAGCACCTGGTTCCAACGACGATAGTTCGGGTAGCCGGATAGTGGTCCACCACCGGTCGCGTTGGATCGATCGGACCTGGCGCACGACGATACCCAAGAACCACGGTTGAAATTTCGCCCCGGCGCGCAAGTTGTCCAGCTTCTTCCAACCCCTTATCGCCGCTTCTTGGACAGCGTCCTCGGCTTCCCCGGGGCCGCCCAAAAGCACCCGCGCCAGCCGAGCGGCGGACGGCAGATTAGGCCGCAGAAGCTGCTCATACGCCAACTTGTCGCCGCTCCTCGCGCTTTGAATCAAATCTTCCTCGGACGGACCGTCCATCAACCGGTCACTGTCGTATACGGGTGCGTGAGGCGCATTGGGTTGCACCGCCAGGCGCGTTTGTTTGAGCCCCGGAGCCACCGGCGACGACTTCAAGCACTACCGGTACGCTGTGCTGGCTTTGGACCCCCAGGTTCCCCGGCACATCGGGATCATCATGGACGGCAACGGCCGCTGGGCCCGCCGCCGCGGCCACCCCGCCAGCTTCGGCCACCGCGCCGGGGTCCGAGCCATCAAACGTGTGCTCGATGCGTGCGAGAAGCTCGGCGTGAAGGTGCTCTCGATCTACGCGTTTTCGACAGAGAATTGGTCGCGCCCCCGCGCCGAGGTCCGTGCCCTGATGCGGCTCTTCCACGAGACGATGCTGCGCGAGATCGACGAGATGCATCGGCGGGGCGTCCGCATCGTGTTCAGCGGCAGGCGCGAAGACCTCTCGCCTCGCATGCGCGAGCGCATTGATGAAGCGGTCAGACGTACCGCGGCCAACACCAATGGCGTGCTCAACGTCTGTCTCAACTACGGCGGGCGCGCGGAGATCGCCGACGCGGTGAAAAAGCTCGTCGCCGAAGGCGTCGAGCCCAGCCAGATCGATGAGGCCGCGATCGCCTCCCGCCTCTACAACCCAGACCTCCCGGACCCGGACTTGATCATCAGGACCGCAGGCGAGAGCCGGGTGAGCAACTTCCTTTTATGGCAGTCGGCCTATTCGGAGATGCTGGTCACCGAGACCCTCTGGCCCGACTTCGACGTCAAAGACCTCGAGGCAGCGCTGGCCGACTATGCATCGCGGGTTCGGCGGTTCGGCGGCCGGCCCGAGGACGAGCTAGAGGCCAAGGCCAACTGAGTTGACCACGCAGAACCTCTTGCTGTCCGGTTGGAAGCCAAGCTCGCTGATGGTCCGCATCCTCAGCGCTTTCGTAATCCTGGGGATGGTCATCGGTCTGGCCCTGGCCCGACCCTGGGGTGCCTTCGTCCTCGTATTGATCCTGGCTGGGCTCGCGTTGTGGGAGTTCATCGGCCTGTCGGAAGGCATGGGCTCACGCGCTCCTTCCTGGCTGCTGTTTCCGCTGGGCATCTTCTTCGCGTACAGCGGCACCCTGCTCAAGAACATCGACGTCAACGCCGTGCTCGCGCTCGCGCTCGTCGGCGGCCTCGCCGCCTTTCTTTTTGTTCCGGGCCGCAGGCAGGGCCTCGGGCGATGGGCGATGGGGATGGCCGGAGCGCTCTACATCGGCATGCCGTTCAACTACTACCTCCTCCTTTACAGCTCGAAGCCAAGTGGCCTGGAGTGGGCGCTGTTCACGATCTTCGCTGTCGTCGCGTGCGATGCGGCGGCGCTGCTGGTGGGGAGCCGCATCGGCCGCCATCCTTTCTTCAGGACGATCAGCCCGCACAAGACTGTCGAAGGCGCGATCGCCGGCGTGGTCGGCGCGGTGCTGGTGATGCTGATCGGCGTTTCCGGCGTGCTCGGGTTCTCCCCGCTGCACGCGATCGCGCTGGGCCTGCTCGTGGGGGTGAGCGCACAGCTCGGTGACCTCGTCGAATCGCAGATGAAGCGGATCGCCGAGGTCAAGGATTCGTCGCACCTGATCCCGGGGCATGGGGGAGTGCTCGACCGC
>DATFVI010000206.1:0-4191 GCA_035260405.1 Candidatus Dormiibacterota bacterium
ACGCGAGCTGGGTTTAGAACGTCGTGAGACAGTTCGGTCCCTATCCGCCGTGGGCGTAGGAGACTTGAGGAGGGTTGACCCTAGTACGAGAGGACCGGGTTGAACGGCCCGCTAGTGTACCGGTTGTCACGCCAGTGGCAGTGCCGGGTAGCCATGGCCGGTTTGGATAAGCGCTGAAAGCATCTAAGTGCGAAGCCAACTCCAAGATAAGGTCTCCCACCGGGTTAACCGGGTAAGGGCCCTGCTAGACAAGCAGGTTGATAGGCCGCGGGTGTAAGAGCAGCAATGCTTTGAGCTGAGCGGTACTAATAGCCCGAGGGCTTGTTCACCTATAACTCACTCTTCAGATCACTGAAGAGACGTAACGTCAACGGATCCAGCACTTGCAAGCACTGGAGAATCTCGTAGACCTTTCGGTTGTCGATCACTGGGTCGTTTGATTCGGCGCGGGTATATTTGCCAGAACTGAATCCTGTTGATGACGATCGGAGCGTAGACCTGCACTGGTCTGCGCGCGCCCTCGAGCTCGCGCGCCAGGCGGACTACAGGACCAGCCCGAACCCGATGGTGGGCGCTGTGGTGCTGGACTCAGCCGGCCTCCTGGCCGGCGAGGGGTTTCACCGCAAGGCTGGTGAACCTCACGCCGAGGAGCAGGCCCTGGCGACGGCCGGCGAGCGCGCCATGAATGGCACGTTGTACGTCAACCTCGAGCCGTGCTCCCACGCCCACCGCATTCCATCGTGTGTCCAGGCGGTAATCGACGCAGGAGTGGCACGCGTCGTCATGTCGATGAGCGATCCCGACGAGCGGGTGCGAGGAGCGGGCCTGCGGATACTGGAGCGCGCCGGCATCACGACAACCGTTGGCGTGCTCGAGGAAAGGGCCCAGCGGCTCAACGAGTTCTACGTCAAGCACCGTCTGACCGGGCGACCCTTCGTCACTGCCAAGTTCGCGATGAGCCTGGATGGCAAGATCGCAACGCGCTCCGGTGAGTCAAGGTGGATCACTGGCGAAGAATCTCGCGCGCACGGCCATCGTCTCCGTCACGCCCATGACGCCATCCTCGTAGGCGTCAACACGGTGATTGCAGACGATCCGGAGCTGGCGGCGCGCCTACAGGGAGAAGACTCTCGCCAACCCCTTCGCGTAGTCCTCGATTCGCAGCTACGAATCCGCCAGTCGGCCAGGATAGTCGGCGCCAACACTCTCATCGCCACGACGAAGCCAGGTCGTGTAGGCGCGGCCGAGGTGCTTCGCCTGCCCGCTGGCGCCGACGGCCGGGTGAGCCTCCCAGCCCTGCTCGATGAGCTGGGCAAGCGCGGCATGCTGAGCCTCTTGGTCGAAGGTGGCGCAGAAGTCCACGCCTCGTTCTTCGCAGAGGCCCTGGTCGACAAGGTGTACGCATATCTCGCACCGCGCCTGATCGGCGGCCGCGAAGCGCCTGGTCCCCTGGCGGGCAAAGGAATCGACCACCTTGCCTCAGCCACCCACCTTAACGAGCTGGACTTTGTCCGACTGGGCGACGATCTCTTGATCACCGGATATGTGGATGTTCACCGGAATAGTTAGCGCGGTCTCCGAGGTCGTCCTGGCGAATGCCAACCGTCTGGGCATCGATCACGCCGGGATCACCCGCCATCTGAAAATTGGCGGCAGCATCGCGGTCAACGGATGCTGCCTTACCGTCGTCAAGAAGCGCGGACCAATCTTCTTTGCAGACGTCGTCCCCGAGACGCTTCGCCGCACCAACCTCGGTGCGCTCCGCGTCGGATCGGAGGTCAACCTCGAGCTCCCCCTCAGCGCTACCTCTTTGCTCGACGGCCATCTTGTGCAGGGCCACGTCGACACCACAGGTAGGGTGCAGACTGTCGAGGTCGCGTCGTCAGGCCGCGAGCTGACGATCGACCTCCCCGCCGCCATCTCGAGGTATGTCGCCGTCAAAGGATCTATCGCGGTTGACGGCGTGAGCCTCACGGTGGTGGCGGTAGACAAGCCCACCGGCACGTTCAGAGTCGCGCTGATCCCGCACACCATCGAAGTGACGATCGCCCACGACTACAAACGAGGTTCGATCGTCAATCTCGAAGCCGACGTCGTCGCCAGGTACGTGGCCCGAAACCTGCGCCGGTAACATTCCAAGAGCAATGACGCTGGCCACCGTGCCGGAGGCGATCGCCGATTTCGAGGCGGGCAAGTTCGTCATCGTCGTCGACGACGAAGACCGCGAGAACGAGGGCGACCTCGTCGTCTCCGCGCAGCTGGTAACTCCGGAGCACATCAGCTTCATGACCCGCCACGGTTCCGGCCTCGTGTGCATGCCCGTCATTGCCGGGCGGCTGGACGAACTGGGCATCGCGCCCATGGTCGAGCGCAACACCAGCCGGCTCGGCACCGCCTTCAGCGTGAGCATCGACGCCAAGGACGTCACGACCACGGGAGCTTCGGCGTACGACCGCGCCGCCACCATTCGCAAAGTCCTCGATCCTGGAGCCAGGGCCTCCGACTTCTCGATGCCCGGTCACACATTCCCGCTACGCGCGGCCGTAGGCGGGGTGCTGACCCGCGCCGGTCAAACCGAGGCCGCGGTCGATCTCGCGATCCTGGCCGGTCTCTACCCGGCCGGCGTGATCACCGAGCTCATGAAGACCGACGGCACCATGGCCCGCATGCCCGAGCTCGAGCGCTTCGCAGCCCAGCACGAAATCAAGCTCATCACTGTTGAGCAGCTCATTGCCTACCGGCGCCGGAATGAGAAGCTGATCGCGCGGCGGGTGGAGGCGACGATTCCCATCGGCGACCCGGAGCCGCGCATGTGGAAGCTCTACGCCTACGAGGACATCCTTCGAAAGGAAAATCACCTGGCCCTGGTGCTGGGCGAAATCGACTCCCAGGCGCCGATCCTTCTACGAGCTCATTCCGAGTGTCTCACTGGGGACATCTTTGGCAGCTTGCGATGTGATTGCGGTGCGCAGCTGCACGCGGCGATGGAGATAATCGCTGCGGAAGGGGTCGGCGTCATCCTCTACATCCGGCACCAGGAAGGTCGTGGGATCGGGTTGCTCGACAAGCTGCACGCCTACAACCTGCAGGACAAGGGTCTCGACACCGTCGAGGCCAACGAGGCGCTCGGCCACCCAGCCGACAAGCGGGATTACGGTATCGGCAGCCAGATCCTCTATGACCTCGGCGTACGCAAGATCAGGCTGCTGACCAACAACCCCAAAAAGATCTACGGACTCGAAGGATTTGGTCTCGAGGTGGTCGAACGCGTCCCGATCAAGGTGACCTCCAACCCGCACAACGAGCGATACCTGAAAACCAAGAAAGCCAAGCTCGGGCACCTGCTCTAAGTGGGAGAAAGGGGTGCCAAGCCCGACCTGACCGGTACCGACCTGAACATTGCGGTGGTTGTCGCCCGTTACAACGAGGACGTATCGAAGCGACTTCTGCGCGGGGCATTAGGAGCACTCGAGGAGCACGGGGTCGAGGAGCCCGACGTTTTCTGGGTCCCTGGATCGCTTGAGCTTCCGGTCACTGCTCTGGCGCTGGCGGAAAAGGGCGGCCACGACGCGATCGTTTGCTTGGGCTGTGTGATTCGAGGCGAGACGTATCACTTCGAGCTGGTGGCCGGCCAAGCCGCCGCAGGCGTAATGCAGGTTCAGCTCGATACAGGTGTTCCGATCACATTCGGCGTGTTGACCACCGATGACAAGGAGCAGGCGCTGGCCCGTTCGGGCCCGAAGAACAACAAGGGCGCCGAAGCAGCCGAAGCAGCGATCGAGATGGCCAACCTGCTCCGGAGCATCCAGGGCTAGCTTCTTAACAAGCTGGATTGTCAACCGCCCGCGCCGCGCCTACTCTGACGCGCGGTTCGGAGCGCCGGTTGGGGGAGGGACCGGCTCGGGAGTGGGAGGGCCCGCAGGGCGGACCATTTTTTGCCTAGGCGGTGGTCGCCACCGCCACGACGGCCCGCCCGGCCGGCACAACCACGAACCCCTCCGTAGCCGCCGGCGTGTTGAAATGCCGCGCCCCGGGCAGGGTTGTCGAGTAAAGGACAGAGCCGTTCCACGGGTCCAGCGCAAAAAGAGTCGCCGAGGCCGGCTCGATCGCCCAGACCGCTCCCGCCGCCACGATCGGGGAGCCCAGGAGCGGATGGCGCGCCACCCATGCCACCCCCAACACTCCCGCCGC
>DATFVI010000207.1:0-3684 GCA_035260405.1 Candidatus Dormiibacterota bacterium
CCGTCCCAATCGTCGGATCCGACGGTCAACGGCAACACCGTGACTCTGCACTTCGGGTCAGCGCAGTACACAGGACTGTTCAACATCCTCAGCAATACCTTCATGCTCAAGGCGTCGGTGGCGAGCCAGATCGCGCAGAACCCGACGATGACGATCAAAGTCCCAGTCGGCACCGGACCCTTCATGCTGGCGAGCTACACGAGCTCGCTGATCAAGTGGAAGCCCAACCCGAACTACTGGGGCGGGACTCCGCCTGAGTCCGAGATCGACACCCCGTCCATCGCCACCAATGCCGCGGCGAGCGACGCGCTTGTGAGCGGGCAGCTGGACTGGGCGGGAAACGACATCCCCAACGTCTACGCCAACTACGTCAACCTCAACCCCCTGACGAACCACGCGTGGTTTGCAGCCGGCAGCACCGTGACGCTGTGGTTCAACCTGAACCCCGGCAACGGCGGCGCCACCGGAATCGGCGACGTTGCAGTGCGCAAGGCGGTCAGCTACGGCGTCGACCGCAACGCCCTCGCCCAGCTGGGCGAGTCGGGCTACGAGCAGCCGGCGACGTCGTCGAGCGCGCTCATCCTGCCGAACCAGTCAGCCTTCCTCCCGTCTGACGGCACTTACAAGAACGACCTTTCCATCAGCGGCAGCGTGCCCGACGCAGCGACGGCCAAAGCAGACAATCTGCCTGCGGGCGCGGACGTTTACGACATCCTGAAAGCCGGCGGATGGAGTGCACCGGCGAGCTCTCACTACGACAGCAGCACCGGGACCTTCAAGTCAGGCGGAAACTGCGACGGCAGCAACAGCGCCAACTGCTGGACCAAGGGTGGCCAGATCATCAAGTTCTCGGTCTACGACCCGGTTCCGTTCTCCGATTACTGGGAGAACGCCGCACTCATGTCACAGGAGCTCCAGCCACTGGGCATGGACGTAACGACGAAGCCCGCCCAGGGCTACTCCGACTGGAACGCCAACATCACCGGACAGCCGTCACAGTGGCAGACGGCCATTCACTGGGGCAACGGCGGGAGCATCCCGTACATCCAGTTCCAGAACTGGCTCGACAGCAAGGACGCAAACTCGGTCGCTCACTTCCAGGGCTATTCGAACCCCGACGCCGACGCCGCCCTCAGGAAGTACGAGAGCACCGACCCCAGCGACACCGCAACCCTCTACCCGATCGTGCAATCGCTCGAGAAGATCATGTCGACCGATGTTCCTGACGCTCCGCTCCTTTACGGAGCCGACTGGAACGTCTTCAGCAGCGCCAAGTACACGGGTTGGCCCAACCAATCGCACCCGTACATGAATCCTTCACCGAGCGACCCGCAGATGCCGTACATCCTCATGCAGCTCAAGCCAGTCTCCTGACCTTTCAACCCGATATGCGTCGCGGCCGGCATCGAGCCGGCCGCGACATCCCCCACACACGAGGAGATCGTCCATGACCGTTGTCCCCACTGGCGTCCGCAGCGACGAGTCGGGCCTGCTGGCCCGGCTGACCCTCGAGCAGAAGGTCCACCTGTTGACGGGCGCTGACTCCTGGGCGCTGCACGCCGAGAGCGCTGTCGGGTTGCGTCAGCTGATCACTTCTGACGGCCCGGCCGGAGTCAGGGGCGCGCGCTTCGACCCTTCCAACCCATCGACTTCGCTGCCATGCCCGGTCGCCGTCGCCGCGACGTGGGACGTCGAACTCGTCGAAGAGATCGCGACCGCGCTCGGACGCGAGGCCCGCAGCAAAGGCGTGGACGTCCTCCTCGCTCCCACCATGAACATCATCCGCACACCGCTCAGCGGCCGGGGCTTCGAATGCTTCTCAGAAGACCCGCTGCTGACGTCACGCATCGCTGTGGCTTACGTGCGCGGCGTCCAGGCAGCAGGTGTCGGCGCCACGGCGAAGCACTACGTGGCGAACGACTCGGAGACCGAGCGACGCTCTTACGTGGCTCGAATTTCCGAAGGCGTGCTGAGGGAGCTGTATCTACCACCGTTCGAAGCGTGCGTCGGAGAAGCCGGCGTCTTCCTCGTCATGGCCGCATACAACGCGGTCAACGGCCCGACGATGACGGCGAACGCGATTCTTCTGCACGATGTTCTCAAGTCGGACTGGGGCTTCTCCGGCGTGGTGATCTCGGATTGGTCCGCGACGACGACGACCGTGCCGAGCGCCCTGGCCGGGCTCGACCTCGTCATGCCCGGCCCCGACGGGCCATGGGGGGACAAGCTGGTCGCCGCGGTGCGCAACGGCGCCGTGCCCGAGGCCGAGATCGATGACAAGGTCGCGCGCATCTTCTCCCTGGCGCGCCGTCTTGGCGGCTTCAACGGAAGCCTGGGCGCGGCAGTCCCGGAGCTCGTCGACGCAGGCCTGCTGGCCAGGGTCACCTCCCGATCATTCGTGCTCCTGAGCAACCCCCGCGGTCTGCTGCCACTCAAGAAAGCCAACGTACGCAGCGTTGCGTTGATCGGTCCGAACGCGGTCGAGCCACAGACGCAGGGCGGCGGCAGTGTCCGTGTGCTGCCTTCGGTCCGCGTCAACCTTGCCGAATCGCTGAAGCGTGCGTTCGGAGGCGCTACCTCGGTCACCGTGCACCAGGGCTGTCTCACCAGTGCGACCGTTCCCAGCCCATTGGACGGAACGCTGCACGACCCTGTCAGCGGGAAACCTGGCGCCCGTCTCGAGATTCGAAGCCCGGCCGGCGACGTCGTGTTCGATGCCCCTATCCCGAGCAGCGTCGCCACGTGGTGGGACGGCCTTCCGGAGGCTGTCCATCAGCCCGGGTCGGAGATCGTGATGCGAGCGGTGTTTCGCCCGGGGACGGATGGGCCGCACGTACTCGGCGCGGCGGGGGCCGGCCGCATGCGTGTGACCGTCAATGGCACCGTCCTGGCCGAGGCTACGAGCCTCTTTCCAGGCGAGGTGGTCGAGGCTCTCGGGCGTCCCCCCGAGCTGCGCGTGCCGATCAGCCTGGATACAGGGCGCGAGGTGGACGTGCGGGTCGAGTACCGGCCCGAGAAGCGATTTGTGACTCTGCGGCTCGGCATCACGCCACAGCGGGATGACGAAGAATTGATCGAAGAGGCGGCCAGGGCTGCCGACGAATCCGATGTCGCCGTGGTCGTGATCGGCTCGGCGGAAGGCACCGAAAGCGAGGGCTACGACAAGGACACGATGGTCCTGCCCGGGCGGCAGGACGAGCTGGTGAGTAGAGTCGCCGCCGCCAATCCAAACACCATCGTCGTGGTCAATTCCGGCATGCCGGTGCTGATGCCGTGGGCGGACCAGGTCGCGGCCGTCATCCAAGTGTGGTTTCCGGGCCAGGCGTTTGGCGAAGCGCTCGCGGACACGCTGCTGGGTCTCGCCGAGCCGACCGGCCGGCTCCCCATCACCGTGCCGCGCGAGGAGGCGGATTCGCCGGTCCTCCGCGCCCGTCCGGATGCCGGCGATCTCGTCTACCGCGAGGGCCTGCTGGTCGGTTATCGCGGTTACGACCGGACTGGTACCGAGCCACATTTCGCCTTCGGCCATGGCCTGGGCTACACGGACTGGACGTACGACTCGTTCAGCGTGGAAGCCTTGTCGATCACCGCGGGCGAAGACCTCACCTGCACGGTGAAGGTCCGCAACTCGGGGAAGCGCGCCGGCCGCGAGATCGTGCAGGTCTATCTCGAGGCGCCCGACGA
>DATFVI010000208.1:0-12027 GCA_035260405.1 Candidatus Dormiibacterota bacterium
AAAGCCGGCGATGAGGCCGCCTTCCAGTCGCTCGTGCAGCGCTATCACACCTCGATGTTCAAGCTCGCCATGACATACGTGGGCGATCGCGGCGTCGCCGAAGACGTCGTCCAGGAGGCGTGGCTGACCTGCTTGCGCAGCCTAGACCGGTTTGAGGGTCGCTCTTCGCTCAAGACGTGGCTCTTTGGAATCCTGGTCAACGTCGCTCGCGCGCGGCGGCGCAAAGAATCGCGCATCCTGCCGTTCGCCTCGTTCTTTCGCAGGGACGATTCGGACAGCCACCGGCCCACTGTCGATCGATCGCGTTTCGGTTCCGACGGGATGTGGAGCGACGGCCCGCACAGTTGGGACAACATTCCCGAGTCGAAGGTGCTCGGAGACGAAACGCTTCAGCACGTGAAGTCCGCCATCGACGCTCTGCCACGGAAGCAGCGGGAGGTCATCCTGCTGCGCGACGTGGCTGGATTTGACGCGGCGGAGGTGAGCTCGCTGCTTGGCATATCGGCATCCAACGAGCGAGTGAGGCTGCATCGCGCTCGCGCGGCGGTTCGGCAGCAACTAGAGGAATACCTCAAATGAACTGCCGGCAGGTGGTGGAGTTGATGACCGACTACCTCGAAGGCGCACTCTCCACGCTCGACCGCGCGCGCTTCGAGCAGCACATCGCCGGCTGCGACGGCTGCACCGCCTACCTGGCGCAGCTGCGGATGGCTCGCAAGATCATGGGAAGGCTCGCGGACGAACCGGTGCCGGCCGCTGTCGAAAAGGAATTGCTCGAAGCGTTCCGGAGCTGGCGGTCGACCAGGTAGCAATCAGCTGGTCCCATCCTTATCGCCGCTTTGCGCGCGGGTGTAACGCCCTACCGCCACCGAGACACTCACCACGGACGAGGCACGTAGGTGGCTCGAAGGATTGCAAGGAGGACCCCCTTTGTTGCGAGCATTGCTGCGAATTTCCGGTGTGGGCGCCATGCTGGCCATGGCTGCGGGCCTGACGCTCACGGTCTCGGCCGCGCTTGATGTGGCGGGACATGTTTACGTCAACGACAACACCGCGGGCACGAACACCATCGCCGGATTTGACCGGCACAGCGACGGCAGCCTCACCACGCTGGCAGGCTCTCCGTTCAGCGCGGGCGGCCAGGGGACTGGAACCATCGTCGGCTCCCAGGGAGCCCTCCAGTCAAGCGGCGACGGCCGCTATATCCTGGCGACCGACGCCGGAAGCAACCAGATCTCGGTGCTTCGCATTCTTCCGGGCGGCGTTCTGCTACCGGTCGGTGGAGGCCCTGTCTCGTCGGGTGGGGTGGAGCCGATCAGCATCGCGGTCCACGGCGACCTCGTCTATGTCGCCAACGAAGGCGACAAGGTCAGCGGCACCGGAAGCAACTACACCGGATTCACGCTCAACCCCGGAGGCCAACTGGTGCCGTTGGCGGGATCGACGTTCAACCTGCCGGCCACAGCGAACCCCGGCGACATCCTGTTCAACGCGACCGGGACCAATCTCATCGGCGTCGAAGTTGGTACCGCGGTCGCGAGCACTTTCCGCATCGACAGCTTCGTCGTGGGATCCGACGGGCTGATCACACCCGGCGCGGGCTCTCCATTTCCCGCCCAGTCAGCGGGCCCTTTCGGGAGCGAGTTCTCGCCGGTCAACCCTGCTCACCTGTATGTCTCGAACGCGCATGGAGGCGCGGGCAACGGTTCGGTGTCGGCGTTCAATGTCACGAATGCCGGGGCATTGAGCTCGATCGGCTCGTCGCCTTTCGCGGACGGTCAGACGGCGCCCTGCTGGGTGGAGATCTCGCATGACGGCGCGTACCTCTGGACCGTCAACACCGCAAGCACAACCATCTCGAGCTACAAGATCCTCGCGGACGGGTCGGTGAGCCTGGTCACCTCGACCGCATTCAAGAGCGGCACGGGCATCCGTCCATTCGACGCGCGGCTCTCCGCTGACGGCAGCACCCTGTATGTCGTCGACGCGGCGATCGCCAAGGTCAGCGCCTTCGCGGTCTCGGGCGGCCTCCTGAGCGAGCTCGCCCAGTCGCCGTTCGCTCTCCCGGGTGGAGCAACCCCGTTCGGCATCGTCGCCCTCTAGCGCAGGTAACAAGAGCGCGGTGGTCAAGGGACCGCCGCGCTCTACTATGCCCAAAGGAGAATCGATGAGCTTCATCTCGCGTGGATTCAAGGGTCGCCGGCGCGACAACGTGTCGAGCTCGCGGGTGCCGCCGGGGCAGCACGTGGTAGGGGACTTCCCCGTCCTGTCGGCGGGACCAACCCCGCGCGTGTCTCTCGATCAGTGGAACTTCACGATCGATGGAGAGATCGACGAACCGAAGCGGTGGACCTGGAAGGAATTCAGTGAGCTCCCGCATGAGACGTTGACGAAGGACATCCACTGCGTCACGAAGTGGACCAAGCTCGACACCTCGTGGACCGGCGTGTCGGTCGACACGCTGCTCGAAGGCGTCGAGACAGCTGCCGAGTTCGCCACCGTCTACTCGGACGGGGGCTACACGACGAACCTCGCCCTCGACGACCTGTCCGGCCATAAGGCGTGGGTGGTATTCGAATACGACGGCCAGCCGCTGCATCCCGAGCATGGCGGCCCGTTGCGCCTGCTCGTGCCACACCTCTATTTCTGGAAGAGCGCGAAGTGGGTGCGCGGCATCACCCTCCAGAACGAGGAGCAGCCGGGGTTCTGGGAATCGAACGGCTACCACATACGCGGAGACCCATGGCGGGAACAGCGCTACTGGGGAGATTGACCTGGCAGCTCGGTGAGGTCACCGGGCTGGTCCAGGAGACGCCGCGCGTCGGCACGCTGCGCCTGCAGATGCCGGAATGGCCCGGCCACCTGGCCGGCCAGCACGTCGATGTACGCCTGACGGCGGACGACGGCTACCAGGCGCAGCGCAGCTACTCCATCGCGTCTGCGCCCGATGATTCGCGACTCGCGATCACAGTTGAGCGGCTCGAGGATGGTGAGGTCTCCCCATACCTCGTCGGCGAGCTGAAGGTGGGGGACAAGCTCGAGCTGCGCGGCCCCATCGGAGGCTATTTCGTGTGGAAAGCAGGCGAGCTGCGGTCTCTCCTTTTGATTGCCGGAGGCTCCGGGATCGTGCCGTTGATGGCGATGATCCGGCACCGCGCATTGGTGGGCGACAAGGCGCCGGCGAGACTTCTCTACTCGTCGCGCGCGGTCGAGGACATCATCTACAGGGAGGAGCTGGACCGGCTGGCCGCGGCCGGGGACGGATTCACCGTCGCCCATACGCTGACGCGCCAACAGCCCGCGGGTTGGCAAGGCTACGCGAGGAGAATCGATCGCGACATGGTGCGCGACGTGGCGTGGCCGAAGGACCAGGCACCACTCGTGTTCGTCTGCGGCCCGACCTCGTTCGTCGAGACCGCGTCGGGGTTGCTCGTGGATTCCGGATACGACCCGTCCTGGATCAAGACCGAGCGTTTCGGCGCCACAGGAGGATGACGATGGACGTTGCGGAGATGAAGGTGGACGGCAATGCGATCGGAGGGCTCTTGCGCGAGATCTTCACGATCGAGATGACCGCGGCCGAGACAACGTGTGCAGAATGCGGCGCGGTCAACGCCGTGGGTCGCGTCGACGTGTACATGCAGGCGCCGGGCGTGGTGGTCCGCTGCCCGGAGTGCAAGCAGGTGCTGATGCTCATCGTGCGCGGGCGCGGCCGGTACTGGGTCGACCTGCGTGGCGTCCGCCGCCTGGAGTTTGCCGCGGCCGACTGACCGCCTGGCTACGGAAGGTAGTCCCGCTCAAACGAGTCAGGCGACCCGGATCCACCCTCCGACCGTTGTCCTACCAGGCGTTCCTCAAGGAATCGGAATCAGCGTCTGGTACGAACCTATGGGAAGGAGGGTCCCCCAGTGGTTGCCTACCCGGTGTCTCATGTCAAAGGCTGGTTGGAAGCCGTCGCCGTCCTCGGCCACCTGGTCAAGGATCGGCAGGCGCTCGGCCACAATCGCCGCGTCGCGCAGCTGTGCGTCCAGATCGGTCGCCAGATGGCCATGACGACCGCCGAGCTAAGGGTCCTGGCGCGAGCAGGTTTGCTGCACGACATCGGCAAGAGCGGCATCCCAGACCAGATCCTGGGAAAGCACTCGCCGCTCGACGAATCCGAGTGGGCATTGATGCGGTCGCACCCGGAGATCGGCCTTTCGATCCTGGGCGACGGCCGGTCGAGGCGGGAGCTGCTGGCGGTCCTCTATCACCACGAACGCCTCGACGGGAGCGGCTACCCATATGGTCTGGGCGGTGAGGCGATTCCCATCGAAGCCCGCATCGTCGCAGCGGCGGACACCTACGACGCCCTGACATCCGACCGGCCGTACCGCAAAGCGCGGGCTCCGATGGAAGCGCGGCTCGTGATGATGGAAGAGGCCGGCCGGCGGCTCGACTCGAGGGTCGTGTCCGCGCTGCTCGCGGCCCTGGACTCATACGCCGTCCGGATGACTTCAGCCGCCCGAGGCAGGTCGCTCGCCAGCTAGAGGCCCGGCTCAGCAGCTTCGACCGTCGAAATTTGACACGATGTTCTAATGAAGTTCGGCGTCGCCATCTTTCCGACCGACTACGCGATCTCGATGTCGGAGCTGGCGCCGGCGGCCGAGCAGCTGGGTTTCGAGTCGCTGTGGGTGGCCGAGCATTCGCACATCCCGCTCAGCCGCCAGAGCCCGTACCCGGCCGGCGGGGAGCTGCCCAAGCACTACTTCCACACGATGGATCCGTTCGTGGCCCTCACCGTCGCAGCCGTGGCAACCAGGGCGATCAAGATCGCGACCGGGATCTGCCTCCTCATCGAGCGTGACCCCATCCACACCGCCAAGGAAACGGCCAGCCTCGACCTGGTTTCGAACGGGCGCTTGATCTTCGGCGTCGGCGGCGGCTGGAACCGCGAGGAGATGGCAGATCACGGGACGCAGTTCAGCACGCGGTGGAAGCTGCTGCGCGAGAGAGTCGAGGCGATCAAGGCGATCTGGACCCAGGAGGAGCCCGAGTACCACGGCGACATGGTCGACTTCGGGCCGACATGGTCCTGGCCGAAGCCGGTTCAGAAGCCGCATCCGCCGGTCCTGCTAGGGGGCAGCGGGCCGAAGATTCTCGAGCGGGTCGTCCGCTACGCCGACGGCTGGATGCCGAACCGGGGACAGGCCGTGGAGCGGATTCCCGAGCTGCAGGAGATGGCGCGAGCCGCCGGGCGTGGGCCGATTCCCGTCTCCTACTACCCGAAGGCTGAGGCGAGCGAGATCGAGCGTCTTGCGAAAGCGGGCGTCGAACGCTGCATCTGGTACGTGCCTCCCGACGGTCGAGACCATGCGCTGTCGAAGCTCGAAGAGCTCGGCAAGCTGATCCAGCCGTATCTAACGTCCGCCTAGCAGCGTCGGCGGGATAGACGCCCAGGTCCCGCCCTTGCGGCGGTATGCGATGCCGGACAGCATCTCGAGGACGACCCGGTTGGCCAGGAACGAGGTGATCTCCGCCGAGTCGTAGGGCGGCGCGACCTCCACCACGTCGATTCCGACGACCGGCAGCTCGATGGCGATCCGCCTGACCGCATCGAGGAGCTCGCGGCCGGTCAGGCCGCCAGGTTCCGGCGTCCCGGTTCCAGGCGCCATGCCGGGGTCCACGACGTCGAGATCGACCGACACGAAAACGCCATCGCAGTCGTCGACCGCGATCGCGAACGCCTCGTCGAGCACCGCCTCCAGGCCGCGCTGCACCACCTCGTGCATCTCGAAGGACCGCATCTTCTGCTCCGCCATCCACTGCAGCGTGGGCGGTTCCGGCCAGTAGCCGCGAAGCCCGATCTGCAGGAAGCGGTCGCCGCGGCACGCGCCGGACTCGATCAGCCGGCGCATCGGCAGCCCGTGGCCGACGAGGCTGCCGAACTGGATCTTGCCGGTGTCGGCGTGAGCGTCGAAGTGGATGACCGAGACCCGGCCCCAACCCTTGACCCGGGCCACCCCGGTCACGTCGGGCCAGGTGATGGTGTGGTCGCCGCCCAGGACGATCGGGATGGCTCCTGCTTCGGTCGCGACGCGCACCGCGTTCTCGAGGGCGTCGAGGGGAACCCGCTGCTCAACGCCCGCCATCTCGACATCGCCCGCGTCCAGCACGCGCATCTCCTGCAGCGGGTCGACCCGCAATGCGAGATGCGGACGGGACGAGTCGTGCGGAAGGTAGTCGGTGGTTCTGATCATCTTCGGCCCGAAGCGGGCGCCGGCCCGATACGACGTGCCGGCATCGTAGGGCGCCCCGATGATCACGATGTCCGCGCCCTCCAGCGTGCCGGGCTGCGCGAGGTCGCAGCGCTCCACGCCGAGAAAGGTCACGTCAGGGCCGTACATGCCTCCCAGGCGCGACACGATAAGGGGTTGTCTAGGACCGGAGGTCTTTCGCCATCTCGGCGAAGTTGTCCACGTAGCGCTGAACGTCGTCGATGGAGTGCTGCACCGAGAGCGTCCAGTTCTCCTCGGCTCCGGGCGCCATCACCACCCCGCGATTGCATTGATACAGCCAGCTGAGGTAGGCGAGGGACTTGTCGATCTCGAGGTAGTCGCGATAGTTGCGGACGCGCTCGGCCCGGTATGTGATTCCGCCGCGCGCGGCGAGCGTGATCACGTGGAATGGCAGCTCGTGGTCGGCAATTACCTCGTCGAGGCCGCCCTGAAGGGTTTCCGCGAGTGCATCGAAGTGCGCGTAAGCCGCCGCGTCGAGGATCTCGAGCAAAGTGACCCTCGAAGCCGCCATCGTGAGCGGATTGCCGTTGAACGTGCCCATCTGGGCGACTCGATGGTCTTCGATGACCTCCATCACATCGTCCCGGCCACCCACCGCGCCGCACGGCAGGCCTCCACCGATGGCCTTGGCCAGGGCGACCAGGTCGGGCGTGACCCCGAACCGTTCGGTCGCGCCGCCCGGCGAAATGGTGGCGCCGGTCTTGACCTCGTCGAAGATCAGAAGGGCTCCGTGACGGTGGGCGACCTCCTTGATCGACGCGAGATAGCCCGCGTCGGGCAGCACGATGCCGACGTTCATCATCACCGGCTCGACGATCACAGCCGCGACCTCGTCCCGATGGCGCGCAAACGCCTTCTCGAGCGCGGGCAGGTCGTTGAACGGGACCACTGTCGTCAGCTCGACGATCGCCGCCGGAATGCCTTCGCTCTGTGGCACCGACGCGGGCGCGCCGGGAGTCCCCATCAGGTCTCGCGGCGGTTCGACCGAGACCATGAGCGCGTCGTGGTGTCCGTGGTACGAAGCCTCGATCTTGATCAGGCGCTCCCGACCGGTGAAGCCGCGGGCGATTCTGACCGCGTCGAGCGTGGACTCGGTTCCCGAGTTGGTGAAGCGCCACTTGGGTTGGTGGAAGCGCCTCTTGAGCTCACGGGCCACGATGATGCTGTTCTCGACCGGCTGGGCGAAATGTGAGCCCAGGGCGATCTGCCGGGTCACCGCCTCGACGATCTTCGGGTGGGCGTGCCCGACCACCATGACCCCGAACCCGTTGTGGAAGTCCACGTACTCGTTGCCGTCCACATCCCAGACTCGGCTGCCTTTGCCCCGGTCCATGAAAATCGGCTGCGGGGCGGCGTCCTGGAAGGAAGAGGGGACCCCTCGGGGCATCACCTCACGGGCCTCCGTCCACAGCTTCAACGATCGGGGCCGGGCGTTGCGGAACGTCTCTTCCTCGCCGGCGATCAGCTCCGCGACGCGGCTTGTCGGGACCTCGCGCTTGGTCGTGGTCGCCATTCGTTTCTCCCCTTGTTCAGGCGGCCGCCTTGACAGCGCTGCCCTGTGGATCTCTAATTGTCGCGAATTTCAGTCCTGTTTCATAAGCCTGGGAGGGTATGAATGGGGGAGACAGCAGCCGTAGCTGAGCTCGTTGCTGAGAAGCGAAAGCTCAAGAAGTCGTTGTTCCGGTTCGACATGATCTTCTTCACGGTCTGCGCCATCGTGGCGCTCGACACGATCGGGCAGTCGTCGTCCTATGGAGCGCAGGCGGTCTTCTGGCTCATCATCTCCGGCGCTACCTTCCTGATCCCGTACGGCCTGATCACGGCGGAGCTCGGCGCCGCCTTCCCGACCGAGGGCGCCACGTATGACTGGGTGCGCCTCGCGTACGGACACTTCGCCGGCGCGGTCGTGGGCGTCCTCTACTGGCTGAGCAACCCGATCTGGCTCGGTGGCACCCTGACCGCGACCACCATCGCCGCCCTCGATGCGCTCTGGGGCAGCAGCTTCACCGGTAACCAGGGCGCGGAAACCGTCATCGGTTTCCTGTTCATCTGGACCGCCGTCGTGATGAACATCCTGTCGCTGCGCTACATGAAGTGGGTGCCCAACTTCGGCGCCATCCTGCGGCTCGCACTCCTAGCATTCTTTGCCCTGCTGGTCGTCATCTCAGGCGTCTCGCACGGTTTCCACGGCACCCTGTCGGGCTTCTTCCCGACCGACACCACCGTCTTGATCGGCGTCATCGGCGTCATCGTCTTCCAGTGGATCGGATTCGAGCTCCAGACCAACGCCAGCGAGGAGATGGACAATCCGCAGAAGGACATCCCACGGGCCGTTTACGTCTCGGGTGTGATCTCGTTTCTCGCGTACGCGATTCCGATCCTGGGCGTGGTCTTGATCCTTTCGTCAAGCCAGCTCAGCAACGTCGCCGGCTTCGTCGCGGCCTACCAGTTCGCGTCCAGCAGCGTCCTCGGAGGGGCGGCTCCGTTCTTCAACCACGTGGCAGGTCTCGCGATGGTCTTCGTGCTGCTGTCGAGTGGCACGACATGGCTCATGGGCTCGGACCGCCTGATGGCCATCGGCGCGCTCGCCGGCTCGGGACCCAAGCAGCTGGGCTACTTCTCCAGCCGGTTTGGAACACCGATTGTGGTGAATGTCACCTCCGGGATCATCGCCACGATCTTCATGTACATCACCTTCTTCGTCACGGGTGGCAGCCTGCACGGCTACTTTGCAGCGGTGCTCGGCCTGGTCATCTCGACCACCACCTTCTCCTACATCCTGATCTTCCCGGCCCTCATCACCCTCCGCCGGAAGTACCCGAACGTCCCTCGGCCGTTCGTGGTGCCTGGCGGCGATGCGGGAATGTGGGCTTCGGTCATCCTCACGATGTTCTGGGTCGTCGCGGCCACGGTATTCTCGTTGTGGCCGGGCCTGCTGACATCTACGTGGAGCGCGGACACAGCCGGCGTTAGCCGGACTACGTTCGAGGTCTACACGTTCGTGACCGTCGCGATCCTCATCGCGATCGCGATCATCTTCTGGGCGGTCGGGCGTGGACACGCGATCCACGGCGGCCCCGTCACCACGGCGGCTGGTCCAAGGCCGATGCCGGCGGGCGCGCCCGGAGCCTGAGAACCACAACAAGCTGACGGGCCGGGTCCTCTCGGCCCGTCAGCGCTCGTGCACGACCCGGCCGCCGACGATGGTGGCCGTCACCTTCAGCCCGTGCAGGTCTGAAGGTGATGTGGTCAGGATGTTCTGGTCGAGCACGGCGATGTCGGCCAGCATGCCGTCTCGCAGTGTCCCCTTGCGGTCCTCGGCATGCTCGGCATACGCGCCGCCGAAAGTCCACCCGGCCAGGGCCTCGGCGAGCTTCAGCCGCTGGTCGGGGAGCCAGCCGCCAGCGGGTTCGCCCCGGCGAGTCTGCCTGGTGACCGCGACGTGGAGGCTCGCCGCGGGGTCGAGCGGCACGACCGGCCAGTCCGTGCCGAATGCAATCCGCGCGCTCGAGTGGAGGATCGTGCGCCACGGCCAGGCATGTGCGGCGCGTTCAATCCCGAGGTTGGGCAGCCACATCTCGAACAGGTTGCGATTGGGCTCGGCGTGCTGCGGCTGCATGCTGGCGATCACGCCGAGCTCGGCAAAGCGAGGTAGGTCGAGCGGCGATGGCGACTCGATGTGCTCGATCCTGTGCCGGCGATCGAACGCGGTCGCGGCGAAGGCATCGAGGGCTTGCCGGATCGCGGCGTCGCCGATGGCGTGAACCTGGACCTGCCAGCCCCGCGCATCCCCGACGCGCACTGCGTGCACCAGCTCATCGCCGTCCCACAGAGGAGTTCCTAGCTCTGAAGTTCCTTCGTAGGGCTCGAGCATGGCGGCGGTGCGGGACTCGATCACGCCATCGGCGAACGCTTTGAGGATTCCTGTTGCGATCCATGGATCGGCCTGGCGGCCATGGGCAAGCTCCTCGTAGAGGTCGAGCCGCTCCCTCCAGGTTTCGGCATCCAGGCCGGGGACCATGTCGAAGGCGAGCCTCACTCGAAGAGTCAGCTCGCCGGTTTCCCGCAGCGCATCCCAGAGCTCGAGCTGGTCCTGGCCGCCGCCGGCCTCCTGGACCGACCCGATGCCGTGTTCGGCCGCTAGGCGCATTCCCGCTCCCAGCGCTTCGAGGTCCTCGGCGCTCGATCGCGCCGGGATGTGGCGCGCCACGCCCAGCATTGCCGATTCTTTGAGCACACCGGTCGACCCTAGGCCCGCGGTGGCCAGCGCTCGCGTGTTGGCCCAGCCGGTGTGCGCGTCGTAGGACTCGATGTACGCGGGCCGGTCGGGGATGAGCCTGTCGAGCAGCTCGACCGTGGGCAGACCACCCGGAAACGCCGAGTAGAACCAGCCTCTTCCGACAACCCACGGCCCCTTGTGCCGCGCCGCGTAAGCGGCGATCCGGCGCTCGACCTCACCCAGGGTCTCGGCTCCCTGAAGGTTCAGCTCCGACAGCGACCGCGCGCCCTGCAGGAAGTGAACATGCGCGTCGTTGAACGCGGGGAGGATGGTGCCTCCGCGCGCATCGACGACTCGCGTGCGCCGGCCGCACAGCGCGCGGATGTGCCTGTCCGACCCCGAAGCGGCGATGCGATCTCCCCCCACCGCCAGGGCGGTGGCGCCGTCTCGAGGAGGCCAGACCTTGCCGTTGACCACCGCGAGGGTTGCCTTTGGCTCGCCTGCCATCGCGGCATTTGTAGCGCACGCCGCGCGACAATGTCGGCTGATGGCCAAGCTCGACGCCAAGTTCCGGACCGACCTGGCGAGAGCATCGACGCTGCCGTCAACCTCGTACCTCGACCCAACCATCCTCGAGCGTGAAAAAGACCGGATCTTCTACCGCACCTGGCAGCTCGTCGCGCACATGAGCGAGCTCGCGAGGGTCGGTGACTTCAAGCCCGCGAGCATCCTCGACGAGCCGATTCTCTTGACGCATGCACAGGACGGAAAGTTGCGGGGCTTCTACAACGTTTGCCGGCACCGCGCCGCCCAGGTTGTGACCACACGCGGCAATCGCAAGTCGCTTCAGTGTGGCTACCACGGCTGGGTCTACGGTCTCGACGGCAAGCTCCAGGTGGCGCGTGAGATGGAAGGCACAGAGGATTTCGACAAGGCCGAATTCGGTCTGGTGCCGATTCGCGTCGACACCCTGGGACCATTCGTCTTCGCCAACCTCGACTCGAATGCCGCCCCGCTGGCCGACTGGATCGGAGCCATCCCCTCAGAGATCGCCTCGGCCGGATACGAGATGTCGAACATGCGCCGGGTTGAACGTCGCGACTACGACATCGGGTGCAACTGGAAGGTGTACGTCGACAACTACCTCGAGGGATATCACCTGCCGATCGCGCACCCCGGCCTGTTCAAGGAGCTCGAGTACGACAACTATCGGGTCGAGACATTCCGCTACTACTCGAAGCAGCATGCGCCCATCCGCGAGCTGAAGCCCGGGGAGGTGCCGGGGCGCGACCGCCGCTACATACGCATGCCCGGCGCGGAAGACAACGCCCTCTACTACTGGATCTTCCCCAACACGATGCTGAACATCTACCAGGACAACATCAGCACCAACGTGATCCTCCCGATGGGAGTCGATCGCACCCTCACGATCTTCGAATGGTTCTTCGCCGAGCCCGGCACCGGCGCGGGTTGGGAATCGATGCAGCAGACGATCGCCTTCTCAGATGAGATTCAGCAGGAGGACATCGG
>DATFVI010000209.1:0-2442 GCA_035260405.1 Candidatus Dormiibacterota bacterium
CTCCTGGCCCTCCATGACGTCGTCCTTGCTCTTGACGAGCGCCTGCATCTTGGGGTCGACCGGGTAGGAAACCTCGAACTCTTCCTTGGAGATCACGCGCACCTTGCGCGAGCCCTCCTGGCGGATGATCTCGAGCTCCCCATCGATCTCGGCGATGATCGCCTTGCCCTTGGGGATGCGAGCCTCGAACAGCTCCTCCACGCGGGGTAGACCCTGGGTGATGTCCACTCCGGCGACACCGCCGGTGTGGAACGTTCGCATCGTCAGCTGGGTGCCCGGCTCGCCGATCGACTGCGCGGCGATGACACCCACCGCCTCGCCGATCTCCACCACCTTGCCCGTTGCGAGGTTGCGGCCGTAGCACGTGCGGCACACGCCCTCGCGCGCCTCGCACACCAGGACCGAGCGCATCTTGACCGGCACGCCGGCCGCGATGATCTTGCGCGCGTTGTCGTCCGTGATCGCCGTGCCAGTCGGGACGAGGACCTTGCCGTCGACGGTGATGTCCTCGGCCGAGACTCGGCCCGCGATTTTCTCGTAGATGGGCTCGTTCTTCGCCCGCTCGGGGGTGATGTCACGAATCCAGATTCCATTGGTCGTGCCGCAGTCCTCTTCCCGCACGATGACGTCCTGCGCGACGTCGACGAGACGGCGCGTCAGGTAGCCGGAGTCGGCCGTGCGGAGCGCGGTGTCGGCGAGGCCCTTGCGAGTTCCGTGTGTCGAGATGAAGTACTCGAGCACGGTCAGGCCCTCGGTGAAGTTGGCCATGATCGGCAGGTCGATGATCCGGCCGGTCGGGTCGGCCATCAGGCCGCGCATACCCGCCAGCTGCCGGATCTGCTGGATGTTTCCACGGGCGCCCGAGCCCATCATCATCCAGATCGGGCTGAACTTATCGAAGGCGACCTCGGTGGCGTTGCCCACCTTTTCATAGGCGAGCTGCCACAGCTCGATCACCTTGCGGTAGCGCTCGTCGTCGGTCATGACACCGCGGCGGTACATCTTCTCGACGTCGGCGACTTCCTTCTCGGTGGCGTGGATGATCTCCCACTTCTCCGGCGGGTGCGGAATGTCCATGGCCGAGACCGTGACCCCGGCCTGGGTGGCGTAACGGAAACCAAGCCGCTTGATGTCGTTGACCACGATCGCCGTGGTGTCGCTGCCGTACAGGCGGTACAGCTCAGCGACCAGCGTGCGCAGCAGCTTGCGGTCGTAGTGGGCGTTCTGGAACGGCAGCGGCTCCATGACGGATTCCATGGGCGCCTTACCGACGGGGAGAGGCTGGTTGAAGACGACACGCCCTGGCGTTGTGACGAGCAGGGTGTCTCCAATGCGGACGCGGATCCATTCCTGGAGCTTGACGACCTTGCTCTCCAGCGCGAGCACGACCTCGTTCTGCGAGCTGAACGCATGCAGCTTGGAGACCGCTTCGCCCTTCGGCATGTCGCCACGTGCGGCGGTCAGCCAGTAGCAGCCGAGGACCACGTCCTGCGTCGGCGCCACCACGGGGTGGCCGTCCGCCGCGGACAGGATGTTCTGCGACGACATCATGAGGTTCTTCGCCTCTGCGATGGCGCCGCTGAAGAGCGGGACGTGCACGGCCATCTGGTCGCCGTCGAAGTCGGCGTTGAAGGCTGCGCACACCAGGGGATGAATCTGGATCGCGGAGCCCTCGACCAGCACCGGCATGAATGCCTGGATGCCCAGGCGGTGAAGTGTCGGGGCGCGGTTGAGCAGCACCGGGTGGTCGCGGATGACCTCGTCCAGGACGTCCCAGACCTCTGTCCGGCTGCGCTCGACCATTCGCTTGGCCGACTTGATGTTGGTGGTGTATCCCTTGTTGACGAGCTCGCGCATCACGAACGGCTTGAACAGCTCGAGCGCCATCTTCTTGGGCAGGCCGCACTCGTGCAGCTTCAGCTCGGGACCGACCACGATCACGGAGCGGCCCGAGTAGTCCACGCGCTTGCCGAGTAGGTTCTGGCGGAACCTGCCCTGCTTGCCCTTGAGCATGTCGGAGAGGGACTTCAGCTTCCGGTTGCCGGTGCCGGTGATCGCGCGACCGCGCCGGCCATTGTCGATCAGGGCGTCGACCGCCTCCTGGAGCATCCGCTTCTCGTTGCGCACGATGATCTCAGGCGCGCCGAGCTCGAGCAGCCTCTTCAGGCGGTTGTTGCGGTTGATCACGCGGCGGTACAGGTCGTTCAGGTCTGAGGTTGCGAAGCGGCCACCGTCCAGCTGGACCATCGGGCGCAGCTCTGGCGGAATGACCGGCAGCACCTCGAGCACCATCCATGTCGGGCTGGCGTTCGACTTGCGGAAGTCCTCGACGACCTTCAGGCGCTTGATCGCCTTCTGCTTGCGCTGGCCGCTGGACGACTTCGACTCGTCGCGCAGCCTGTACATCTCCGACTGCAGCTCGATGCGCGACAGCAGGTCGCG
>DATFVI010000210.1:0-2031 GCA_035260405.1 Candidatus Dormiibacterota bacterium
CAGCCCGTGGTGGAAGTGACAGAACTCAGCACGCGAGCACGACGGTCCAATGGGTGGGCAGGATGGGCAGTGCGGGCTGTGGGAGGCGCCAGAAACGTTTGCGAAGCGCCCAGAGGTCGTCGACGAGCGTGCGGAGCGGGATTTCAAGCGCGCCGGCATCGAACGGCCGCCCTTGCAGCCCGCGCGGCGTGCCCCGGCCGAACGCCTGCCGCATCAGAATGCCGAGATTGAACGCGCCGGCGTGGACGAGGAGCCGTTTGAGAATGTTCTCGTGACCACGGAGATGCGTCCGCCGCATCCCGCCGGTGTCATAGACGTGGGCGAACGAGCGCTCGACGTACTGAGCGCGCCGGCGCATCAGCCGTCGGCCGCGGGCCCCGTGCACGCGCCGGCGATTGCCGTAGACCGGGGCCTGCGCCTCGGGGGTCGTCGTCCAGCAGCGACGGCCGCGCTCGGGCTCGGCGATGTAGCTGCGCACCCCGACCGCGCGGAGATCGACCAGCATCTGATTGCTGTGATACCCGCGATCGGCCACGAGCTCGGCCAGGGCCGCGGGCGCCGACGCCGCGTCCACCTGCTCCGCCGCCATGATCGCGGTCTCGATCAGACTGGTGGTGTCGCCCACGTCCGCGCCCTGCAGGGTCACGGCGACCAGCGCCCCGGTGTCCAGATCGACGGCGTGCTCCGCTTTGTGGGCCAGGTGCGTCCGGCCATCCTTCATCTTCGTGATCTTGGCGTCGGGGTCGGAGGGATTCTCCCAGTCCGTGGTCGACGTCCGCTTCTTCCGTCGCCGATCGAGGCGCGCCAGGGCCTCGCGCGTCGGCGTCTTGATGCCCGACGCGGCCGCGAGCCGGGTCAGGAAGTCCTGGTAGCTCTCGCCAGTGTCGCGGCGCACGATGCTTCGCATCGCCGCATTCGCCTCCAGCGTCGTGGCGTCGATCGCCACGGTCCGCCCCTGGAGCAGCCCGGCGGTCACCAGACGCTCCTGCACCCACGTGAACACGGCCCGGTGCGTCTCCACGTCAATCAGCCGTCGCGTGCGCGAGATCGTGGAATGATCCGGGGCGGCGGCGTCCACGCCGAGACCCACGAAGCGGCGCACCGCCAGGGAATCCGCCGCGCGCCAGGCGATGCCGCGCTCGGAGTCGAGCCCTTCGAAGTAGCCGAGCAACAACAACCGGAAGTACCGGCCCGGCGGCAGGCCGGGCCGCCCCATCACGGGCGCGTAGAACGCCTGACACTGCGCCTCGGCAAATCGGTCGAAGCCGGCCTCGTCGAGGATGGCGTTCAACCGCGTGTAAAACGGATGGCCCGGCGAGACCGGCAGGTCGGTGGTCGGAATCCACATCGGCGCTTGCTCGCTCTTCCGTTTTCCCATCGCCATGGTCCGCAGTGTACGGTCCCACCCGCGCTTCTCGCGATGGATCTTTCGCCAACTTTCACCACGGGCTGCTAAGGTCTCCAGGTACTCGCTAGTCGGGCCAACCGTGAACGCACGCCGCTGCGTGTATGGGGGGACCTTCAGCTTGATGCCTCGGGATTTCGCTGCAGTGATTAGCTTCCGACCCGCCACAGGATCCCCAAAAACTCCGCAGAGCCTCAAGAACCATGCTTTATAGCTTTCCTCGGTCTTAAACTTGTCACCCAGGTGACTCGGCCAGTCCGCACTCCAAACCGGCAGCACACTAGCGAGGATCGCCGCGCGGCTAGTTGTCAGCGGACGCCTTGCCCACCAGACGTGTAGAAAGTAGAGCGGAGGCAGCGCACTGGACGCGCCCCGCTCGCGCATGCTCTCGGCGCCGATCACGTCGATCGGGAACCAGCGCTCGATGAGCACCTCGGGGCGGGCGGTCATCGTTCCTCTTAGTCGTCCGCGATCATGATGCGGAGGGCGCGCTGCGCCTTCCGGCCTTCGCCGGCGGCCATGCTCTTGCTGTACCAGTAGAACAGCTCCTCCGGCTCCATGTCGCGGAGCCTGTCGGAGATCGCATCGATCCGCGCGTGCTTGCGCAGGGGCTTCACTGCCAGGAA
>DATFVI010000211.1:0-3461 GCA_035260405.1 Candidatus Dormiibacterota bacterium
CGCATCGGTGGCCGGACGCACGAGATTCAGCGCCTGATCGGGCGCTCGCTCCGCGCCGCGGTGGACATGGGCAAGATCGGCGAGCGGACGATCACGCTCGACTGCGATGTGCTGCAGGCGGATGGCGGCACCCGCACCGCCTCGATCACGGGCGCTTTCTGTGCGCTGTACATGGCGATCAAGCGCATGAAGGACGCCCGCATGGTCGCGGAGGTACCGGTGCGCCAGTACCTGGCTGCGGTCAGCTGCGGCATCGTCGACGGCACACCGATGCTCGACCTGGATTACGCGGAGGACTTTCACGCCTCGACCGACCTCAACTGCGTGATGACGGAAGACGCACGGTTGGTCGAGCTCCAGGCCACGGCCGAGGGCGCGCCGTACTCGCGCGCCGAGCTCGAGTCGATGCTCGCCCTGGCGGGCAAGGGGATCAAGGAGCTCATCGTCGGCCAAAAGCGAGCCATCGTCTCGCTTGCCTGAGCGGCGCCGGCTCGTCATCGCGACCGGCAACGCCGGGAAGCTGCGGGAGTATCGAGAGCTGATGGCGGAGACGGGATTCGAGCTCGTCGCGTTCGACACGGAGGTCGATGAGGTGGGGGAGACCTACGCGGGGAACGCCCGGCTGAAAGCCGAAACGGCGTGCGGCCGGGCGGACCTGCCTGCCCTCGGCGACGACTCGGGAGTCGAGGTGCAGGCGCTGGGGGGCTTCCCGGGATTGCACTCCGCCCGCCTCGCACCTACGCAGGTGGAGCGGACGGCAGAGTTGTTGAAACGCCTGGAGGGCAAGCCGAGGCCCTGGAACGCGCGATTCGTGTGTGTAGTGGCGCTGGCGGCGCCGGGGCGGCCGGCCGAGACCTTCGAGGGCGAATGTCGCGGCGAGATCGTGCCCGAGTGGCGCGGCCAGGCGGGCTTCGGCTACGACCCCATTTTTCTCGTGCCCGGAACCGGGAAGACGTTTGGCGAGATGCCGCCGGAGGAGAAGCGCCTGTACAGTCATCGGGCGCGCGCCGTGCGCGCCATGCTGGAGTCGGGCGCGCTGGAGCGCCTGTCTGGTTGAATCACTTCGCTCGGGCGGTGGCTTAGCTCGGTAAAGCGCCTGGTTTGGGACCAGGAGACCGGGAGTTCAAATCTCCCCCGCCCGACCAACTGTTTTGAGACCCTGAAACG
This sequence comes from Candidatus Dormiibacterota bacterium, assembly GCA_035260405.1. Taxonomy (GTDB): domain Bacteria; phylum Chloroflexota; class Dormibacteria; order Dormibacterales; family Dormibacteraceae; genus Palsa-870. The sequence continues at coordinate 1,168 of DATFVI010000211.1, forward strand.
CCTGGTTTCGATCTCGATCAGCTCGACCGAATCCGCTTGGCCCTGACACGGTCCGTGTCAGGTGGTCGAGGGCACGTTGGCGGGTCGCCAATGCAACCCGCCGTCATCTGTAAGACCAAGCCCGAATCCGCGGACCACGCTCAGTTCGGCCCACGCGTGCTTCGCGTCTAGGACATGCGGCACGAGCTGCCAACGCGGGAGCGTATTCGTGATCTGCTTCCAGGTCTGTCCCGCGTCTGCAGACTTGAAGAGCGCGGTGTCCTTAACGGCCCACCAGTGAGAAGCGTCCTGGTATGCGACGTCGCCCGGTGGAGGCGCCAGGTAACGCCAGCTGCTCGCTCGATCAAAGGACGTGAAAACCGCCGGCTCACTTACGTTTGCAGGCGTCGTGGTAATACCGGTGGTGGCGACTGCTCCATGTCCAGGAAGTAAGTGGACGGTCGTTCCGTGGCCGTTTGAGTCCCAGCTCTGGCCCGGAGGCGGAGGCAAGTCATGCCGCAGCCAACTCTGGCCCGCATCGGTGGAGGTGTACAGGTGGGGAGGCCCAGCTCCGAGGCTGCCCATCGACGCTTCATCAGGCGCACGAATGGCCATGTAGTACGCGTCGCGGGGTGGATTGGGAAGACGGTGCCAGGATGCGCCGCCGTCGCTGGTCGCGTAGAGATCGAAGAGCTGACCGCTTGTGGACTCGTCCGGGTCTTGCACCAGAGCCCATCCCTGTCGTGCATCAACAAAGGTGACCTCCACGCAGGGCGGCGACGGGAGTTGGACCTGGGTCCACGTGGCACCCCTGTCGACCGTCCTGTACAACTCCTGTCCCGTCGAGGGGAGGCCTAGGGCCATGAAGCCGTTGGAACTGTCGAACAGGTGAACAGTGAGCTGGGCGAATCCAGGAGTGCTGCCGTGACCGGTGAACTGAAGTCTCCAGTGCTGCGCGCCGTCGGTGGTGCTGAACACTTCAAACTGCGCCGGCGGAGAAGGAGGGTTGGTGACGTTGAGCACGGCCCATCCGAGGGTTGGAGTGACGAAGGAGTAGGTCACCGGGTTGGGGCCGGCCGGCGGAGTCGGCGTAACGGATGTCCCAGTCCTGAGCGTGGAGCCCGACCTCAGGTACACGACGCCCGCCGCGGCGACAGCGACAACGGCAACCGCCGCGATGGCAGTCGCGCGGCGTCGACGCCTCGGAGACTCGTCCGGAACTGGCTCGCGATGTGGCGCGACACCCATCGTCCCCAGTAGAACATCGTCGACAAGCCGACCACCACGTGTTGAGACCCTGAAAACGGCCGTTCTGGACAGCTTCAGGTCTTATGAGGCTCGCGGAACCTGCCGAGGCGAAATCCGCACCGTTGGCGCCAGACGAGCCAAATAACAGGCAACATTCCGAACGTTTGGCGCCAGCGGTGCGTGAAAACGCCGCTAAATGTTGACGAGCCGAAATCGGATCAGACGCCGAGGATGCGGTGCAGTACCGCGCTGTCCCGCGCCTGCGCGGCCGGGAGCACCTCGACGATGCGCCCCTTTTCGATGAAGGCGGCCGAGTCGGCGACGCGCAGCGCCATGTGGTGATTCTGTTCGGCGAGCAGGATCGACACGCCCGTCGACTTGAGCGTTGCTAGCAGCGTCCCGATCGACTGCACCAGCACGGGCGCAAGTCCTTCGGTCGGTTCGTCCAGCAGCATCACGCGCGGATTGCCCATGAGCGCGCGCCCGACCGCCAGCATCTGACGCTCGCCGCCGGAGAGGCCGCCGGCAAGGTTGTTCTTCAAGGGCTCGAGCTTGGGGAACAGCTCCCAGACCCGCTTCTTCGTCCAGCCGTGGTCGCCGTTGGCGTGGGAGGCGATCTCGAGATTCTCGTCGACGGTCAGGTTCTGGAAGCAGCGCGCACCGGAGGGCACGTAGGCAATTCCCCCTCGCGTCCTGCGGTGGGCCGGCCAGCCGCTCATATCGCGGCCTCCGACGCTGACCTTTCCCGACGCGCCCGGAAGTAATCCGACGATCCCTCGGATCGTGGTCGTCTTGCCCGCGCCATTGCGGCCCAGGACCGCGAGCAGCTGGCCATCTTGCAATTCGACGCTGAAGTCGAAGACGACATGGCTCTTGCCATAACGGACGTTCAAGCCCTCGACTTTGAGCACGGCTAGTGTCCTGCTCCGGAGGTTCGGCGGAAAATCGCCGCATCGGCGGCCGAGATCAAGGCGCCGGCGAGCAACGCAGCGCGCATGTCGGTAGACCTGTAAGCGAGTAGCGCAGCCGGCAACGCCGAGCTCGGCCGCCTAGGCGGATGAGCCCGC
>DATFVI010000212.1:0-8031 GCA_035260405.1 Candidatus Dormiibacterota bacterium
GGCGATGTCGTCGATCAGCTCGAGGATGCCTTCGATCTCGTTGACGCGGCCGGCCAGCGCGAGAGTGCGGTCACCGGAGGCCTTGAGGTCGGTTTGAGCGAGCTCCAGGTTGGTCTGCGCCTCCCCGGCCTGGATGGCCACTCGGTCCACGGTGTCCGCGATCGCGCCCGAGCTGCGCGCGACCTCCTCCATGCTCGCCGAGGTGGCGGTGGCGGCGGTGGTCTGCTCGAGGGTCGCGGCGGCGAGCTGCTCGGCAACCTCGGAGAGCTTGGTGGCGGACTCGGTGACCTCGCCTCTCAAGCGCACCAGAACACCGCTCAGGCGCTCGACCATCGCGTTGAAGGTGGCGCCGAGCACACGAACCTCCTCGCCGCCGCGGAGATGCACCCGCGCCGTCAGGTCTCCCGCCTCGACGCTTGCGGCGGCGCGGGAAAGGGCTCCGAGCGGCCGCGTCGTCAGGATGGCGACGGCAATGGCGAAACCAATCAGCAGCAGGAAGGTCAGCGTCTGGAGCAGCGAGACCCGCAATTCCTGCTGGGTCAGGGGAGCCAGCGCCGTCGAGGTATCGATTGACGCGACCACGACCCAGCCGAGCATCGGTATGGGTTCATAGCCGGCCAGGACGTGGTGGCCGCGGTAGTCCACAGTCTCGGCCGCGCCCGCGCCGGCGGTCATGGCCTGGCTGTACAGCGCGGCCTCGGCGGGCGTTTTCAGCGTTCCTTTTGGCAGCGCCAGCGCGTCGTCCGTGAGCGGGCCAAACTCCGAGCTGTAGACGAGAAGGTGTTCCGCATTCACGATGTGGGTCTCGTGGTCCGCTGTTGTCACCTCGTCCTTGCCGTAGGGGTTCAGCAGGCTCTCGAGAGCGGTCAGGTCTAGGTCGCCGGCGACGACTCCCAGCGGTTGCTCGTCTGGACCCAGGATTGGCGCGGTGGCAACCCAGATGAGTTCGCCGCCCTTGATCTGAACGGGCCCAATCGTCTCGACGCTCAGGCTGTTGGCGAACGTGCCGCCCGACGGGGTGGCCGAAAGCGTGGTGCCGGGCGCGGACGACCCGACGATGGCGCCCTTCGCATCGAACACCTGGAGGCTTTCGAAAGACGGGTGCGACGGGCCCGCGGCCCTAAGCTGGCTTTCGACGTCCGAAGCCGCAAGTGCTCCGACCTGGTTCTGGGCGAGGATCTGGAGCTCGGCCTGTCGCTCTTCCACCCAGTCGGTGATCCGCACCGCGGCGCTCTGGGCCGTTGCCTCCGCCAGCGTCTTGGCCTGCGCGATGCTGGTCTGCGTGCTCCAGCTCTGGATCACCACGCCGAGGGTGACGAACAGCGGGATCGTCACCAGCAACATGGCGGCAACCACACGTATGGAGTAGCTCTTGAGGGGTTTCCACAGGCCCCCGGCGCGGGGCGCGCGGGCAGCCACCAGCGGCGCCTTGATCAAGCGGAGCGGTGGCGATTGCGGGGCAGCTGGCGTGTTCGTCGGCGGTCCCCTCCTCAGCTGCATGCGCTGTTAGTACGCTCGACCGCCTGTTTTGTCGCCATGGGGGAGGACGGCGTGCCACCCCTCTAAGCGGATGGCTTCCGTGATCTCACCGTTGGATCGGCTCGGTCCGGTTCAGGCCGCCGAGAGGTCTCCGCACGAGTCGCTCGGCGCGTAATCGGCATCGGTGAAGTCGGGTCCGTGGTGGACGTTCACATACCAGCCCGACGCGGGGACGATGTAAGAGGCTGGAACTGTTGTCGTTGCTGTGGCCGCTCCCGAAGCATCCGCGATCACCTGCACGAGCGCGTAGGCGATGCCGCCTGGTTGCGAGCATCTTCCAGCGTGAACGTGAGAGACGTGGCTCGAGTTCGGAGCGAACCCGGTCAGTTTGATCGTGACGACGAAGGAACCGGTCCCCTTGACGATGGTGCCGGAACCCGAGACGCCGCTGAGGTTCTGAGCCACCATCGTGAAGTTGATGCCCGGTGTGGGAGGCGCCGAGGTGGCGGCTGCGCCGCCGCCGCACGCGGAGAAAGCGAGGACCCCGGCGAGAGCAAGGAGAGGCCGCCTCCCGACCCACGTGATGCCGATCATGCCTCTTACTACATCGAGCCTCTCTCTGCTGTCGCCATGGTTCAACGCGGGTGGCAGCCCCTGTAAGGGGATGGCGAAAGAGGGGGCGGCGAGAGGCGCCTTTAGAGCTCGATCAGGCCCTTGCGCGCCGCGGCGATGACCGCCTGCAGCTTCGAATGGACCTGCAGCTTCTCGATCACATGGCGGACGTGCCACTCGACGGTGTGGGGAGCGATTCCAAGCCGCCGGGACATCGAGGTCGTGTCGAGGCCTTCCGCGAGCAGGTGCAAGACGTCGAGCTCCCGTGGCGTGAACTCGGCCAGCAGCTGCTCGCGCTCACGTTTCTTGGTCACGACGGCCCTCTGGCGTGCGATCGCGCGCGCGAACAGCTCGACGGGAATCAGCACTTCGCCGGCGGATGCTCGGCGGACCGCCTCGATGATCTGGTCCGCCGTCGCGTCCTTGGTCAGGTAGGCGGTCGCGCCGGCGTCGATCGCGTCCAGCAGCGCGGTTTCGGATTCGTCGGCGCTGTGAAAAACGATCGCGGCGTCCGCGTGGGCGAGCTTGATCGTCCGAGCGGCCGCCGGCCCGGTGACGTCGGGCAGCCGGAAATCCATCAGCACCACGTCCGGCCTGTGCTGGGCCACCGCTTCGACTGCGTCGGCACCGGAGCTCGATACGCCGAAGACGGCCAGGTCGGGCTGGCCCTCGAGCACCCTGGCGATCGCCGATGCGAGCAGCGGATGATCCTGGACGATCAGGACCTGGACTCGACGGGCTGCCGGTTCGCCCTGGGAGATGAGTTCAGGGTCGCGCAGGGTCGCCACCTACCACCTTCGCGGCAACCAGGACGACGCTTCGGGAAGCGGAATCAGGCATTGAAGTGGTGCAACTGTAAAGCGAATGTTTATTCAACGGGCCATCTGAACGGAAAGAACACGAGTGGACAGCCTGATGGGAACCGCTATAGATGAGCACTACTGGGAGATTAAGCACTGAGAATGAAAGCGGCCTGAAGGGTCCCGCGGACACCGGGCCTCTCTTATTCTTTGGCCAGACCATGGTCCCGGAAGCAGACGATGTCTACTTCGATGTGCCGGGCGTCGCCTCGGTCCGCTGGGACGCGGACGGGCAGCTCGTCCTGGTGGAATGGCGGGGCTGGGCCAACGCGGCCGAATTCGCGGCTCTGCTCGAGGCCGAGATCACGGCCTTGAGAAAGCACCGTGGAAAGCACATGCTCGCCGACTGCCGGCTGCAGAAAGGTCTGACCGCGGCGGACCAGACCCGAGCCAACGAAAACTGGCTTCCCAGGGCCCTTGTCGCGGGGCTGAAACGTTTAGCTGTCGTGCTTCCGTCCAGCGGGCTTGCTGCTGCGAATCTCAAGGAGAGGCTGGGCAAGGTTCGCCCCGAGAGGCTCGAGCTTGCCTATTTCGCCTCACCCGAGGAAGCCCGAGACTGGTTGAGCCGCTGATCGCTTAGGGAGACCAGGCGGCCTGAAGGGTGCCGGTAGGCCGGGGCGCTCCTTATTCTTGGGCGAACCCATGGACCCGGATTCGCACGATGTCTACTTCGATGTGCCGGGCGTCGCCTCGGTCCGGTGGGACGGTGACGGTCAGTTCGTCCTGGTGGAGTGGCAAGGTTGGGCGAATGCGGCCGAGTTTGCGGAGCTGCTCGAGGCCGAGATCGTGGCTCTCAGAAAACACCACGGCACGCGCATCCTCGCGGACTGCCGCCGCCAGAAAGTCCTGAACCCGGCCGACCAGGACCGCGCCAACAAGGAGTGGGTTCCCCGGGCGTTGGCGGCAGGCTTGAAACATTTCGCCGTAGTTGTTCCGTCCAGCGTGCTCGCGGGCGTCAACCTGAAGGCGAGCCTCGATCAGGTTCCGGCTACAACTCTCGAGGTTGCCTACTTCGCGACACCCGAAGAAGCCCGGGAGTGGTTGGGCCGCTGATCGTGGAGAAGGACGTCGTGCTCGCGATCCTCGGCGCTTCCGCCGCCCTCGCCGGCTTCGTGCTGGTCTTCCTGGGGATCATCATCGCCTCGTACCAGTCGTACTCGGGGGAAGTATCAGAGCTGGTGGTCGAGCCCTACCGCAAAATTGGCGGAATCCTGCTGGCCCAGTTTGCGCTGTGCCTGGTCGCGGTCCTGGCGTGCCTTGCCTGGCTCGTCGGCGCCGGCCCGAGCTGGGCGTACGGCGCCACTGTCGGCCTGTTCGCGGTGGAGGTTTCAGCCGTCTTCGCAGCAGCGGTCTGGGCGACTCGCATGGTTCTATGGAAATGAGATGGCGCTGACCCAAAAGAAGCTGCAGGACTTGAAAGACGCGAGCCTGACCACGCTCCTGCAGGACGACATGGCCGCCTGGAAGGCGAAGGCGAAGCACGCGTACTCAGCCACGCACGCATACATAAAGGAGATCCGGCCGGACGACGTCACCGCGCTCCTCATCGCCGAGCTGGAAGTGACGCCCGAGTTCAGAAACTACCTGGCGAAGAAGAAGCTGAAGCAGAAATACTGGTCCGAGTGGTTCGCGGAGCTTATCGTTGATCGTGTCTGGTCGGAGTTGATTGGAGGATGAGATTGGCCAAGGATCCGTCGGAGCAGGCGAAGAGGTTCATCGACGCGTCGTTGCAGGGCCGGGCCCGGCGTCCCAGCAAAGCTGCGTACGCGAGAGCGGTCAGGCTGGCGCGCGAGGCGATCGAGGAGCTGAGCCTGGTCGCGCGCCGCGCGAGGCAATCACCCTCCCGCTAGAGGCGCGCCTCTAGAGCTCTCCGCGCACCACCGCAGCGGCGTTCGCGAGCGCGGAAAGCTTTCCGAAAGCTTTCTCGCGGGGTAGGTACTTCATGCCGCAGTCGGGAGCGACGATCAGCCGCTCGGCGTCGACGAACTCGAGGGCCTTACGGATCCTGACCGCGACGGCATCCACGTCCTCGACCGGACTCTCGTCGGCCAGGTTGATGACACCGACGATGAGGGTCTTGTGGCGCAGCGACCTCAGCACCGACAGGTCGACATTCTGCTGCGCCGATTCGAGCGAGATCTGCTTTGCGGAAACGTCAGCGAGCTGTTCGAGGAAGGGATAGCCGTTGGGCCGTGAATGCACGATGTGCGCGTAGCCGAAGCATGTGTGAAGGGCTGTCGTGCCCTCGACACCTTCGAGCGCGCGGTTGATCGCCTTGATCGCGAATCGTTCGGCTTTCTCGGATCGCGCCTGCAGATACGGTTCGTCCAGCTGCACCACGTCGGCTCCCGCGGCGAAGAGGTCGCGTACCTCGGCATTGACGGCCTCGGCCAGCGCCATCGCGAACGCCTCTTCGTCGTGGTAGTGGTCGTCCTGCGCCTGCTGCGACATCGTGAACGGGCCCGGTAGCGTCGCCTTGATCGGGCGGTCGGTGTTCGCTCGCAAGAACTTCACGTCGCGCACCTCGACCGGCCGAACGCGGCGGATCGGTCCGACCACCCGCGGCACCGGGTTGGGATGCCCGGTGCGGTCCAGGGCGGTGCCTGGATTGTCAAGATCCATCCCCTCGAGCGCTGTGGCAAAGCGGTTGGAGTAGCTCTCCCGCCGCACCTCACCGTCGGTGATGATGTCGATGCCCGCGCGCTCCATGTCGCGTATCGCAACCACGGTGGCGTCGTCTTGCGCCTGCTCGAGGACCGCGGCGGGGACGCGCCAGATTTCCAGGGCTCGCGTTCGGGGAGGCAGCCGGCTGCCCAGCATCGCGCGGTCGACCAGCCACTCAGGCTGCGGGTAGCTGCCGACCACGGTCGTCGGAAGGAGGGGGGTCATCGCCCGAAGGGTATACGCCCCACGAACTCAAAGGCTACGCCGTGAGTTCGCTGGGACCCCAGGTTCGCGCATCATGTTTCGGCATGGAATCGAAAGGCAACCGGCTCGGCGATGACACGTGCGATCGCGATTGGATCTGGGAGCGGGAGATCGAGACCGCAAGCGCCGAAGACTCCTTCCGGCTTGCCGCGGGCGCCTGGGAGCGCCAGTTCCGCAGGCTCAGGGAATCCTCTCTCTTCTATGCGCGCAAGTTCCGAGAGGCAGGGCTGGGCTCATCGTTCGTCGGCCTCGGCGACTTGAAGAATCTCCCATTCACGAACAAGGAGGAATTCAGAGCCGCGCTCGACGAGGATCCTCCGTTCGGCAGCAACCTGTGCGTCGAACCGAACCTGGTGAAGCGGGTGTATCAGACCAGCGGCACGACCGGCTCTCCGAACGCCCTCGCCCTGACGCGAGCCGACATGGAGACCTGGACCGTGATGGGAACTCGCACGTACTACGCCACCGGCATCCACGAGCACAGCAGCGTGCTCACCACGTTCGGAGCGGGGCCTTTCGTCGCGGGTCACACGCATTTCGCCCTGTTGCGAATCGGTTCGCGAACGATTCCGGTGGCGCCCGGCGACACCGAGCGAGTCGTGTTCTCGCTTCGCGCCGATATGGCCGACACTCTGCTGGCAACCGCGTCTTTCGCCCAGTACCTGGCCAACCGCCTGGAGAAGACGGACGATCAGCCGAGCGCGATCCCCCTGACTCACATCGTCACGGGTGGCGAGCCAGGTGGCGGCATCCCCGCGATCCGAGACCACATTCAGAAGGTGCTAGGGGTAACGGTCACGGAAGTCATGGGCATCGGGGACGTCGCCCCATCCCTTTTCGGCGAATGCCCGCACCAGCAGGGCATGCACTTCTGCGGCATGGGTCACGTGTGGCCGGAGCTGATCGACCCTGAGACCCTCGAGCCGATGGAGATCGAGACAGGCGCGGTCGGTGAGCTCGTCTACACGGCGCTGACGCGAGAGGCGATGCCGGTGGTGCGGTTCCGCGGCTCGGACATAGTGCGAATCGAGGGAACCTCGTGCGCGTGCGAGCGCACGACTTTCCGTATGCGCGTCCTCGGGCGGCGGGACGACATGTTCATCGTGCGAGGAGTGAACGTGTACCCGACTGCGATCCTGTCGGTGGTAGGTGAGTTCCGGCCTCGCGTCACCGGTCGGGCTCGAGTCGTTCGGAACAAGGGAGAGGTGAGCATCATGCCGCCGGTTCCAATCGAGATCGAGGTCCCCGATGGAGAGGAGTCCAATGCCAAGCTCGTGGCAGACATCACCGAGGCGATCCACACCAGGCTGGTGTTTCGCAGCCAGGTCAAGCTCGTGCCCGAAACCGAGTTCGGCGGTGCAGGCTACAAGACCAGGCTGACCGTCAGCCGCCAGTGACCAAAAAGCTCAAGTCCGAAATGGGCTGGAGTTCTGCCGATCGCATCGTCGTGCGCGGATACGACCTCGTCGAGGACTTGATCGGGAAGTTTTCGTTGGGCGACGTCGCCTTTCTCGAGTTGAAGGGGCGCTTGCCGAGCCAACAGGAGTCGATCGTTTTCAACGCCATCACGGTGACGCTGGTAGAGCACGGCATGACGCCCAGCGCGATCGCCGCGCGCCTCACATATTTCGGCGCGCCGGAATCGCTGCAGGGCGCCGTGGCGGCGGGCCTGCTGGGGATGGGCGACCGGTTCGGCGGCTCCGCGGAAGACGCCGCCCGGATGCTGCAGACCGCGCTAGGTAATCCCCCTCTCCCCGTAGGGGAGAGGGTCGGGGAGAGGGTCGAGAAAGAAGTTCTTCGGCTCCCCGCGGATGCAGCCCATTCGAGCGCGGACCTGAGAGCCATCGCAAGCCGCATCGTGAGCGATCACAAAGCAAGTAAGCAACCGGTCGCCGGTCTCGGGCATCCGATCCACAAGCCGGTGGACCCGCGCACCGCGAAGCTTTTCGAGGTGGCTGCCGTGAATGGTTTGTCGGGCCGCTACGTCGAGCTCATGCGGCTCGTCGGCGACGAGGCGACACGCGTCTTTGGCCGCGAGCTGCCGGTCAACGCGACCGGCGCCATCGGCGCCATCGCGAGCGAGCTGGGCATCTCATGGAGGGTGTGTCGGGGCCTGGCAGTGATGGCCCGCTCCATCGGTCTCGTGGCGCAC
>DATFVI010000213.1:0-3929 GCA_035260405.1 Candidatus Dormiibacterota bacterium
TCTCGAGTACCAGGCCAAAGAAGTCCTCGCGTCCTTGGGCATTGCCATCCCGCCGGGCAAGGTCGCGCGCACGCCCGACGAGGCGGCTGCCGCTTGCGCTGACCTTGGCCCTGTCGCCGTCAAGGCGCAGGTGCCGGTTGGCGGGCGGGGGAAGGCCGGCGGTATCAAGCTCGCGAAGACCCCCGACGAAGCACGTGCGGCCGCCGCGCAGATCATCGGCATGGACATCAAGGGGTTCAAGGTGCCGCTGGTCTACTGCGAAGCCGCGCTCGAGATCGAGCGGGAGATCTATCTCGGGTTCACGGTGGATCGCGACGCTCGCGCCAACATCCTCATGCTCTCGGCGAAGGGTGGGATGGAGATCGAGCAGGTGGCTGAAGAGTCGCCTGAGTCGATCGCGCGGCTGTATCCGAATCCGTGGCGCGGACCGCTTGACTTCGAGCTCAATCGTCTCGTGTTTGAGGCTGGGTTGGGTGAGCTGGCGCGTCCATTGACGAGCCTGATCAAGAAGCTCTATCGCGCCATCCCGGAGCTCGATGCTGTCACGGCTGAGATCAACCCGCTGGTGGTCACGAAGAGCGGCGACGTGATTGCGGGTGACGCCAAGCTCGAGGTCGACGAGAACGCTGCGTGGCGGCACAAGGACCTGGAGCAGCGATATGGCGGCGTGCTCGAGGGCGATCCTTATGAGGTCGAGGCGAAGAAGCGCGGCCTCACGTATGTGTCGCTCGATGGAGAGATCGGGATCATCGGCAATGGCGCCGGCCTGTGCATGAGCACGCTCGACCTCGTGCAGCGAGCGGGCGGGCATGCGGCCAACTTCTGCGACATCGGCGGAGGCGCGAAGGCCGAGGTGGTGCAGAACGCGCTCGCGGTGATCCTCATGAACCCGAAAGTCAAGGGCGTGTTGATGAACGTGTTCGGCGGCATCACTCGCGGAGACGAGGTCGCCAGGGGGCTAGTCGCGGCTCGCGACAACTTGAAGATGCAGCTGCCGCTTGTCGTGCGCCTAAGCGGCACGCGGCAGGAAGAAGGACGGAAGATCCTCAAAGAGAACGGCATCGAACCCGGCGCGAACGCGTGGGAAGCGGCGCAGAAGATCGTCGAGCTGACGAGGGTGAGAGCTTGAGCATCCTTCTCGATGCCTCGAGCAAGGTGATCGTCCAGGGCATCACCGGCCGCGAGGGCACGTTTCACGCGGAGCAGATGCTGGCGATGGGCACCCGCGTGGTCGGCGGAACCAGTCCCGGGAAAGGTGGCACCACCCATCTTGGCGTGCCCGTCTTCAACACTGTGGCGGATGCGGTCGAGGCGACAGGAGCCAACGCGTCCGGCATCTTCGTTCCGCCTCCGTTTGCGGCTGATGCGATCATGGAGGCCGCCGCTTCTGGGATCACGTTGATCGTCTGCATCACCGAGGGCATTCCGATCCAGGACATGATCAAGGTGAAGGACTTCCTGCGCGGCCATCCGGCGGCGCGGCTCATCGGGGCCAACTGCCCTGGCTTGATCACTCCGGGCGTCGCCAAGATCGGGATCATTCCGCAGAACATCACCTCGAGCGGCCCCGTCGGGCTCGTTTCGCGCAGCGGCACGCTTACCTACGAGGTCGCGTCGGCGCTCACCGCTGCCGGGATGGGCCAGTCGACCATCGTCGGCATCGGTGGCGACCCCGTGCTCGGGCTGACCTTCCGGGACGTCATCGAGCTGTTCGAAAAAGACCCGGCGACCACGCACCTCGTCGTGATCGGCGAGATAGGTGGGAGCGATGAGGAGCATGCGGCCGAGCTGCTGGGTCGCGGCAGCCGGCTCAAGACCGTGGCCTTCATCTCAGGCCGCACCGCGCCCGAGGGCAAGCGGATGGGGCACGCCGGCGCGATCATCTCGGGCAACCGAGGGACCGCAAAGAGCAAGGAAGAGGCCTTCCGCAAGGCCGGCGTCGCGGTGGCGGAGACCACCGACGACATCGTCGGGCTCCTCAAGTGATCGCGCTTCCGGTCAGCCTCAACCGTGCGGTGGGGACGGACCGGCTGCGCGACCTCGGCCTGCTGGCCGCGCTGGCCCTATGGCTTCTATACACGCGTATGTACTTCGTCCTGAAGGTGGCCCACCTGGGCGCGCCGCCATGTCCCTTCTTCTATCTGACCGGCCATCCGTGCCCGTTCTGCGGTGGCACCCGTTCGTTCGCCTACATGTGGGAGGGCGACTTCTCGGACGCCGTCAGGTTGTTTCCGCTCGGCCCGCTTTTCTTCGCGGGTACGTTCGCGGGCGTGGTCGCCGTCGCCGCGGGGGTGGTGACCGGCCGCACCTGGTCTCCCCGGCTCACGCGCTCGCAGTGGAAACTGCTGTGGATCGGTGCGGGAAGCGCGATCGCGCTCAGCTGGGCGTTGAAGGTCTTCATCCTCGGCAACTGAGATCCGCCGGCTCGAACCTGAGGACTGGAAGGTCTTCCGCACCATCCGGCTCGCCGCGCTCAAGGAGGCTCCCTACGCGTTCGGCTCAACGTGGGAGGGCGAAATCAATCGCAGCGATGAGGACTGGCGGCAGGCCGTGACGTCGAGGCTGCGATTCGTGGCGGTGCTCGACGACCAGGTCGTCGGGATGGCCGCCGGCGGCGAATCGAACGTCACCGGGACCGCGGCGTTGACGTCCTTGTGGGTCGACCCAGGCGCGCGGGGCCGGGGAGTGGGCGACCGCCTCGTGACGGCCGTCCTCGAATGGGCGAAGGCTGAGGGCTTCAGCCAGGTTCTCCTGTGGGTGACGGAGGGCAACTCGAGGGCCGAGTCGCTCTACCGGCGGAACGGCTTCAGCCGCTCTGGAGACGAGATCACGGAGCCTCTGCGCGAATTCGAGATGTCGGTAAGGATCTAGCTGCATGCAAGGATTGGTGACGTGGACTTCGAGCTGACCAGCGAACAGCAGGCGATCCGTGACACGTGCCGGGACTTCGCCCGGGAGGTGGTGGCTCCGGCCGCGGAGGAGCTCGACCGCGAGTCGAAGTTCGGCTACGACGTCGTGCGCCAGATGGGGGAGCTCGGTCTGTTCGGCCTCCCCTTCTCTGAGGAGTACGGGGGAGCCGGGGCCGATTTTCTTTCGCTGTGCCTGGCGATCGAAGAGATCTCGCGGGCCGACACCGGCGTCGGGATCACGCTCGAGGCGGCGGTGTGCCTGGGGGCGTCCCCGATCTACGAGTTCGGCACGACGGACCAGAAAGAGCGCTGGCTGCCGGACCTTCTGGCGGGCCGGAAGCTGTGGGCGTTCGGGCTCACCGAACCCGAGGCCGGGTCCGACGCCGGCGCGACCAAGACTCGGGCTGAGCTTCGTGATGGGAACTGGGTCGTCAACGGTGCGAAGCAGTTCATCACCAACTGCGGGACCGACATCTCGGCCGGCGTGACCGTGACGGCTGTGACCGGGAAGTCAAACGGCAGCCGCCCAGAGATCAGCGCGCTCATGATCCCCACCGGCACGCCGGGCTATCACGTGCAGGCCTCGTATCGCAAGCTGGGGTGGCACTCTTCGGACACGCATCCCCTGAGCTTCGAGGACTGCGCGGTGCCGGCCGAGCATCTGCTGGGAGCGCAGGGGGGTGGCTACCGCCAGTTCCTGCACACGTTGATGGGAGGGCGCATCGCGATCGCGGCCCTTTCGGTGGGCCTCGCCCAGGCGTGCCTCGATGCATCGCTCGCTTACGCCAAGGAACGGCGCACTTTCGGTGTGCCGATCTCGAAGCACCAGGCGGTGCAGTTCAAGCTCGCCGACATGGCGATGGAGACCGAGCTCGCACGCACGATGGTCTACCGCGCGGCGATCACCTATATGAAGGCTGGGGCCGAAACCTCGGATGAGGCGCGGATGCTCGCCGCGATGTGCAAGCTCTATGCCTCGGAGGCCTCCAAGCGCGCGGCGGACCAGGCGGTGCAGATCCA
>DATFVI010000214.1:0-6528 GCA_035260405.1 Candidatus Dormiibacterota bacterium
CCGTTCAAAATCTGAACCTGTTCGGCCGTTAGCTTGACCATGGATGTATTTTCACGGGCGTGATCACTGACCGTAAGAAGCCCTTCCTCCAGACCCCCATCCCCGGACCCAAAGCGGCCGCCCTGATCGCCCGCGACGCCCGGGCGATGTCTCCCAGCTTCACGCGCTCATATCCGTTTGTCATGGACAGGGGCGAAGGGTGCTGGGTCACCGACGTGGACGGCAACCGGTTCCTGGATTTCACGGCAGGCATCGCCGTGGTCACGACCGGCCACTCACACCCCAAGGTGGTGGCCGCGGTCGAGGAGCAGGCCCGGCGCTTCCTGCACATGTCGGGCACCGACTTCTACTACCAGTCCGAGATCGAGCTGGCCGAGCGGCTGGAAGCCAAGATCCTGCCAGGGACTCCGGCCAAGGTGTTCTTCACCAACTCAGGCGCGGAGGCGATCGAGGGGGCGATGAAGCTCGCGCGGTTTGCCACCGGCCGGCCGAGCTACATCGCATTCATCGGTGCGTTCCACGGGAGGACCTTCGGGGCGCTTTCGCTCACGGCTTCGAAGGCCAGCCAGCGCAGGCGGTTTGCACCGCTGCTTTCTTCGGTGTTTCACGCGCCTTTTCCGACAGTCGCACGCGGCATCACCACCGACGACACGATGGCGCGCCTGGAGGAGCTTTTCACGACTGTCGCGCCGCCTGAGAGCGTGGCGGCGGTCTTCGTCGAGCCGATCCAGGGTGAGGGCGGATACCTCGTCCCGCCCGATGACTTCCTGCCGCGCCTGCGCGAGCTGACGCTGAAGCACGGCATCTTGATGGTGGCCGACGAGGTTCAGTCGGGCATGGGCCGGACCGGGCATCTATTGAGCATCGAGCACTGGGGCGTCGAGCCGGACATCGTCTGTCTCGCCAAGGGCATTGCCTCGGGCCTCCCGCTGGGCGCTTTCATCGCGCGCGCGGAGCAGATGAACTGGCCGCCGGGGTCGCACGGCAGCACTTTTGGTGGCAACCCGGTCGCGTGTGCCGCCGGGCTCGCGACGCTGGATTTGCTCGAGGACGGGCTGATGGAGAACGCGGCTCGGGTCGGGGCGGTGCTGCAGGATGGGCTGCGCGAGATCGCGGCCACGCGCCCCCAGGTGACGGACGTGCGGGGCCTCGGCCTGATGCTCGCCCTGGAGCTGAAGACGCCTGAGCTGGCGGGTCAGCTTGTGCAGTCGGCGTTTGAACGCGGATTGCTGCTGCTCACCGCCGGAACGCGCGCGGTACGCGTCAGCCCGCCCCTCGTGCTCGACGCCGAAGAAGCGGCGACTGGGCTCGAGATTATTGCTGCGGCGCTGGATCAAGCCTAGGCGACCTTCTTCCACGCCCCCCACCCCGACCCTCCCCCGCTGGCGCGGGGGAGGGGGGTTAGATCTGGTCGGCTATCGATTGCATCGCTGAGGCGGCGGAGCGGTCATCTCCGGCGATGTTTTTGGAGGCCTTAGCCCGCTGATCGTCCATCACCTTCAAGGTCGCGACCAGCTGGTCGCGCACGGCCGGCGCCGGAGCATGTGTCAGGGCGGAAAACTGAGAGACGAAGCTGCCGGTGAGCCTCTGCCGGGCGCCCGCATCGCTCGAATTGGAATATGCGAACAGGTCGGCGTCCCTGATTCCCCAAATCCCTGGGAAGCCCGCTCGGCCGTCCGGCCCGAGCAGGAATCCGATGACAGGGGCGAGGTCGGTCCGCACGCCGGCAACCCCGCCCAGCGCGGCTGCGGCTTCGGCGCCTCGCCCCGCGATGCCGGCATCGCTCACCATCGTGGTGAGGTACGAATCCTCCTGCAGCAGGTCGTTGAGCGTGATGCGGGCTTCAACTGCGTTGATGGTGGGATCGCCCGGAAATTTGTCTGGGAACTGCTGCGCCATCCGCACCGCGAGCATGTCCCCGATGCGAGAGCTGTGCCCGTGCGCGAACCGGATGTCTGTGTAGAGCTTCGTGTAGGACTGCGCAGTCTCGTCGTCGACGACCGATTTGAAGGCATCCAGCTGCGCGAGCTCGAGCTGTGTCACAGAGTCGACCGGTAGTTGTGCAACGCTTGCCAACAGTTGCGCGAACTGCGGCGCGAAACCATTGACGAGTCCGGACATGGCGCCGTTTGACTTGGCGTCGTTGTGAGTGACGACTCCAATCGTGTAATCGACCAGGTATCCGTTCTGGATTCCCCACGCCTGAGCGAACTGGTTCGCGGCGGTATTGCCATAGCCGGCTCGCACGACATCGACGAGCGAGTTGGCGTTTGTCGCGAGCAGTGTGAGGTAGCCCGCGTATTCATCCGTGTGATTCGAGGCGGCCACCGCCTGCTTCGCGACCAGCATCGTGTGCTCTCCGAGCAGGAGATCGAGCTGAGTCCGAAGGTCGGCGGCTTTGGAGTCGGCCGGGCGCGCCGTGGGAGCGGGCGAGCCTGAAGGACTCGGCGATGGCCTGGAACCTGTGCTGAGAGGCGTGCACGCGGCGAGGACGAGAATCGCCAGGACCCAGACCAACAGGGGCTTCAAAACCAGCGCCATGGTAGGTCTTACGATGGAGCGGCCTTGCCGGAATGGCTGCTGGTGGACGGCTCGAGCATGATCTTTCGAGCTTTTTACGGCATACCGCAGACCATGCGCGGGCCGGACGGGGCTCTCGTCAACGCCGTGCGGGGCTCGATGGACAACCTGGCTCGCTACATCACCGAGCGCAAGCCGCGCCACGTTGCGGTCACGACCGACGAGGACTGGCGCCCCGACTGGCGGGTGGAGCTGCTCACCAGCTACAAGGAGCACCGCACCGCAGAGCCAGTTCCCCCTGCGCTGATCCCGCAGATGCCGATCATCATGGAATGCTTCGAGGCGATCGGCGTGGACGCGATCGGTCTGAAGGACTACGAGGCTGAGGACATCATCTCCTCATTGACATCGAAGGTCAGCCCGCCCATCGAGATCGCAAGCGGCGACAGAGACCTGTTCAGCCTCATCCGGGACCGGGAGATCATCGTTCTGTATCCCGAAAAGGGCGGCGTGGCGGAGGTGGACGAGGCGGAGGTGGAACGCCGCTATTCAATCCCGGGCCGCAGCTACGCCGACTTCGCGGTGCTTCGCGGCGATCCGTCAGACGGGTTGCCCGGGGTGGCCGGCTTTGGACCCAAGAAGGCGGCGGACCTCGTCAGGAAATATGGATCGGTGAAAGCCATGATCAAGGCTGGCATCTTCCGCGCCTCGGATGCCGAATACCTCGAGAAGGCGATGCGCGTCGTGGCCCCCGTGAGAGATCTCAAGATCGGGGTGCCCCGCGGCCGGCGAGATCGGTACCCGGAGCATCAAGCTCGTGTCGAGGATCTAGGCAAGCGCTACGGAGTGACGAGTTCGATGGAGCGCCTGATCAAGGCTTTGAGCTCGATGCCCGCCTGAGCTTACAAAGGCCTGATCTCCCGCGAAGGATGATCTGACAATCGCCGGCCAACGTATCCCTTGTCATGACCCTGCTCTGGATCCTCCGCCGGCGCCGTGGATACATGATTGGCAGTCGTGGAAGTCGGGCTGTGCGCGTCATGCAAGCACTCGAGAAGAGTTCCGGGAACCCGGAGCACCTTCGTGATGTGCGAGCGCTCGCTGACCGATCCCTCGTTCCCGCGCTATCCGCGGTTGCCCATCCTCTCGTGCCGCGGCTACGAACGCCCGGCGCAGCCGCCCAAAAAGGAAGGCGGTTCTAAGGAGCCTCCGCCCGCAACAGGCCGATAGGCGATCCGACTGACGGGTTGAAGGTGGCGCCCACCTGGCCATCAGACATTGCGAGCTCGGCGATCGCTCCGTTGTCGCGGAGGGCGTAGACCCGGGTCCCGTCGGGGCTTCCAACGAGGCTCCACACAGTCCACGTTCTGAGCTGCTGGCTGCGCATGCGGAGCGTCGCGGTGTCGATCCAGATCAGGCCCGTCGCGCCGGTCGTGACGAGCGTGGCGCCGTCGTGGCTGAGCACCGCGCCGTTGGCCCCGAGCTCCTTGGCGTCCACGTTCTGCACCAACGCGCCGGCGATCGCTCCTGGGGCGCCGATCTGCTTGGTGCGCGCGATCGAGGGGTTGTAGCCGTCGAGGTTGTCGATCTGCGTGACCGATCCCATCGCGCCGTTGGCGGCGAAGAGGTGCTTGCCATCGGCGGTCAACGCGAGCGACCAGTGGAATGCGTCGGTCGGCGATCCGCTGTCCGGTAGGTCGAGACAGTAGGCGAAAGGCTGGGTCAGGCTCAGGGCGTGCACGAAGGCGCCGCTACCCTGGCGTGCGTACACGCTGTAGAGCCAGTTGCCGTCGGGCGAGAACACGCCGGAGAGGCGCACACCGCTCATCGGGTCGGGCGTTCCATTGCCGCCCTTGTCGATGACCGTGTACGAGCCGAGCCCGGCTCCGACCTCGTAGACGCGGACGCGGTAGTAGCCCTGCGTGATGTTCGTGTACTCGATGAGGTAGAGGCGCGTGCCGGTGTTGTCGATGGCGTCGAACTCGAAGGTGCCGTCGAGGTCGATACGGTTCATTACCTTGAGCAGCGCCGTACTAATCAGCAGCATGTGTGAGGAGGTCTGCGCGCCGGTCGTCTGCAGCACCAACCACTGGCCGTTCTGGGACAGGCCCCCTGGAATTCCACCGAGCGTGGCCGGCGGAAGATCGAAGGAGCCCGGAAGCCGCAGGGTGCGCAGGACCGCCCCGCTGTGGGGATCGACGTCCTGGAGGGTGTTGGAGCTGACGGTGTAAAGGTGAGCGCCGTCCGGTGAGAGGGCGCCCAGCGGGAGGCGGCTCTCGGCCGTCTGGGAGCGGGAGTTGATCACCGCAACCAGCTGCGAGCTGCTGGTCGAAGCGGCCTCGTAGAGCCTGAAGTCGCCGGAAGCAAGGGGCGCCGGCGGGACCCTGCCGCAGCCCGCCACCAGCACCAGACCACACGCCGCCAGCAGGAGTTGTTTCATGCGCTTCACCTCGCCTTCCATACACCGGCCGGCTGGGCTTCGTTCCCGGCCCCCTCCCCGACCCTCCCCCGCTCCCGCGGGGGAGGGGGACTATGCGAGTGAGGCTGCGATTTCCAGGGCTTGCGCTTTCGTGAGGTTTCCCTCGATGCGGATTACCGTCCCGTTGTAGTCGAGGATCAGGGTGTTGGCGGCCAGGCGGACCGTTTCGCTTCTGAAGCTGCCATTCGCGTCGACGAAGAAGAACTCGTTGAGGGGTCCCGAGATCCAGTAGCCCTGGTGGCCGCCCACCGTGACAGCCTCCAGAGTGGTGTTCGGCCCGATCATCTTGCCGAAGAAGTTCTGGTCTACGGCGCCGCGGGCCTCGGTGATGAGAACGGACACGCTGGTCTGGCCGGCGACAGGGATCCCGGGACGCGTCGCGTAGACCAGCGTCACCTCTCCTTGCGCGGGCGCGTCGGGTGGTGGCTGGAGATAGACCTCGTCGGGCTGGCTGAGCGCGGAGGGGATGGCGATATGCCACGAGATCTGCCTCTGCGCGTCCGCCAGCGTTGCGCGGCCGCCGAGGCCGAGCCGCGTGCCGAGTGGGCCGGGCGGTTGGGGAGATGGCGTGGCCAGGTGGGGGACCTGTCGGAAGATCGTGTGCACGTTGACCCAGCCGGCGATCGCCTGGCGGCTGGGCGGGAAGGCCAGCAGGCCGGCGGCGATGAGGAGCGCCGCGGCGGCGGCGAGTGCAAACCTTCGTTGGTAACCCTTACCGACCGTACCCCCCCACCCGGCCGTGGCCTGCGGCCAGGGCCGACCTCCCCGGCGAGCGGGGAGGTGAATTTGAATTACTCCAGTGAGGTCTGGGGTCGCGGGCCAGTCAAGGGCGCTGCCCAGGGCGGTCAACTGCTGCTCCAGGTCAGGCATTCGGGGCCACCTCGTACCTGGTTCGCAGCCGTGCCAGCGCCCTGGACAGGCGGGACTTTACCGTCCCTTCGGGGATGCCCAGAGCGGCGGCGGTCTCCTCGCTGCCGAGCTCCAGGAAGTAGCGGCTCGAGATCACCAGGCGGTCCTCTTCACCGAGCTCGTTGACCAGGCCGAGCAGCCGGGCCCTTTCCTCGGCCGCGACGGACGCCGCCTCGGGGGATGGGGCCGCATCCCCCGGGCGGAACCCTTCCGCCAAGCGAAGCTCGAGCCCGAGCCTGCGCTGGGTGGAGCGAACCCGATTCCGCGCCTCGTTGGCGACGATGCGCAGGATCCACGGTCGGGGCGGCGCCCCGGGCCTGAAGCGACCGAGCGCGCGGAATGCCTTCACGAAGCCGTCCTGGGCGGCGTCCTCGGCCTCGGCGGCCGAGCCCGTGATCACGTAGGCGGTCCGGAAAGCAATCTGCTGATAGCGGCGCACAATCTCCTCGTAGGCGGCCGTGTCGCCGCGCTGGGCGCGCGCGAACAGCTCGGAATCTTCCTCAGGCCGGCCCTCCATCGGAACGTATCTTCTACACCGTGCGAGGCATGTTGGTTCCGGCCTCTGCAACCGTGGGGGCCGAAGGTGTGTTGTGGTGAGTGATGGACGTCACTGAGCGCCT
>DATFVI010000215.1:0-17614 GCA_035260405.1 Candidatus Dormiibacterota bacterium
GCTCATCCGCCTAGGCGGCCGAGCTCTGCGTTGCCGGCTGCGCTACTCGCTTACAGGTCTACCGACATGCGCGCTGCGTTGCTCGCCGGCGCCTTGATCTCGGCCGCCGATGCGGCGATTTTCCGCCGAACCTCCGGGGCAAGACGCTAGCGCGCCCACGAGCGAGCCGGCGCAACGACGAGGTCGCGCACGTCCTGCACCTGCCGGCTGATCCACCGGGTGATGTCGTTGCTGCGCACGACCTCGCGCGCCCCCTCGTTCAGCCGGCGGCGCTCCTCGGGAGCCATCGTGAGGCCGGCATACATCGCGGCCGCGGTGGCCTCGACGTCGAAGGGATTGACCGAAAGCACGTGCTGGTACAGCTCTTCGTGCGCGCCCGCGTTCTCGGACAGCACGATCACGCCGTTGGTCGCGTTGACAAGCGCCCCTTCTTTGACGACGAGGTTGAGCCCGTCGTACACCGGGTTGACCAGCAGCACGTCGAAGTTCTTCAGCGACGCCATCGCCTTGCGCTCGCTCTCGCCGATTTCCAGCCGGATCGGCTGCCAAGCCGCGGTGCCGAACTCGCTGTTGATGCGGCCGACCGTCTGCCGGATCGTCCGCACGTAGCGGCTGTAGACCGCGACGTCCTGGCGCGACGGCTGCAGGAACGCCCAGAACTGCACCTGTCCGCGCAGCTCGGGGTGGTAGCGCAGCAGCTTGTCGTAGGCGATGAACCCGCGCACGATGTTCTTGGACGGATCCGTCCGGTCGATGCGCGCAATGAGATGCCGCGGTCGCCACGTCGCCAGGTCGCGCTCCTGCCGTTTGGCGCCGCGCGATGAAGCAAGCCGCGACGTCGTGACCACGTCGATCGAGATCGGGTAGTGGCGCGCATAGACAACTCGACCGCCGAAGAAGACGGCGCGCTCCCGCTCATCAACCTGCAGGCCGGCGTTTTCCTCGCATGTCAGCAGGAAGTTGCGCACGTCGAGGCTCGACTGGAATCCGACGATGTCACACCCGAGCAGTCCGTCCAGAATCGCGTCGCGCATCTGCTTGGGCAGGACCTTCCAGTACTGCGGCGTCGGCCACGGAACGTGCACGAAGTGCTGGATCATCGCGTCCGGCAACGCCTTCCGCACCAGTCCCGGAACCAGGTAGAGCTGGTAGTCCTGCACCATGACCAGCGGCCTCCGCGGCGCGTCGCGGGCGACCTTGACCGCCTTCTCGGCCATCTGGCGATTGACCGCGACGTAGCCGTCACTCCACGCCTGGTGGATGCGGTCGTCGATCACCGGCTCGTTGCCGAGGTCCCACAGGTAGTGCTGGATAAACCAGAGCACAGGGTTGGCGAACACGCCGTAATACATCTCGTACTGCTCTCGGGTCGGCACGGCGTAGTGCAGGCGGCCGGTGGAGTTCATCAAGGGGACGGTGAAGGCCGAGCCCTGGGTCGCCGCCATCTGACGCTCGTCGTCGTTGCGGGCACAAGCGACCCACTCCGCCTCGGTCGCCTCGGCAAGGGTCAGGAGGGCGGTGATCACCCCGCCCGCGCCCCGCTTGAAGCCACCGCCCTCGGGATCAGGCTCGCGCGGCGCGCGGTTGCACACGAGGATCGGAGAGCATTCGGGCAGCGTGCGCGCGACGTAGGCGCGCATCGACGACCCGGGACTTCCCCTCTCGAGGCTGGCCGGCGCGTCTTCGCGGCGCCGCATCCCGGCGGCTACCGAATCAACTTCGAGCGGTCTACCGGAACCTCTCGCACCCGGATGCCGGTGGCGCGTGCCAGGGCGTTGGCCAGTGCGGCCGGGCCTGGGATGGCGGGCGGCTCGCCGACGCCCTTCGCCCCGAGCGGGCCCACCGGTGACGGGACCTCGATCAGCTGGACGTCGATCAGCGGAATTTGATCCGCGGTCGGAATCTCGTAATCCAGGAAGCTGCCGGTGCGAAGCTGCCCATCCTCATAGAAAAGCTGCTCGCCGAGGGCTCGCCCGATCGACTGGACCGACCCGCCGTGAATCTGGCCCAGCACCTCCGGCGGGTTGATCGCACGCCCGACGTCCTGGATCGCCGCGTAACCGGTCAGCTGGAACGCTCCGGTTTCCGGGTCGGTGCGGACCCGCGCGATGTGAACAGTGAAGGCGGGCGACGCGCTCTGGACAGCCGAACGACCGGTTGCGTTCACCGGCCGGTGGCGGCCCATGAATTCGGTGCTGAGCGCCACCAGCTTCGTGATCTCGACGAAACGCTCGGGCACGCCTTTGACCGTGACCCGCCCGTCCACGATGTCCAGGTCCTCGGGCGCTGCCTCGAGCTCCTCGGTCGCGATTTCGAGCAGCTGGCGCCTGGCTTCGAGCGCGGCTTCGTAAACCGCGCCGCCCACGCTGTAGGTGACCTGGCTGCCGGCCGCCATCGGGCTCTGCGGCGCGAACGACGTGTCGCCGATCACCACGCGAACTTTCCCGGGTGAGACTCCGAACGCCTCCGCGGCGATCAGGGCGAGCCCGGTCGAGGAGCCGCTTATGTCGGGCGACCCGACCAGGATCGAAACCATGCCGTCCGGCTCGACGCGGCAGCCTGCCGCTGCCGGCGAGCGTGCACCACCCCACGATGCCAGCGCGACGCCGACGCCCTCACCCTCGCCGGCCGGAGCTGTATAGAGGGGATGCCTTCGTGCGGCCTCCAGGCACTCGACCATCGCGATCCGCGGCCACGGAGAGCCGTCGGCATTCAGGTCGCCTTCGCGTGAGGCGTTGCGCAGCCTGAGGTCGATTGGATCGATGTCGAGGGCGGTGGCCAGCTCGTCCATCGCCGACTCCAACGCGAAGTAGGCCTGCGGACCACCTGGCCCGCGATACGCGTCGGTCGGCGTCTTGTTGGTCGCGACCTCGTAGCCTGTGATTTCAAAGTTAGGAATCCGGTACGTGCCGCCGAGGAACGAACCCGTGATCCCCGCGTGCCAGCCGCCGGTCGCGCCGTTGTCGTAGTGATAGCGGGCCCGGAGCGCGACCAGCGTGCCGTCGCGCTTGGCGCCGAGCTCGATCTCAAAGTGCGCCGCCGGCGCGGGATGACCCATCAGGAACTCCTGCTGCCGCGTCAGCGCCAGGCGGAGGGGACGCCGGACCCTTTGAGCCAGGAGGACCAGGAGCGACTCGAGCAGCATGACCTTCCCACCGAAGCCGCCGCCCACCGGCGTCGAGATGACCCGCACCTCATGCGGCGCAGCGTCCAGGACTTTGGCGATCTCGTCGCGCACCGCGAAGGGGCCCTGTGTGGGCGCCCAGATCGTGGCGCCGCCGTCAGGCTCCGGCCGCACCATCGCGACGTGCGGTTCGAGGAACGAGTGGTGGACGCCGGCGAGCCGGTAGGTCCCCTTGATGGTCACCTCCGCCGCCCCGAGGCCGGCCTCGACGTCGCCGCGCTTGAAGCTGGCCACCGAGCTGACGTTGCGCGGGTGCTTGACCGGCTCGGACTCCGACTCCGTCGCCGCGCCATGCATGGAGGCGTCCACCTCGGCGCCGTCGGCGTTTGCCTCGAGCACCTCGGGTGCGCCGTCGCCCATCGCCTGCTCGGGATCGTCCACCGAGGTCAGAGGCTCGAGGTCGACCTCCACCAGGGCCGCCGCGTCGGCCGCGGCCGCCTCGGTCTCGGCCACGACCGCCACCACGGGCTGGCCGGCGTAGAACACCCGGTCCACGGCAAGGGGCTTGTCCGGTCCGCCCGCCTCGACATCCGGCATTTCGGCCCCCGTGACGACGGCGAGCACCCCCGGCGCGGACCGGGCGGCGCCCACTTCGATGCTTCGGATGCGGGCGCTTGGCAGGTGGCTCAGTACGAGCTGCACGTGCGCCAGACCGGGCATTTCGAGATCCGCCGTGAACCTGGTCGACCCGTCGACCTTGCCCCGGCCCTCCTTCCGCCGCAACCCCTGTCCGCCTACAGCCATGGGGCGATGATGCCACGATCGGGGAGGCGGGCTCAGGGGTCGCGGTAGACATTCAGGGGCGGCCAAGCCACAATGTGGGGTGGAGTAAGTGGCGGCGAAGGCCGCCACCCCTCGTCGGCGCGCTCTCGCCCCGGTGGTCCCGCGAAGACACCGGGAAGAAGGCGGGGGGGAAGAGGCTCGGCCTCAAGCTTTGATAGGGGAAAGCTATGACTCCAACCTCGTTACGGATCCTCAAAGCCCTGTCGGTGGGCGGCGTGGCAAGCCTTGTGCTGGTTGCTTGTGGAGGCGGGGGTGGCGGAACGACCCAGAATCTGGCCTCAGACCAGACGCTCAGCTTCCCGATGGTCGACGACGTCGGCGATCTCGATCCCGCCCACATGTCGGCGGCTGTCGACATCGACATCTTCCGCAACACCTACTCGGGTCTCTATAAGTTCGACGATCAGCTGAACGAGGTGCCCGACATCGCGTCCGGTCCTCCGACCATCTCGACGGACGGCATGACTTACACCTTCAAGTTGAAGCAGAACGTGAAGTTCTCCAACGGCGACGCTGTCAAGGCCGACGACTTCATCTTCAGCTGGGACCGAGCCGCCGCCATCCAGGGCGACTACGCCTCTGTCTTTCAGCCTGTCCAGGGCTATGACGACGTGTCGAACGGCAAGGCCGCGCATATGACGGGTCTCAAGAAGATCGACGACTTCTCCTTCTCGGCCACGCTCACCGCGCCTGCCGGCTACTGGTACACCGAGACCGCCTTGTGGACGGCCTGGGTGGTCGACCCGAAAGTCGTTCTTGCGGCCGGAAAGGCGACCGAGTCCACCTGGGCCAGCGATCCGGCGACGGCGATCGGGACGGGCCAATTCAAGATGTCGGCCCGCACCCCCAAGCAGTCCATCGACTTCGTGCCGGTTCCCAACTACTGGAACGGCTCAACCGGAACTCTGACGAAGGTTCACATCGAGATCGTCGCCGACCAGAAGGCGCAGGTCACGAAGTACGAGTCCAACGGCTACAGCCTCATCGGCTTCGCCAACCAGAGCCTGACGCCCGAGGACGTCATTCGGTACCACTCGGACCCACAGCTGAGCAAGCAGCTGGCGCTGCTGCCCTCAGCCCGGACGACCTGGATCGGCTTCAACATGTGCGAAGGCGCCGGCAAGCCCTCGAAGAACTGCACCGGCTCCAACCCGTTTGCCGGCGATGCCGGCAAGGTCGGACGCGAGGCCTTCAGCCTGGCGGTCGACCGCGACCAGCTTGTCGACATCGCGTGCTCCAAGGGCACGACGTGCCTCAAGGCGACCGGTGGCGTCATCACCAAGGGCCTGAAGGGCTACCTGGGCGACAACACCGACCCGTGGGCCGTCTTCGACAAGGCCAAGGCCCAGTCGCTGTACAAGCAGTGGGACCCAGACGGTTCCAAGGTCAAGAACCTCGTTTACACATACAACACCAGCGCCTTCAACAAGGCCGTGTGTGACAACCTCGCCTCTCAGTGGAAGGAAAACCTTGGCGTGAACATGCAGTGCACGGCGCAGGACCGCGCGTCGTTCTTCAACGCGCGCACCAAGTGCACGTATCCAATCTTCCGGCACAGCTGGGGCGCTGACTACGATCACCCCCAGGACTGGTTCGACTTCCTGTTCGTCTCCGACGCCGGCTCGGGTGGCGCCTGCTACTCGAACTCGCAGCTCGATCAGATGGCGACGCAGGCCAACGCAAAGCCCCTTTCTCAATCGCTTGACACCTACAAGGCGATGAACAAGATCCTGGTCGACAACACCGTGACTGGGAACCTTGTTTACGGTGTGCAGCAGTACCTCGTGCACCCGTACGTCACCGGTGCCAGCGGCAACCCGCTGTACGACAACTACTGGTCCGACGTCAAGATCCTTCAGCACTAAGTAGAAATCGACACAATAAGGGGGCTCGCTTTCGTGGCGGGCCCCCTTACCAACTTTGTAACTGGGAAGTGATGAGCGGATGAGAGGAACCCTCCTCTACATGGGTCAGCGTTTGGTGCTGATCGCGATCACGACCATCCTTGTCTCCTCGATCGTCTTCCTCCTGCTCCATCAGATCCCTGGCAATGCGTTCCTGAACGAAACGCGCCAGACCGCGCTGTCGCTTGCGGCCGATCTCCACCACTACGGACTCGACGTGTCACTCCAGCAGCAGTACCTAAACTGGGTCGGCGGAGTGCTGCACGGCAGCCTCGGCGAGTCCCTGGTCAACCGCGGGGTCAAGATCACGCCACTGCTCATCCGCGAAACGTCGGTCAGCGCAACCGTCGGCTTCTTCGCACTGCTGGTGACGGTCGGGCTCGGCCTGACTCTCGGCGTCATCGCCGCGCTGAGGCAGAACACGTGGATCGACTACACGGCATCGAGCGCAGCAGTGGTCGGTTACAGCATCCCGAGCTTCGTCATCGCGATCTTCGGTCTCCTGATTTTCGGCCACTACCTCTACATCTGGACAGGAGGCTCGGTCTTCTACTCACCCGGGTGGGGCGACTGGACGCAGGTCCCCTTACCCGCAATCGCACTGGGACTGCCCTACGCGAGCTACGTGGCGAGGCTGACGAGGGCGAGCATGCTCGAGACGATCCGCACCGACTACGTGAGGACGGCCTGGGCAAAGGGCCTGAGGGCCCAAGTCGTCGTCCTGCGGCACGCGCTTCGCAACGCCCTCATCCCGGTCGTCACCATCCTCGGCCCGCTCGTGACCGGGATCATCACCGGCTCGGTCGTGATCGAGAACATTTTCGGCATCCCCGGCCTGGGCAAGGAGTTCGTCACGAGCATCCTGGCCCGCGACTACAACATCGTGATCGGCGTCTTCACGTTCTACGCCGCCCTCGTGGGGCTGGCGAACCTAACGGTCGACGTTATTTATCCCGTTCTCGACCCGAGGATCAGGTACTAGTCGATGGCCGCCGTCGCTCCGCTCCCGCAGCCGGACCGCGACGTCGCAGCCTATGAGATGCCCGAGCAGGCCACCCTGCTCGGCGACGCCTGGAGACGGATCAGGCGCAATCGCCTCGCCCTGGTCGGCGGCGCCATCATCGTTCTACTCTTCGTCACGGCCCTGGTGTCCATCGTATGGACGCCATACCCGGTCTGGCTGCAGGCGGTCGGTCCAACCTACCAGCCTCCGTCGCCGCATCATCCTCTGGGGCTCGACCAGGCCGGCCGCGACATCTTGAGCCGGATCATGGGCGGCGCGCTCATCACCGCGGAGGTTGGTGTTGGAAGCGCGATCATCGTGAGCCTCATCGGCATCCCGCTTGGCCTGATGGCGGGCTTCTACCGCGGCGCCGTTGACACGACGATCTCCTTCTTCATCAACATCTGGTACGGGATCCCTGACCTGCTAGTCGCCTTGATCCTGGTTTTCGTGCTCTCCGACGCACTGCATCTCATCCCGCGCGGTGTCTTCGTCATCATCGTCGCGTTCTCGCTGACCCGGTGGATGGATGTGGCTCGCCTGGTCAGAGGCCAAGCGCTGGCGCTCCGTGAGCGAGAGTTCGTCGAAGCGGCGCGCATGTCCGGCGCACGCGACTTCGCGCTCCTGTTCCGCCACATCTTTCCCAATGCACTCGGGCCGATCATCGTCCAGGCGACGTTTGCCATTCCAGCCGCCGTCCTGTTCGAGGCCTTCTTGAGCTTCCTGGGCCTCGGCCTTCCGTCACCGACTCCGTCGTGGGGCGCGATGGCCGCCGACGGCTACCACGGGATGGACTTCGCGCCGCACATCGTGCTTGCGCCGACGATCGCCCTGTCCGTCACACTCATGGCTTTCAACTGGGTCGGCGACGGGTTGCGCGACGCCTTCGATCCCCGGATGAGGCGCTAAAGAGCTGGCTCCGCTCCTGAGGGTTCAAGACCTGCGAGTTCAATTCCACACGTCTGGCGGCACCGTGACCGCCGTGGACGGCGTGAGCTTCGATGTCGATCGAGGAGAGGTCGTCGGCATAGTCGGCGAGTCGGGATCCGGGAAGACCATGACCGCCCTCTCCATCCTGAGGCTCGTGCCCGAGCCCGGGCAAATCACCAACGGCCGAATCCTCTACGGAGACCGGGACGTCGTGCACATGTCTGATGAGGAAATCCGGGAATTTCGCGGCAACGAAGTTGCGATGATCTTCCAGGACCCGATGACGTCGCTGAATCCCGTCCTGCGAGTCGGATTTCAGGTCGAGGAGGCTATGGCCGCGCATCAACGCTTCACGCGCACCCAGGCCCGGGAGCGCGTCGCTCCGCTGTTGACGCGTGTGCGGATTCCGGCGGCGGAGCAGCGAGTGCGCGACTACCCGCACCAGTTCTCGGGAGGCATGCGGCAGCGGGCGATGATCGCGATGGGTGTGTCCAACGAGCCGTCGCTGTTGATCGCCGACGAACCGACGACCGCCCTCGACGTGACGGTCCAGGCCTCGATCATCGAGCTCGTTCGCGACCTCAGCGGCGAGCTGGGCGCGAGCGTGATCCTCATCACTCACAACATGGCTTTGATCGCCAGCCTGTGTCAACGCGTGATCGTCATGTACGCCGGGAGGATCGTCGAAGAAGGCCCGACGCGGGCCATATTCAAAAATCCGCAGCATCCATACACCTGGTCTCTGCTCCGTTCGATCCCTCGCGTCGACGAAAAGACCAAGGAAAAGCTCATCTCGATCAGAGGTCTCCCACCCGACTTGAGCAAGCCGCCACCTGGCTGCAAGTTCCACCCCAGGTGCAGGTTCCGCGTCGACCGGTGCTTCACCGAGGAACCATCTCTAGAGGAGGTCGAACCCGGTCACCTGGCCCGATGCTGGGTCCTGATGAGGAACGTCGAGGCGCCCGAAGCGGCGCAGTGAACGCTCAGCCCACGATCGCAGTCGATCGCTCGCTCAAGAAATCGCTGGTCCGGGTCGAGAACGTGGTCAAGTACTTTCCGGTCGGAGGGGGATTGTTCGGGCATTCGATCGTCCATGCGGTTGACGGTGTCAGCCTCGCCATCCCGGCCGGCGAGACGCTGGGGCTGGTCGGAGAGTCGGGTTGTGGCAAGTCCACGCTGGGCAGGGTGATCGTGCAGCTGCAGCCGGCCACCTCGGGCCATGTTTTTTTCAAGGACGTGGATCTCACACGCGTTCGCGGCGAGAAGCTGCGCCGCACACGACAGCAGATCCAGATGA
Source organism: Candidatus Dormiibacterota bacterium (assembly GCA_035260405.1). Taxonomy (GTDB): domain Bacteria; phylum Chloroflexota; class Dormibacteria; order Dormibacterales; family Dormibacteraceae; genus Palsa-870. Next base: position 9,102 of record DATFVI010000215.1, read on the forward strand.
TCTTCCAGGATCCCTATGCCTCCCTGAACCCGCGTATGACCGTCGGCGACATTGTCGCGGAGCCGCTGCGCAACTTCCGTGTCGCGCGGGGCCGCAAGGCGGAGCAGCGGGTCCAGGAGGTGATGCGAGTCGTCGGGCTCAACCCGAACTTCGTGAACCGCTACCCGCACGAGTTCTCCGGCGGACAGCGTCAGCGGATCGGCATCGCGCGCGCCCTGGTCCTCAACCCTTCCTTCATCGTCGCAGACGAACCGGTCTCCGCCCTGGACGTCTCGATCCAGGCGCAGATCGTCAATCTGTTGGAGGACCTGCAGGAGAAGTTCGACCTCACGTTTCTCTTCATCGCGCACGACCTGTCCGTGGTGCGGCACATGAGCGATCGCATCGCGGTCATGTACCTCGGCAAGATCGTGGAGATCGGGCCGAGCGACTCGATTCGCGACAAACCGCTACATCCGTACACCAAAGTACTCGAGAGCTCGGTCCCGGTACCCGATCCAGACCTCGAAGCGGCGCGAAGGCCGATCCTGCTGAAAGGGGAGATCCCGTCTCCCGTGAATCCGCCGAGCGCCTGCCGCTTCCATACCCGCTGTCCGATCGCCGAAAAGATCTGCTCCGAGGTCGAGCCGCCGCTCGAGATGAAGGAGGCAGGCCGGTTCGTCGCGTGCCACTTCCCGGGTAAGCTGTGAAGAGGCCTCCATGAAGCGGCTGGCCGCCTTCCTGATCCTTGGAATCGCGGGGGTGGCGGCGCTGCTGCTAGGCCTGTCGCTGGACGCTTATCTGCACGCCAGGGACCCGACCCTCGCTCATCGCGAGGGAATCTTCACCCTGTCCAACCCGGGACATGTCCTCCTCGGTGTTGGCATCGCGCTCGTGGTGGTCGGGTTGGTCGGCGCCGCCTACACGTCACTTCCCGTTGGGATCTGGGTCCGCCGGGGCCTTCTGCTCGGATCGCTCGGGCTGATCGTGCTCTCGGGTGACGTGTCAGGCTGGGCCGCGTCGGCACAGTGGTCCGCGCCCAACACGACGGTGGCGACCGCCCACAACCACGCAGCGGCGCCCGCGCCGGGTGTGACGGGCGCACAGTTGCAGGCCGCGGTGCAGCTGATCGACACAACCCGCGTGGCCGCGGCAAAGTACGCGAACGAGCGCGCCGCCATCGATGCCGGCTACCGGCCGATGGAGCCCGAGGGCCTCCCGATCATGCATTACGTCAACCAGGCCTACCTGACCGACGCCGATATCCTGAACCCGGCTCATGTCCAGTCGCTTATCTACTACAACAGCCCCAAGGGACCGATCCTGATCGGGGCGATGTACATCATGCCCAGGCTCGGGATGCCCGGTCCGGAGGTCGGCGGCTCGCTGACCGCGTGGCATCATCACGACAATCTGTGCTTCGACCGGTCTACCGGCGCGATCGTCGCCTTCGCGCACGACGCGTCCTCCGACAGCAATGACAAGAGCGGCACGTGCCCCGCGGGCAGCAGCAACCGGAGTACCCCGGAGATGCTCCACGTGTGGCTCATCGACAACCCAGAAGGCCCTTTCGGCAGCGACATGGCTCCGGAAGTCCTGTCGAACCTCAGCTGACCGTCCCGCCCCCGTCCAGGCAGAACTTATGACTGCGAATTCGCCGCGGACCTTCAAGGCCATGGCCGTGGCCGCCGCCGCTTGCGTTGTGATATGTGCATGTCAGAGCGGGGCGAACGCCACCCAGGGCACGAGCCTGGCCGCCGATCAGACGTTGAAGTTCCCGCTGCAGCACGAATTCACTTCCCTCGACCCCGGAACCTCTGACCTGGAGTCCGACCACGAGATCGAACAGAACATGTTCAACGGCCTGGTCAGGTTCGACGACAACTACAACATCATTCCGGACCTCGCGGTCTCTGTCCCGAAGCCGGCCGACGACGGGTTGACGTACACGTTCCAGCTCCGCCACAACGTGACGTTCTCCAACGGTGATCCATTCACGTCCAGGGACGTGCTGTATTCGTGGAATCGAGCCGCGGCGATGCAGGGCTCGTACGCAATGAACCTCGGGGCCGTCGACGGCTACCAGAAGGTCTCGCAGAACACCGCCAGTGGCGCCGCGCTCGAGGCGCTACTCGAAAGCAACGACCCGTCGGTCATCCTCACCGGCCTGACCGCTCCTGATGACTACACGGTCAAGGTGAAGCTCAGCTCAGCAGCGGGTTGGTTCCTGCCGGCGATCGCCCTTTCCGGCGCGACCGGCAACATCGTCGACCGGAACGCGGTCAAGACGAACTTCGACAATTGGTGGACCAAGCCCGAGACCGCTGTCGGCACGGGGCCCTACAAGATGAGCGCCCGCGTACCGAACCAGTCGATCGACTTTATCGCCGTAGACAACTGGTGGGGTTCGCCAAAGCCGACCGTGAAGCACGTTCACCTGGACATCCTCAACGACCCATCGTCCGCGATCGCCAGATACGAGCAGGGCGCATACGACATCTATGGTTATGGCGGATTCAGCAACGCGCCGGTCGCCGACGTCCTTCGTATCCAGGGCACCGCGACCGAAAAAGACCAGCTGCTGATCCACACCAAGGTCAGCACCATCTGGGTCAGCTTCAACCTCGTTTCAGATGCGAAGCGGCAGGCCAAGGGGCCCTTTTCACTGGACCAGGGCCAGAGCGCGCACGACCTACGCCTCGCCTTTGCGCTTTCAGTGGACAAGAAAAAGCTGGCCGCCACCGTGTGCTCGAACATCCTTTGCACGGCGGCCACGGGCGGCCTGTTCCCCAAAGGCATCACGGGTTATATGGGTGATGACATGGATCCGCTCGCCAGGTACGACCCGGTCAAGGCAAAGGCGCTCATCCAGAACGCCGACCCAACGGGCTCCAAGACTCAAGGCCTGACTTACGTCTACGACCCGACCAATCCGCTCAACGCGCCGACGGCCAGGTTTCTGCAGTCGCAGTGGCAGGACAACCTGGGCGTTCACGTGGACCTACAGGCGGTCTCTCAGACGCAATTCATCACGTCCCGGCTCAGCGGCGCGTATGTGCTGTCTCGTGACGGCTGGAAGGCGGACTACAACTATCCCCAGGACTGGTTCGACTTTCTATGGGGACATGTTGGAGGCTGCCCCGACATCACGTGCACCAGCGGCTACGACACCAAGGCTTACGACGATCTGCTGCTCAAGGCCGACGCCGAGACGGGCGACCAGGCCCTGGCCGACTACAAGAAGCTGACCCAGATCCTGATCGACGACGTCGTCTACATACCTCTCTATTACTCGAACGGTACTTTTCTGTTCAAGCCGTACGTCAGGGGCGCCGGCACCAACAACTTCTTCGACTACCGCTGGAACGAGATCCAGATCCTTGTGCACTGAACGGCCTCAGTGTTCGAGGATTCGGGCCTGAGTCCAGGAAAAGTCGTACAGCGCGTTCCCGCCCACGCCGGCGACGTACGGATGCGACAGGTACTGCTGGACTCCGTACACGACCGGCGCGAACACCGAGTCGTTGATGAGCATGTGGCCCGCCGTCTTGTAGTCGACAAGGCCCTGGCTCAGGGGCGCACCGTCGGCTGAGGCCACCACCCTGTCCAGGTTGGGATTCGAATAGCACGATCCCGAGGAGGGCGCGCCCGTGACAAACAGGTAGTCGAACCAGTCCTGTGGATGGTCGTAGTCCGCGCTCCAGCTCTGGCGAAACGCCGGGTAGGCACAGCGCCCGTTCCGGTCATCGAAGAAAGTCTTGCGGTCCATCTCCACGCAGGCGACCGAGACTCCGAGGTTCTTCTGCCACTGAGCCACGAGGTTGGTGCAGACCGCCTTGTTGAACGCATTCGTGTCGTAGGTGTAGGTGAGGCCCTTGGCCTTCGCTCCATTGGGGTCCCAGGCCTGGTACTCGGCTTTCGCCGCCGCCGCGTCGAAAGTCGCGTTCGCGTCGACACCATCGCCGAGGTAGCCCTGCAGGCCCTTGCTGATCAGCCCACCGGTGGCGCCGATGCAAGCCGTCTTCTGGTTGCAGAGCGCATCGACCAGCGCGGAGCGGTCGATTGCGGTGCTGAACGCGTGGCGTCCCGCCCGCCCGGCGTCGACCCCAGCGAACGGACCGCTCTTCAGGTTGAAGCCAACCCAGAATGTCAAGCCGATCGGCACGAGGTTGAGCTGGTGCTTGAGCTTGGTGTCGGAGGTGTATCGGGTTGCCGCGGCCGGCGGCAGCCCCTGCCTGCCATAGCCGATCAGGCTGAACACGCCCGCCTCGTACTGGGTCACCTGTGCCGCCGCTTCGGGCACCACCTCGACGTGAACGTGCACCAGCTTGCCGGTGGATCCTCCATACCATCCAACCGCGGGCTGGAAGTCCATCGACTGTCCTGGCACCCGCCCGGTCATGCGAAAAGGTCCGCTGCCGATGAGCGTCTCCGGCTTGGTGAACCAGGCGTCCTCGCCGGCGGTCGCGATCACCTTCTGGTCCACCACCCAGAAGGGCCACAGGCCAAGCTCCGTGAAAAAGTAGCCCGCCTTCCTGGTCAGCGTCGCGGTGAAGGTGAAATCGTCGACCCTGGCGAGCCCGCTCAGCTGAGCCGTCCTTCCCGCCGCGACTGCGTCATAGCCCGCGACGACGTTGAAGAGCCCGGCGAAATCGCCCTGCCTGGCGGCGGCGCGGCTCCAGCTGTAGATGAAGTCGCCCGCGGTGATGGGGTCGCCATTGGAGAACTGGCCGCCGTGACGCAGATGAAAGGTGTAGGTGAGGCCGTCGGCCGAAACGGTGGGTTGTCCCGCGGCGAGGTCCGGTACCTCGCGAAGCTTCGCATCGAACCCGTACAGCCCCGAGAAGACGTTGCGCATGATGTCGACGTCGGCGGGTGAGGAGATGAGCGCGGGGTCGAAATCGGCGACGTCCTGGAAGATCGGAAAGCTCAGAGTCTGGTCGGCGGCGAGCTTTTCCGCGGCCGGCGGCGCGCTCGTTGGACTGCCGACGATCACCACGATCAGCACGGCGATCAGCCCGATCGCGATTCCGGCGGTCGCCGGCAGATACCGGCGAAACCCGCGCCGCCGTGGGGCGGAGGGCGCGAGTGGCGCGGCCGTCCTTGGCGTGGCCGGTTCTGGCGCGAGTGGCTGCGGCTCTGGCGCGGCCGGCTCTGGCGCGAGTGGCTCGGGCTCTGGCGCGGCCGGCTCTGGCGGTTGTGAGTCAGACAGTGAGGATCACCTTGCCGGTGCTCTTGCCCTCGGCCACGGTCGCCAGGGCGCGCGGCGCCTCGGCGAGCGGAAGGCGAACGGAGATGTGCGGCTTGATCGTCCCTGAGTCATAAAGGTCGAGCAGGGCACGGCTCACGGGCGGAATGAGCTCCGGCGCGCGCTTTGAATACAGGCCCCAATGCAGACCGACCACCGAGTAGTTCTTGATGAGCACGTGGTTGACGGCGGCTTGCGGGATGCGCCCCGAGGTGAAGCCGACGATCACGATCCTCCCCTCGAAGGCGATGCATTTGGTCGAGCGGTCGTACACGTCGCCCCCGACCGGGTCGAACACGACGTCGGCCCCGCGACCATCGGTGAACCGCTTGACCTCTTCCACGAAGTCGTGGGTCTTGTAGTTGACGGCGTGGTCGGCGCCCAGGCGCAAACACACCTCGACCTTCTCGTCCGAACCCGCGGTCGCGATGACCCTGGCACCGGCCGCTTTGCCCAGCTGGATGGCCGCACTCCCCACGCCGCCCGCCCCTGCATGGACGAGGAGAGTCTCGCCCGCTTGCAGGTGGGCGCGTCGGTGCAGTCCAAACCAACCGGTCTGAAAGACCAGCGTGAAGCCGGCGCCGTCTTCGAACGACATCTTGTCCGGCATCCGCATGATCGATTGCGGAGCGGCATCCGCGATCTCCGAATACCCGCCATGGGTGAGGCCGGCACTGTCCAGCAGCGCCATGACCCGGTCGCCGGGCATGAAGCCGGAAGCCGGTGGAGCGCTCACGACCTCGCCGCTCACCTCGACCCCGGGCACGAAGGGCAGCTCGGGCTTCACCTGGTAGAGACCGGCGACCATGAGCGCGTCGGGAAAGTTGATCGCAGCGGCGCGGACCCGGATGCGTACCATGCCGTCGGCAGGCTCGCCCGGCGCGATCTCCTCGAGTTTGAGGGACTCCGGACCGCCGAGCTGCCGAACCACCCAGGCTTTCACCCGGGCAAGGCTACAGCAGGCGCCTCGACCGGCTCAGTGAAGTGGGTAGACCCCTGTTGCCCGAAGCGCGACCCCTAGCCCAATCGAGACCACGATCCAGAGGACGATCGCGAAGACCTTGGCTCCGCAGCCCCAGTTCGCCCGCCACAAGTAGTAGAGCCCGGCGGGCCAGCAAAGTATGGAGAGAAGGATGTATATGCCGACGCCGGCTGCATCCATGGAGAAGGCGCCCATTGGGCGGCTGAACTGCATGTGGGCGCCGACGTTGTGCCAGTCCAGCTCGGGCGGCAGTGGCATCTGGGGCGCGGCCGCCTGGGCCGCCCTCTCGCGCCTTTCGTTCTCGAGGCGATCGACCTCCGACGGCGCCACCCACGAGGGCATTGCGGGCGCCGGCGGGGCCATGAGAGGCGGAGGTTCGGCCGCCGCCGGTGGCGGCGGTGTCGCGGGCATCATCGTGCGCTGGCCCGCGAACGCTTTCCATTCGCGCCCGTCAAAGCGCCATTGCCCGTCAGGTGACACCGAGTCGTTCCAGGCGAGCCCGTCCCAGAACCAGTTGCCATCAGCGGACCAGCCGGGCGGCGAATAACCAGGCTGCTGCGCCATCAGTGCTTCCCGCTCAACACAAGGAGCAGCGTTGCCGCGATGCCGACAAGGACGAGGCCGGCCACGATGAGGAGCAGCGGACCGCGACCAGCGATGATCGATCCCCTGCGCCGAGTTTTGGGCGCGCGAGGAAGCTGCGAGGATGGACTCGGGCCCTCGAGGTCGACCAGCCGGTCGGCGGGGGCGTTCGCATCTATCGCGGCCAGCACCTGGCGGGGATTGCGCCAGACAGGCGGGCGGAAAGTGATCTCGGTGCCGTCGCGTCCGACCAGCAGCCGAGTCCCGTCCTGCCACCGCCCGCCGACCACGATCTCTTGCCAGAGGATGTTGAGGGCGCGCCGGTCGGCGTCGCGCAACGAGATCCCCGAGGGTCCGACCACCATGTGCTCACCGCTGCCGTAGAGATGTGGAAACTCGGTTCCGGGAAGGGCATGCGCTTCCATCTCCGGGTAGGGCGCGAAATGTGGGCGTGGGGACCTGGTCCCGGTCGGGATCACGAGGATGAGGTTGTCCAGTGGCGGCTTGAGGGCGGCGGCGACCTGCGTGGGAGTCAGCGCCTGGGCCTCCTCGCGAACGTCGGCCAGCGTGAAATGCGCTGCCCCCAGCAGCTCGTCATGCACCGCCCTGTCCATTTCCGCGATCGCCGACTGCGGATCGGACAGTGCCTCGTCCATCGCCGCGACCGAACGTGCGAGCTCTTCCGCGTCAGGACCAGTGAGAGAAAGTACGTCGGCCACATCGAGCAAGGCCGATCCCGCCTTGGTCGAATGCTCGAGCAGCGGATCGGTGTGCGCGATGAGATGCGCAGACCTCCCATCGAGCTGTTCGTATTGCGTCTGCACGCCGTAGCTGAGCCCTTCGACGTATCGAATGCGCTGCATCGCCCTGTGACCGAGGATCGAGAGGCCGGTCGACAGCGCTGTCGATCGCTCACCGATCATCGACAGGGTCACGCCGAGGCTGTCACTCTCGACGTAGAGCGGAAACCGCAGCCGCTTGGGAGTCAACGCCGGAGGCGCCAGCCTACCCCCGGGCGGCAGGTCGAACCGCAGCTCGGGAATCACCGGGCCAGCCAGCCAGGCGGCGGCATTGCCGGCGGTGAAGTGGCGGGCGGCCCACGCCTGCACGGCCTGCGGAGTCAGCCAGCGCATCCCGATCTGCGAGTAGTCCACCGTGCCAAAGCCGGTGGCGCCGTAGCGCAGGCGCATGGTTTGCCGGAAAGAAGATTGGTAGTGGCCCGCGGCCTCTGATTCGATGATGCGTCGCTCCGTCGGCACGCGGTCGAGGGGCAGGGCCGCGAGCGCGGTCGTGACATGGTTGAAGAAATCGACGATCTGCGCCGCGGTGCCCGTCACGGTGAATGCGGTGCGCACCTGGTCGACGAATCCGTTGTAGTCGTACGGCTGCTCACCAAGCGCCGACAGGGCGAGGTGCTCGATGAGGTGGGTGACGCCCGCCATGTGGAGTGGCTCGTCTGCCTGGCCGACGCGGAAGACGAGCGCGGCGCGAATCCGCCCTGGCACCTCGGCCTGAAAAACCGGGATTCCAGAAACGATCCAGCGAGTCGCCGCGGGGGGCGCGTTGGCGCTCAACAAGCGGCCACTTTACAGTCTGGCCCCGGCCTCACACCTTTCTAGTGCTCTGAACGGGCAGAATTCTTATTCAGCCGGCGTAGCTCAGCTTGGCAGAGCAACGGTCTTTTAAACCGATGGTCCAGGGTTCAAATCCCTGCGCCGGCAC
>DATFVI010000216.1:0-8219 GCA_035260405.1 Candidatus Dormiibacterota bacterium
GCGGCGAGCTCGGTGCATCGCGCCGCCGCCTCTTCCAGCCGCGAGGTGAACTCCTCTACGTCGGGCACGATGCCCGGGTCGGCCGTGAGGCCGAAGTACGCATCGCCGTTGTACGAGACGATGGCGACACCGAGGCCCATCGACGGGTACAGCGGCGCAAAAGGCCAGACCTCGAGCAGCTCGGCGCCGCCTGAGTAAAGCGGGAACTGGGGCCCCGGCACATTCGTGACGTTGATGTTGGCGCCCGCCTGGGGATTCGACATCAACCGCCCCGCCAGCACGAGCAGTGACGGGGGCGCCCAGTCCGCGAGGCCCGCGAGCGCGTCGGCGGCGACCGCCTGGCGCGTGCGCTTGAGGTCGCCGGTGGTGACCTTGATCTGGCGCAGGCGGTCCTCGATCGTCAGGTCGCCGGTGGGCAGCTCGAGCACCATGCCGCTGATCTGGTTGCCGAGCCGGCCGCGTGCATCTTCGCTGCGCACGCTGACCGGGCAGAAAACGCGCACCTTCGCGGGAACGCTCTCGCCGCGTCCCTTGAACCAGAGATGGAGTCCCTCCGACACCACCGCGAGCACCGCGTCGTTGACGGTGCAGCCGAAACGATCCTTCAGCGCCTTGAAAGCCGCGAGGGGAACCTTCAGCCCGCGTCCGGTGCGCTGGGTCCCGATCTTTCGGTTGAAGAAGAGGTCGGGGCGGCGAGTGACGAACTTGCCGCTCAGCTTGAGCATCCCCGTCCACGGCATCCGCCACGTGCTCCAGAAGGCCGGCAGCCTGCTCCGCTCCGACTCTCGCGTCGGGCCGAGGTTCCAGAGCATCGGGCGGATGAGCTGCCAGTTCGAAGGTTCCGGACGCGGCTGCCAACCGCCGGCCGGCGGGTCCGGGGTGTAGCCCTCGGGGCTCGGGTCGAGGAGCAGCGACAGGATGTCGACTGAAGAGGCGCCGTCGACCATCGCGTGGTGAGCCCGGTTCACAAGCACCACGCGGCCGCCGCGCAGGCCGCTGACGATCGTCATCTCCCACAAGGGCCGGCGCATGTCGAGCGGCCGCGCCAGGATCCGCATCACCAGGCGCCTCAGCGAGGCGCCGTCTCCAGGAGGCGGCAGCACCTCGCGCCGGATGTGCGCGCCAATGTCGAAATGAGGATCGTCGACCCACACCGGGTGTGTGAGGTTCCACGGCACGCGGTGGATCCGCTGCCGGTAGCGCGGGACGAGGTGGATCCGCTCCTTGATCGTCTCCTCGACGCCGAGGGCGCCGCGGCCCCCGGGGACGCGCGAGCCGCCTTCGAACACGTACACGGTGCCGAGGTCCAGCGGAGTCTCCGGGCGCTCGGCGTAGAGGAACCACGCATCACGCGCCGAAAGCGGCTCGTGATACGGCGCGGTGGTTGCCCCGGAGGCCACGGCGCCATCGTAAGGGGCAAGGCTCAACGTGCCGTAGTGTTCTTGGCGGCCGGCGATCACGTTCACGTGGTGTAGGTAACCTTGTCGGCGTCCTTAGAGGGACAGGAGGAAAACATGGCGGTCCAGGCTTTTTCTGACGAATGGGCGGCGCAGTTCAAGGACGAGGTCAACAAGTCCGCCGCTTACAAGGCGGCCGGAAAGGGATGGAAGTGGACTGTCGGGCTGGTCGTCGAAGCCGAGCCTGACAAGCATTTCCCCGAGTCGCGCGGGCTTGTGATGGACCTTTTCGATGGAGACGCTCGTGACATCAGGGTCGGCTCCGCGGGCGACGCGCAGAAGTGCGACTTCGTGATCACGGCTCCGTACACGCGCTGGAAGCAAGTCGCGACCAAGGAGCTGGACGCGACCAAGGGCATGCTTCAGGGCAAGCTCAAGCTGAAGGGCGACCTGCCGACCATCGTGCGCTACACGAAGGCGTCGCAGGAGCTGACCGAGTGCACGACCCGGGTCCCCACCCAATGGCCCGACGAACAGTAGAGAAAGCCACGCTGGTCACGTACGCGAGCAAGGAGCCCAGCGCGTTCGCCGAGATGCTCGGCGGATTGATCGAAGCCAACGTCCGCGCCAATCCACAGAAGCGACGCGACTTCGATGTGCTCAAGGCGCGCGTCGGCATCTGGGTCACCGACATCGACGAGGGGGTGACGCTTGTCTTCGACGCCGGACACCTGATCGTCTACAACGACCTGCAGCCACCGCGCACGATCACCATCCGCGCCGAGGCGGAGACGGTCATGAGCCTGAGCAATTTGAAGATCGGGGTTTTCGGATTGCCGGTCTACTACGACGGGGTCGGCCGAGGAGTGGCGCTCAAGCTCTTGCAGGGCAAGCTGAAGATCGACGGGATGCTTCCGAACATCGCGACAGTGAACCGGGTGACCCGGATCTTTTCTGTCCAATGATTGCAAGCTCGAATCCCCCCACCCGGGCGCCGCAAGCGGCGCCCGACCTCCCCGGCGAGCGGGGAGGTGAATTATGAAATTGGCGGTGATTGGGGCCGGGAGCATGGGCGCTCAGATCGCGCAGCAGGCGGCGCTTCGTGGAGTCGAGGTGTCGCTTCACGACAAGAGCTCCGAGCAGCTTCAAAAGGCGCGCGAGTCGAACCGCGGCCATGTCATGCGCCGCGTCGAGAAGGGAAAGCTTGGGGAGGCCGAAGCGGCCAAGGCGCTGGCCGGAGTGCGGGACACGGCCGAGCTGTCCGAAGCCGTGGAGGGCGCCGATTTCGTCATCGAGGCGGTCTTCGAAAACCTCGAGCTGAAGCGCTCCGTGTTCGCGGAGCTCGACCGCGTGGCGCCGCGCGATGCCGTCCTCGCGAGCAACTCCTCGACGATGGGAATCAGCAAGATCGCGGATGTCACGACGCGGCCTGAGCGGTGCGTGAACATGCACTTCTTCTTCCCGGTGATGGTGATGGACCTGGTCGAGGTGGTGCGCGGGCCGCAGACCTCGGACGAGACGGTCGAGCGCGCGATGGCGGTGGCGCGAGAGATCGGTCGCACGCCTGTGCTGATCAACAAGGAGATCGACGGCTTCATCGTCAACCGCATCCTTCACGCGGCGACGCAGGAGGCCTACCGGCTCTTCGACGCCGGCGTCGCCGGGTTCGAAGACATCGACACGGCGGTCGAGAAGGGCTTGAACTGGCCCATGGGCCCCTTCCGGCTGGGAGACTTCAGCGGCCTCGACGTGACCTACAACGCGCGGCTGCACATGTTCCGGACGACCGGGGAAGAGCGTTTCCGCCCGTCGGCCCAGCTGGAGGCGAAGGTCAAGGCGGGAAAGCTCGGCCGCAAGACCGGCGAGGGCTGGTACCGCTATTGAGCGCGCCCGAGCGCATCCACCACATCGGCGTCGCCGTGGCGGACCTGGACGAATCGATACGTCTCTACGAGAGCGCGCTGGGCGCCGAGCTCGTGCACCGCGCCGCGAGCGAGAGCGAAGGCCTCGAGGCCGCCCTCTTGCGCATCGGCGACGGCGAGATCGAGCTCATGGCCCCCTTGCGCGAGGACTCGCCTGTGGGCAAGTTCATCGCGAAGCGAGGACCCGGTCTGCACCACGTCGCGTACGGCGTGAGCGACATCGGCGCGGCGCTCCTGGCGGCGCGTGCTACGGGACTCGAGCTGATCGACGCCGAGCCGCGCATCGGCCTTCACGGCAGGCGCATCGCATTCGTGCACCCGAAGAGCATGGGCGGCGTGCTCACGGAGTTCGTCGAAGCGTGACCGGCGTGATCAACGACAGTGGGCTTCCCGTCAAGCCGGTCTATTCAGTCGACGACAGGCGCGCGGAAGAGCCCCTTCCGGGCCAGTTCCCATTCACGCGCGGCATCCACAAGGACATGTACCGGGGTCGCCTGTGGACGATGCGCCAGTACGCGGGTTTTGGATCGGCGGCGGAATCCAACAAGCGATACAAGTTCCTGCTGAAGCAGGGGCAGACCGGCCTTTCGGTCGCCTTCGACCTACCCACGCAGATCGGCTACGACTCGGACGACCCCATGGCCAACGGCGAGGTCGGAAAGGTTGGGGTGGCGATCGACTCGCTCGAGGACATGGAGATCCTGTTCAAGGACATTCCGCTGGACAAGGTCTCGACTTCGATGACCATCAACGCCACCGCTGCGATGCTGCTCCTCCTCTACCAGCTGGTCGCGGAGAAGCAGGGCTGCCCGCCGGACAAGATCACCGGCACCGTGCAGAACGACATCCTCAAGGAGTACGCGGCTCGCGGCACGTACATCTTTCCGCCGCGGCCTTCGATGCGCCTGGTCACCGACCTCTTCGCCTACTGCGGCCGCTCGCTGCCGAACTGGAACACCATCTCGATTTCCGGCTATCACATCAGGGAGGCCGGCTCGACCGCGGCCGAGGAGATCGCGTTCACGCTCAGCCACGCGATCGCTTACGTGGAGGCGGCGCAGACGGCGGGATTGTCGGTGAACGATTTCGGCCCGCACCTGTCCTTCTTCTTCGCCGCCCACATGGACTTCTTCGAGGAGGTCGCGAAGTTCCGCGCCGCGCGGCGCATGTGGGCGCGCATCATGCGAGACCGATTCCACGCCACCGACCATCGCTCTTTGGCGCTTCGCTTTCACACGCAGACCGGAGGCGTCACGCTGACCGCGCAGCAGCCGCTGAACAACGTCGTGCGGACCACGCTCGAAGCCATGAGCGCAGTGCTGGGCGGAACCCAATCGCTGCACACGAACGGTTATGACGAGGCGCTCGGGCTGCCGTCGCAGAGCGCGGCCGAGCTGGCGCTTCGCACGCAGCAGGTGATCGGCTACGAGACCGCGGTTCCGCTGGTCGCCGACCCGCTCGGCGGGTCGTATTACGTCGAGAACCTGACGGACCGGGTCGAAGAGGAGGCACAGGCGATCATGGCCGAGGTCGACGAGCTGGGCGGCGCGGTAGCGTGCATCGAGAGCGGCTGGACGCAGCGGAAGATCGCGGACAGCGCGTACCGGCTGCAGCGCCGGATCGAGTCCGGAGAGAGGATCGTGGTGGGGGTCAACCGCCATGCCGAGACGGGCGCCGAACCGGTCGAGATCATGAAGATCAGCCCGCGACACCAGGTCGCGCAGACCCGCGCGCTCAAGCGCTTGCGGGCGAGCCGGCCCCAGGCGGTAGTCGAGAAGCACCTGGCCGACCTCGAGAGCGCGGCGCGCGGGACCGACAACCTGATGATCCCACTCAAAGCCGCCCTCGCGCACTACGTGACGATCGGCGAGTGCTGCACGGTGCTGCGCCGCGTGTTCGGCGAGTACCGCCCCGGGGAGGCGGCCTGATGGCGCGGCACCCAGGTACCGTCCCGATGCTGGCCTACGAGGACGGGCTCGCGGCCATGGACTGGCTGGCGCGCGCGTTCGGCTTCCGCGAAACCATGCGGATGCTGACGAAGGATGGGCGGCTCTCGCAGGGAGAGATGGAAGCCGGCGACGCCGGGGTGATCATGCTGGCGAACCCGACCCCCGACTATCAGTCGCCGAAGCACCACCGGGAGACGTGCGAAGCGGCGGCCGCGTGGTCGAAGGTGCCGTACATCATCGACGGCGTGCTGGTGTATGTCGATGACGTGGACGCGCATTTCCGGCAGGCCGAGGCGGCGGGAGCGACGATCCTCTCGGGGGTCGAGACAACCCAGTTCGGCAAGCGGTACCGGGCCGAAGACCTCGAAGGTCACCGCTGGATGTTCACCGAGCGCTGATGGCGTCCACCCCGCCGAAGCGACGCAAGGTCGATCCGCTCAACGAGCTGCGCCAGCGCAAGTACGAGGCGGGGCACGGCGACGCCGACGCGTTCAACCGCCAGCACGCCAAGGGCAAGCTGACGGCGCGCGAGCGCATCAACCGGTTGGTCGACCGCAACTCGTTCGAGGAGATCGACATCTTCGCCACGCACCGCGCGTCCGGCTTCGGGCTCGAGAGCAGGCGGGTGCCGGGGGACGGGGTGGTCACGGGCATGGCGAAGATCGATGGTCGAGATGTGGTGCTGTTCAGCCACGACGCGTCTGTCTTTGGAGGTTCGCTCGGCGAGGTGTTCGCGGAGAAGGTCATCAAAGTCATGGACCTCGCTTTGCGAAACCGGATTCCGATCATTGGGATCAACGACTCGGGCGGCGCGCGGATCCAGGAGGGCGTCGTCTCGCTGGCGGGTTACACGGAGATCTTCTGGCGCAACGTCGAGGCGAGCGGCCTCGTCCCTCAGCTGAGCCTGATCCTGGGGCCCTGCACCGGCGGCGCGGTCTACTCTCCCGCGATCACCGACTTCACCTTCATGGTCCATGAGGTCGGCTACATGTTCATCACCGGGCCCGAGGTGATTCGCGTGACGACCGGCGAGGACGTGACGTTCGACTCGCTGGGCGGCGCCGAGGTTCACAACGTGAAGTCGGGTGTGGCGCACTTCCTGGCCGAGTCCGAGGACGAGTGCTTCGCCCAGGTTCGCCGGCTGTTCAAGTACATCCCGCAGAGCTTCGACCAGCAACCTCCTCTTCTGGCCGCGACCGACGACCCGGAGCGTGCGGCGCCCGGGCTGGCCACGATCATCCCCGACAACCCGAAGGAGCCTTACGACATCAAGCACGTCATCGGGATGGTGGTGGACGGGGCGGACTTCTTCGAGGTGCAGCCCTACTACGCGATGAACATGGTGGTCGGGTTCGCGCACCTGGACGGACATCCAATCGGTGTGGTCGCGAACCAGCCCAAGGTGATGGCGGGTGCGCTCGACATCAATGCGTCGGTCAAGGCGGCGCGTTTCGTGCGGTTTTGCGACGCCTTCAACATCCCGCTCGTGACGTTTGTCGATGTGCCGGGTTTCCTGCCGGGGACCGCGCAGGAGTACGGCGGGATCATCCGGCATGGATCGAAGCTTTTGTACGCGTTCGCCGAAGCAACCGTTCCGAAGTTGACGGTCATCACTCGTAAGGCCTACGGCGGTGCTTACTGCGTGATGTGCTCAAAGCACCTTCGGGCGGATTTCAACGTGGCGTGGCCCACGGCGGAGATTGCGGTGATGGGGCCGGAGGGGGCGGTCAACATCGTGTTTCATCGGGAGCTGGAGGCGGCGGCGGATCCAGTGGTTCGGCGGCGGGAGCTGGTGGCCGATTACACCGAGCGGTTCGCGAACCCTTACATCGCGGCTGAGCGGGGGTACATCGATGACGTGATCGAGCCGGGGCGGACGCGGTGGGAGCTGATCCGGGCGTTGAGGATCGCGGTGCGGAAGGAACGGCGGCGGAGCCCTCGGCTGCACGGGAATATTCCGCTGTAGGGGGTGGGCGGCCAGGGGCGCGTTTGGGTGACCGTGGCATGCGGGTGAGGACTGGGAAGAGGGTGTGGGCGGGGCCGGTTGGGTTGGGCGCGTTGGTGGTGTTGCGACGCGTGAAAGAGCTGGGAAGAGGGGTGTGGCAGCGGGGCTTGGCGGGGCACAGATTGATTGAGGGTTGATCCGACGCTGGTCCGACTTGTGCCTTGGGGTGAGGACGACTTCCCGCTGCTCGTCCGTTTGAATGCGCCGGAGATGACGGAGCACCTGGGCGGGCCCGAGACCGATGAACAGGTGCTGCTGCGTCACCAGCGGTATGTCGCCGCGGCGCGGTCGGGCATCTTTCGTGACTCGGATCGGGAGTACCGGGCTTTCATCTTCAAGGCTGTGCTCGAGCCTGGTGGCCTGGGCGTTGGGTCGGTGAACTTTTGGGATCGCGAATGGAGGGGCGAGCAGGTCTATGAGATGGGGTGGGGGGTGGTGCCGGAGTTTCAGGGGCGCGGGATCGCTTCGGTGATGGTGGGGCTTGCGGTTGAGGTTGCGCGCGAAACGAAGAGGCGGCCGGCTGTTCACGCGTTTCCGTCTCTCGACAACGCTCCGTCGAACGGCATTTGTCGCCGGGTCGGATTTGAGTTGCTTGGGGAGGAGCGGTTCGAATATCCGAAGGGGCACTGGATGCAGTGCAACGACTGGCGGCTCTTGTTGGGGTGAGTGCGGCGGCGTCTTGCGCGCGGTGCGACGCTGGGATAAGGACTGGGAAGAGGGTGTCGGGGCGGGGCCTAGCGGCGGTGGGATTCGCTCGAGTCAGGCCGTGTTTTTCTTGATGTTAAGATCAAAATCTATTGACTATCGAACAGGTGTTTGGTAGTCTCTTTTTATGCTCGCGACGCAAGACGTCTACTCGCCAACCCTCAACGACCTGCGTCGGGAGCGCTTGATTCAGAGCCGTCGTGTGATCGATCTGCAGGAGATCGCCTTCGCCCGTGATGCT
>DATFVI010000217.1:0-2261 GCA_035260405.1 Candidatus Dormiibacterota bacterium
GCCAGCTCGAGTGGGCCGTGCGGACGGCGAAATCGCCCCTGCAGGACACCATGTCGAGGGCAGTGGTGCAAATGGAGCGGGACGTAATAAAGAGGACATACTAAAGATATGAGAGGAAACCTAGGTTTCCTCTCATGGCTCTTTTTCCTGCAGGTTGGGATTTTCTTATAGGTTTTCTCCTAGCCGCGGTGAGCAGGCTGGATGAGCGATTGGCGGACGGCCTGGCGAAGCCAGGCCTACCGGCCGCGCGAGTAGTCCAGGGCTAGACTGAAATCAGCGATGGCCTCTAGGAAGAGACGGATTCTCGTTACCGGCGTTGCTCGGTGGTGGGGCGCCCTCGTCGTGCAGAGGCTGGTTGAGGATCCCGATGTCGCCGAGGTGATCGGCATCGACACCCGCGAGCCCCGCTACGACCTCGGACGCGCCGACTACCTCAAGCTCGACGTGCGCCACTCGCTGATCGGTAAGCTCGTGCGAGCCGTCGGCATCGACACCGTCGTGCACACGCTGACACGCGTCGACTCGTTCGACATGGATCCGCGACGTGCCCACGAGATGAACGTCATCGGCACCCTCAACCTTCTCGCGGGGTGCGCAGGGGAAGGCAGCCCTGTGCGCCGGTTCGTGCTGAAGTCCTCCGGGCACGTCTACGGCTCACGTTTCGACCTGCCCGCCGGGCTGCGCGAGGACCACCGCCTCGACAGCAACTCGCGCCACCAGTTCGTGCGCGACATCGTCGAGGTCGAGTCATATGTCACCGACTTCGGGCTGCGCAATCCAAAGATCGACATCCTGGCGCTGCGATTCGCAAACAGCCTCAACCCCGATGAGCCCCAGCCGCTGGCGCGGTACCTCGACCTCGAGGTGGTGCCGACGGTCGCGGGTTACGACCCCACGCTTCAGCTCATCCACCGCGACGACTGCGTGGCGGCGATGGTCCTTGCGACCAAGCGCGGCCCGGCCGGCGCTTACAACATCGGAGCTCCGGGTGTGGAGCCCCTGTCCAGGCTCCTCGATTCGGTGGGCAAGCTGCACGCTCCCCTGCTTCCCCCGGTAGGCCTGGAGCTGGCCGCATTCGCCGTGCGCAAGGCAGGGATCGCGTTCTTGTCTCCGCAGCTCCTCGACCTTCTGCGTTGGGGACGTTCGCTCTCGACTACCAAGGCCGCGCGGGAGCTCGGTTTTCGCGCCGCTCGGGACACGCGCGCGGCCTTCGAGGACTTCACCCAGCAGCGGCGCGTGCTGCGCTATGCGCCTGATCGGCACGCCTATCAGTACGAGAAGGAACTGGAGGACTTCATCCATACGCGCCAGATGGATTCCGAGAACGGCGAAAGCGAGTCAAACGGTGCGGCGGAGCCGGTGGCGGATCGACCGGCTAGGGCTCGCTCCCGCCGCCATCGATAGCGATCGTCTCGCCGTTGACGTAGCTCGCGGCGTCTGAGGCGAGGAACGCGACGACGCCGGCGATCTCATCCGGCACGCCGATCCGGCCCATCGGGTTCGACGCCAGCACGCGGTCGAGAATCGCCTCGTTGCTCCACAAGCCCTCGGCAAACCGCGTCTTGATCAGGCCAGGGGCGACGGCGTTGACGCGGACCTTCCCCCCCAGCTCGCGGGCGAGCTGGCGGGTCAGCATGATCAGGCCGGCCTTCGTGACGTTGTAAGCGCCGAGCCCAACGCCCGGCCGCAGGCCGCCTACGCTCGCCACGTTCACGATGGTGCCGCCGTGCGCCTCCATCCAGGCCTCGTATACGAGCTTGGTGAGGATGAAGACTCCGCGCAGGTTGACCTCGAAGGTCTTGTCCCAGGCCGGCAGCTCGGTCGCGATCACAGGCCCGAAGTAAGGGTTCGTGGCGGCGTTGTTGACCAGGATGTCGATATGGGCGTGGGTCTTCATCACCGACTCGACCAGCCGCTCGAGATCTTCCTGCCGGCCCGCATGGGCGGCGATCGCCGTGGCCCGCTCTGGATAGATCGCGTTGATCCGCGCCGCCTCCTCGTCGAGGTCCGCCTGCTTACGGCTCGAGAGGACGACCTGGGCGCCCTGCTCAACCAGCGCAGTCGCGATGGCGCTTCCGATTCCCCGGCTCGCGCCGGTGATCAACGCGACTCGGCCGGTCAGGTCGAACCTGGAGCCTTCGGGCACGACTGATACGATAGGCCGTCGCATGGCAGTCTCGGGGAAGGCGGCCGAGGACATTCTCGAGCGGATCTTTCAGCCCACCACCAAACCAAGCGCTCGGGACCAGGCCGAAGAGACG
>DATFVI010000218.1:0-42602 GCA_035260405.1 Candidatus Dormiibacterota bacterium
TACTTCATGCACCGCGCCGCCCGGGCTCAGGGCTTAACATGCCCCGGCGATGAGCGGTCCGGTTTACGCGCTCAACCTGTTCGACGTCTCAGACCGTGACGAATACCTCGCCTACTCGCGGCGCTCCGCCGCGGAGGTTGATCGACACGGCGGACGGGTGGTCGCCTTGGGCCGCTTTCGCGAGAAGATGCTCGGTGACGTCGAGCCTCGGCAGGTCTTGATCCTCGTGGAGTGGAGCTCCCGCGAGGCCTTCGAGAGCTACCTCAGTGACCCGGCCCTGGTCGACCTGCATCGTCACCGCGAGCAGGGCGCCGGACGGTATGTCTGGCAGCTTTTCGACCGCCTGGACGACCTCAGACCGCTGCTCAAACACCCGTAGGAGCGCTCACAGGGTCATCGCCGTCCTTTAGCCTGCTCACGTGAGTGAGGCGAAAAGAATCCTTGTCGTGGAGGACGACCAGAGCCTGAGGGTTGTGATCCGGATGGTCCTGGAACAGGCGCGCTACGAAGTCCTCGAAGCCAGGCACGGCATAGCCGCCCTGGAATTGATGGAGAACGAGATCCCCGACGTGGTCATCGCCGACCTGAGGATGCCGCTCATGAACGGGGTCGAGCTGATGGGCCGGCTGCGTTCGAGCCCGGCGACCGCCTCAGTCCCCATCGTGCTTCTGAGCGGACTCCTGCCCGACCCTGAGGTGACGAAGCTCGCGAACGCAGTCGTAGCCAAGCCGTTCGAGCCGGCCGATCTGCTGGCGGCAATCCGAGGTTCTCTCAACTCGAAGGGGGACGGCTGATGAAGCTGGGGATGTTCGTGCCGCAGGGTTGGCGGATGGACCTGGCCGACGTCGCCGGTCCGGTCGAAAAGTTCGAGACCATGAGCCGCTGCGCCCTGGAGGCTGAGCAAGCCGGGTTCGACGCGATCTGGGTCTACGACCACTTTCACACTGTGCCGACCGCCCAGCTGGAGGCGACCTTCGAGTGCTGGACGTCGATGGCCGCGCTCGCGCGCGACACCAGCACGATCCGCCTCGGTCAGATGGTCACGTGCAACGGCTACCGTCCACCGTCGTTGCTGGCCAAGATGGCGAGCTGCGTTGACGTCATGAGCCACGGGCGCCTGATCCTCGGCATCGGCGCGGGTTGGTACCAGCACGAGTACGAGGCTTATGGGTACGACTACCCCGAGACGCCAGAGCGCCTGCGGATGCTCCGCGAGTCACTGCAGGTTCTGAAGGCGATGTGGACGCAGGACTACGCGGAGCTCGACGGCCACTACTACTACCTCCGAGGCGCGATCAACGAGCCCAAGCCGGTGCAGAAACCCCACCCGCCGATCTGGATCGGGGGCGGCGGCGAGAAGGTGACCCTGAAGCTCGTCGCGCAATATGGAGACGCCTGCAACTTCAATGCGGACGTCCCAACCGTGCGTCACAAGCTCAAGGTGCTCCGCCGGCACTGCGAGTCGGTTGGGCGCGACTACGGCTCGGTGTTGAAGACGATCGAGCTATATACGATCCTCGGCGACCGGCGCGAGGTAGATCGGGTCGTCTCAGACACCGCGCGCAGGACGGGTAAGGACGAAGCGTTCGTTCGGTCCTGGCACCCGTGGGCCGGCGATGCGGAGCGAATCGTCCAGACCATCGGCGACTATGCGGATGCGGGAATCGAGTACTGCATCGTCAACGTTCCCAACGCGTTCGAGGGCGGTGTGATCCGCCGTTTCGCCGAAGAGGTCTTCCCGCGCCTCGGGTTGCCTGCGGGCAAGCAACTCGACTGAAACGAGCGCGAGCTACTGCTCGGCGAGCGCCGAGAGTTCGTGCATCTGGCTCCGAGTAGCCGGGTAGAGCGATTGGTACACGGCGTGATATTCGTCATAGATCCTGACTCGCGCCGAGTCCGGATCATCTGCCTCCGCGCGGAGCTCGATTCCAGCGCAGGCCTCCTCCACGTCGGCGTGAATCCCGGCCGCCACGCTTGCCAGCAGCGCCGCCCCGTAGGCGGGTCCGTGGTCTGACACGGTTCGAACGATCCGGCAATCGAACACATCGGCCATGACCTGACGCCAGAGGCCGCTGCGAGCCCCTCCTCCAGTCGCTCGAATCTGCTTCGGGCCTGCGCCGAGCTGCTCCATCACGTCGAGACAATCTCGCAGGCTGTAGGCGACGCCTTCCATGACGGCGCGCGTCAAATGCGCCGCGGAATGCCTCGAGCTGAGGCCGAAGAACGCTCCCCTCGCCAGCGGGTCGAGATGCGGTGAGCGTTCGCCAGTCAGATATGGAAGGAACACCAATCCCTCAGACCCGGGAGGGGCCTGCGCGGCAAGTTGCCCCATTTCTTCATAGGTGATATTTCCGAGGACGTCCCGCCACCAGCGCAGAGAGCCTCCCGCCGATAGTGTCACGCCCATCAGGTGGTAGCGGCCGGGCACGGCATGGCAGAACGCATGCAGCCTGCCGGACGGATCGAGGGAGAGCTTGTCCGAGTGGGCAAACAGCACGCCGCTCGTCCCGATCGAACAGCTGGCCAGCCCGCCTTTGATGACGCCGTTGCCGACCGCCGCCGCGGCGTTGTCGCCGCCGCCGGCCGCTACCGGGATGCCTGGTCGAAGTCCCAGGTCGCCGGCGGCCGCGGCCAGCACGCCGCCGGTCGCCTCAGGGCCTTCGAAAACATCGGGGAGCCACCGGAGCGGAATCTCCAGCGCCGCGAGGATCTCGTCCGACCAATCGCGGGAGCGAAGATCGAGCAGCAGCGTGCCCGAGGCGTCCGAGACGTCCGTCGCCGCGTGGCCGGTGAGCCGGAACCGGATGTAATCCTTGGGCAGCAGGAGCCTTTGCAGGCGAGCGTAGGCGTCGGGTTCCTCCTCGCGGAGCCACAGCAGCTTCGGCGCCTGGAACCCTGTGAGCGCGGGGTTGCCGGCGATTCGGATCAGTTCCTCCGCTCCGACCAAGCGGTTGATCTCGTCGCACTGTTGCTGTGTGCGCTGGTCATTCCACAGGAGAGCCGGCCGGATGACCGCGCCGCGGCCATCGAGGAAGACCGCCCCATGCATCTGGCCCGTGAGCCCGATCCCGGCGACGTCTGGACCGACCTTTTCGGCGACCCGCCCGATAGCCGACCGGCTCGCCTCCCACCAGTCCTCCGGGTTCTGCTCCGACCAGCCCGGGCGCGGCGAGTACAGCGGATATTCCGCGGTGGCCTCCGCGAGCAGGCGGCCTGTCTCATCGATCGCGACGCACCGCGCGCCGGTCGTCCCGACGTCGAGTCCGAGGAGCGCCGTCATGCTTGTGCTCGATGGTTGTGGTGCACGCGCAAAAGGAGGGTGTGAGCTGGCGGTGCGAGGTCAGCGTCGACCATGCCGGTCAGCGTAGCCGACACCTGGTCACGGTCACGCCCAGCGATGTCTCGCGCTGGGCTGAGGGCGGCGACGGCAAGGATGTCGAACGGCTCGTCGCGAAGAGCTTCGACTTTCTGCTCGAGCGGGAGCCGCCGAGCGCGATCCTCGCCACCTTCGACCTCTCGGTGATTCAAAGTTACTTTCCCGACTACGACCGCGCCTTCAAGCGCTCATAGACTCAACGGGTGCATCGCCAAGACCTGACCCGTGTGCGCGCGCTCACATTCGACGTGTTCGGGACCACGGTCGATTGGCTGTCCGGAGTTGCCGCCGACGCGTCGCGGCTCGGCGCGCTCCATGGTGTGGAGGCGGACTGGGAGGGGCTGGCGCTGGCCTGGCGCGCGCTGTACATGCCATCGATGGACCGGGTACGGCGAGGCGAGCTGCCCTGGACGAACTTCGACCGGCTCCATCGCATATCGCTGGACCAGGTCCTCCGCGAGGTCGGCGCCGAAAGTTTCGATTCAGCCGCACGCGAGGAGCTGACCCAGGCATGGCAGCGCCTACCCGCATGGCCCGACTCCGCGCCCGGCCTCGAGCGCCTCGGGAGGCGATTCACGGTGACCACGCTCTCCAACGGCAATCGGTCTCAGCAGTCCGCTCTCATTGAATTCGACAGGCTGCCTTTCCAACGTCTCCTGTCCGCGGAGGACTTCCGCCACTACAAGCCCGACCCTGAGGTATACCTGGGCGCGGCATCCGCCCTCGGCCTGGAGGCGAGCCAGGTGATGATGGTGGCGTCGCACAAATCAGACCTGCGGGCCGCACAGGCGGCCGGTCTGCGCGCGGCGTTCGTCGAGCGGCCGCTCGAGAAAGGAGCGGGTGGTGGGGCGGACCTCCTGCCGGATCCACTCGCCGACGTGCAGGCCACCGATTTCATGGACCTGGCGGACAAGCTGGGCTGCTGACCGGCGCACCAGGACGCCTGAATACTTGAACGGGGCCATGGGGCGCGACTACCGCCTGCTGCTTCTCGTCAGGTTGCTGCGCAGCTTTGGCTTCGGCTTCATCCCCGTGCTGCTCGGGTTGCGCTTCGAAGAGCGCGGGCTGGGCGCTGGATCCCTTGGCGTTGCGCTGGCAATCGCTGTGCTTGCGGCCGCT
Source organism: Candidatus Dormiibacterota bacterium (assembly GCA_035260405.1). Classification (GTDB taxonomy): domain Bacteria; phylum Chloroflexota; class Dormibacteria; order Dormibacterales; family Dormibacteraceae; genus Palsa-870. The sequence goes on from DATFVI010000218.1 coordinate 4,496, forward strand.
CTGTCCGGCCTTCCGCTGGCGGCCCTGGCGTCGAGGCTCGGGCGCCGGCCGGTCCTGACCGCGATCGGGCTTCTCATGGCCATCACCGGGGTCGACATTGCGCTGGCGACCCAGCCTGCCCTACTCGTCCTCGCCGGAGTCACCGGCATGCTTGGCGCCTCGGGCGCCGACCTCGGCCCGTTTCTTGCGATCGAGCAGGCGGCGCTGGTCGATTCCGTTCCAGATCGGCGCCGTAACCGCGCTTTCGGTCGCTACTCGCTGACGGGCGGACTTGCCATAGCGGCCGGCGGACTCGTCGCCTCACTTGGCACCAGCCCGGGCCGCGTGGAGCTGCTCTTCCTGGTTTTCGCGGCGCTGGGCGTCCTGGCCGCGGCGATCAGCCTGTTGCTTTCACCGCAGGTGGCGGCAGCCGCACCCGGCCCCATCATCAGCCGCTCGTCGGCGAGACCGCTAGCGGGGCTCGCTGCTCTTTTCGGGCTCGACGCGCTGGGCGGAGGCCTTGTCCTTCAGACGGTGATCGCCTACTGGCTCCACATCCGCTTCGGCGCCGGCAGCGGGTTGTTGGGCCCATCTTTCGCGTTGATCGCCTTGGTCCAGGCAGGGTCCTACGAGGTTGCCTCCAGGCTGGCGGACCGCATCGGCCTCGTGCGCACGATGGTCTTCACCCACCTCCCGAGCAATGTCCTGCTGATGCTCGTGCCGTTCAGCCCCAACCTCGCGGTGGCCCTGGTTCTCCTCACCCTCCGTTTTTCCATCGCGCAGATGGACGTTCCTGCCCGCCAGGCGTACGTGGCCTCCATCGTTCCGCCTGCGGAGAGGGCCGGTGCGCTCGCGCTCATGGGCACCGTCCGCGGCGTCATGCAGGCGGTCGGACCGCTCATCGCAGGGTTCGCGATCCAGGCCGCTGCGGCGGGCTTGCCGTTCCTCCTGGCCGGAGGGCTGAAGATTTCCTATGACCTTGGTCTCTACGCTGCGTTCGCGCGCCGGCCAGGCGGCCACGAGATCCCACGGGAGCCGCCCGAGTCCTAGCGAACCTCGCGCGCGCGTCCCCTCTATATTCGACTCGAGAAACCCGCTGGACGAGAGGAGGAACCGTGGCAGCAGTCAAGACGCGTCGCAATTCAAAGTTTCCTGGCGAGACCGCCGACTATCGCCGTGCTCGGAACCGGCTGCTCAAGTCTGAGGTCGAGCTCCGACGGCAGATCGAGTCCGTCGCCGCGCAGCGAAGGAAGCTTCCGCCTGGAGGCGAAGTCCTCGAAGACTACGTTTTCGAAGCCCTGCCGGCGGGCGAGAAGGAGGTCAAGAAGGTCCGCCTCTCCCAGCTGTTCCAGCCCGGAAAAGACACCCTCTTCCTTTACAACTTCATGTACCCGGAATCGGTCGACAGCATGACTCCGTGCCCGTCCTGCACTTCGATCGTCGACGCCGTCGACGGCGCGGCGCGGCATCTCACCCAGCGGATCAATCTTGTCGTGGTCGCGAAGGCTCCGATCGAGAAGTTCCGCCGCCACGGGCGCAGTCGCGGCTGGCGCCACGCTCAGCTGCTTTCGTCCGCCAACAACACTTTCAATGCCGACTACCGGGCTGAAGCGCCCAATGGTCAACAGTTCCCGCTGGCTCACGTTTTCGTGCGCCGCGGGAAGAAGATCCGGCACTTCTGGAGCAGCGAGCTGTGGTTCGCGGGGCCCGATCCGGGCCAGGACATGCGTCACGTGGACTTCATGTGGCCGGTGTGGAGCATCCTCGACACCACGCCCAAAGGCAGGGGCGCCACCTGGGGACCCGAGCTCAAGTACTGAGAGAGCTCGAACCCAAAACGAGTTGCGGCCGGATGTCGATCTGGCCTGGGAGCGTTCGTGTAGTTGATGACGACCGGCCCGGCCGGCGATCTCTCAGGACGGAGGAAACATCATGAAAGTGGTTGTGAGCGAGTTCGTTTCACTGGACGGAGTGATGGAGGATCCAGGTGGGGCGGAGGGTTACAAGCACGGAGGCTGGTCCTTCAAGTTCAAGCGTGGGCCCGAAGGCGACAAGTTCAAGGTCGACGAGCTGGGCGCGGCCGGCGCGCTGCTCTTGGGCCGCGTGACCTACGAGGGTTTCGCGCAGGCCTGGCCGTCGATCAAAGACCCGGACGGTTTTGCCGACAAGATGAACGGCATTCGCAAGTTCGTCGTCTCGAACACGCTCAAGGATTCCGATGCAACCTGGAACAACACGACCATCATCCGGGGCGACATGGCGGCCGAGGTCGCCAGGCTCAAGGCTCAGCAAGGTGGCGACCTGCTCGTCTTCGGTAGCGCGCTGCTCGCCCAGGGCCTAGCGGAGCACGGGCTGGTGGACGATTACCGGCTGATGGTTTACCCGGTGATCCTGGGCAGCGGCAAGCGCCTGTTCGCGGACGCGGGCAAGATGGCCGCGCTCGAGCTCATCGAGTCCAAGCCGGCAGGCGACGGAATCGTCATGCTCACGTACCGGGCCGCCTGATGCAGCAGTACATGCTCACCGTGCACTCGGTCGAGGGCAGCCCCGAGCCCTCGGCCGAGGCGAGACAGAAGGTCTACCGGGACGTCGACGTGTTCAACGCGGAGCTTCGGTCCGCTGGTGTGTGGGTGTTCGCGGGTGGGCTTCACCCCCCAGATACGGCCACAGTGGTGAGCATCCATGAGGGGGGCGAGGTCCTGGTGACGGACGGGCCGTTCGCCGAAGGCAAGGAACACATTGGCGGGTTCTGGGTGATCGCCGCCGCCGACCTCGACGCGGCATTGGCGTGGGCCGCCAAGGCGACTCGCGCCTGCACCGCTCCGGTCGAAGTACGCCCCTTCCAAAACCTCAATCCGGACTGACCGAGTGCCGGTCGTCGATGGATCGGAGATTGAGCGGGTATTTCGCGAGGAGTACGGCCGCGCCGTCGCGGTCCTCGTCAGGGCCTTCGGCGACATCGACCTTGCCGAGGAAGCAGTCCAAGACGCATTCGCCGTGGCGGTTGCGCGATGGCCGTCGACCGGAATGCCGCCGAGCCCGGCGGGATGGATCATCACCACGGCTCGCAACCGCGCCATCGACCGGTTCCGCCGCGAGGCGTCACGCGAGGACCGCCACGCGCAGGCCGCCTTGCTGCTGGAGGGCGAGGGCGAGTCTGCCGGGGAGGGGCCTGTGCGTGACGACGTCCTGGGCCTGATCTTCACCTGCTGTCACCCGGCGCTCGCGGCCAACGCGCAGGTCGCGCTGACCCTGCGGCTGCTGGGCGGGCTCACCACGACCGAGATCGCGCGGGCGTTCCTGGTCCCGGAGGCCACGATGGCGCAGCGCCTGGTGCGCGCGAAGGGAAAAATCCGCGACGCGAAGATCCCCTACAGGGTCCCCGGTGAATCTGAGCTGCCGGGTCGCCTTCGGGCGGTGCTCGCCGTCGTCTACCTGATCTTCAACGAGGGCTACACAGCAAGCTCTGGAGACCGGCTGGTGCGCGACGACCTGTGCGCTGAGGCGATTCGCCTCGGACGCCTCCTGGCGGAGCTCATGCCCCACGAGCCCGAGGTCATGGGTCTTCTCGCCCTGATGCTGCTCACGGAGTCGCGCCGCGCGGCGCGTACGGGCAGCGATGGGGCTCTTGTGCTGCTGGCCGACCAGGATCGGTCGGCGTGGAACCGCGAGCTGATCGCCGAGGGGCAGGCCATCGTGCGCGCCTGCCTGCGGCACAACCAGCCCGGGCCCTACCAGGTCCAGGCGGCGATCAACGCGGTCCACAGCGATGCGCCCACCGCGGCCGCCACCGACTGGATGCAGATCGTTCGCCTCTACGACCAGCTGCTGGTGCTGGCACCCAACCCGGTGATTGCGCTCAACCGCGCGGTCGCTGTCGCCGAAGTCCACGGGCCCGAGGCAGGCCTCGCTCTGCTCGAGGATTTGGGGCTCGACAGCTACTACCTGTTTCACGCCATCCGAGCCGATCTGCTCGTCCGCCTCGGCCGCAAGGCGGAGGCCGCGGCGGCTTACGAATCCGCCATCGGGCTTACCGCCAACGAAGCCGAACGCGCCTTTCTCGAGCGAGGACGGGAGGCTCTCGAGGCTGCGCCGTAGTACCCTCGGCCCGTGCCCGCGGCCGCCACTCGCAAAGAACGCTGGAAGGAGAGCCCCGACGACCACGACTATCCCGCCGCCGAGGACTACTTGAGCCTCGTCACAACACCCGCGGCGGCGAAGGCCCTCGCCGGTCGGCTGCGTACCGCGCAGCTCGTTCATCGGAGGGCGAAGGACCTCCTGCGCGCGAGCGGCCTGCCCCTTCTCACTCCCGACAACTTTCACGTGGCGAAGGATCTGAAGAAGGTCGCGCAGGGCCGGCTGCTCTCACCGGTGCTCTGCGTGCGCGGCATGGTGCGCTTGCATGTGCCGCTGATCATCGCCGACGGCTACCACCGGATTTGCGCCAGCTACCAGCTCGACGAGGACGCCGACATCCCATGTCGAATCACCGACCTGGGCAAGGCCTGATGGCGACGCAGCCCTGGACGCGCTACAAGCTGCAGCGAAAGCTGTTCGCGATCGGCGAAGACTTCTGGATCGAAAACGACCAGGGCGAGGCGGTTTTCAAGGTCGACGGCAAAGCGCTCAGCCTCCGCCACACGTTCCTGGTCGAGGACCAGGCCGGGACCGAGCTGCTGTCAGTCGAATCCAAACTGATCGCTCTGCAGCCGACGATGAAGATCGAGCGGCAGGGCCGCCTCTACGCCACTGTGACCAAGGCGCTGTTCACGCTGTTTCACCAGCATTTCACGATCCAGGTCGAGGGCGGGCCGGCCTATGAAGCGCAGGGCGACATCACCAACCACGAGTACGAGGTCATGGGCAATGGCGCCCCAGTCGCGCAGATCTCGAGGCAGTGGTTCTCGATCCGCGACGCCTACGGCGTGGCGGTGGCGCCTGAGCTCGACCAGGCCCTGATCCTCGCGGCCGCCGTCTGCATCGACGAGATCACCGAGCGCGAGCGCGAACGCAAAAACTGATCACTCCCGATCCGCGGTCATCCAGGGAAGCTGGTTGAAGGCGTAGTAGACAGCGGTCGCGGCAAAGAGAGCCACGACCAGCGTCGCGCTCAGGAACGACAGCCCGATGGCCAACGCGTATGTGACGAGGCCGAGGCCAAACCTAGGGATTACGGACCTCACGCTCGTCGCTTTGATCTCGGGCCGCAGAAGCTTCGGATGGGTGAGCGCGTAGGCCACAAGCACCTGGAACGAGATGCTCATCGCCGTCATGACGATCGCGTAGAAAGCCGCGGCGACCGATGCGTTCTGGCCTGAGTTCAGGTAGCGGCCGAGCAGCTCGGTTGGATACGGGACGAGGACGATCAAGAGCAGAAGCACCAGGTTGATGAACTGGATCGTCCGGTCGATCTCTCGGATGCCTTTGAAAACCGTGTGGTGATTGACCCATATCACTCCGATCGTCAGGAAGCTCGCGCCATAAGTCGCCAGCTGGGGCCACTGGCCGAGGAGCTTCGAGAGCAGCTCGCCGTTTTTTGCGCCGGGGTCCACGAACTGCAGCACCAGCAGCGTGATCGCGACTGCGAACACACCGTCGCTGAATGCCTCCAAACGTGTGGTGCTCATGTCGGTGGAACGTTAGCCTGCCCGGTCACCATTTGCTCTTGATGGAGTAGCGTTCCGGCCGATGCCCGCGACCATATTTCCAGCGAGCCAGTGGCACGACTACTTCATGACGGTGGGCGGTGGGGCGGCCGCCCTCACCGGGCTGGTCTTCGTGGCCATGACGCTCCATCTCGACGAGGTCATCAACAACCCCGTACACCGGCATCGTGCGCGCACCATCCTCGCCGGGCTCACCGCGGTCTTCATCCGCTGTGCGCTCGTGCTCATGGGCGGCCAGAACGCCCAGGCCGTGGCGGTCGAGCTGATCGCCGTGCTGGTGGTGGTGGAAATCATCCTGTACAGGAGCATCAGGGAAGCCGCGCGAGCCGCCGATAATGCGGTGCTCCTTCGTGCCATTGGAAGCTTCGCTTGCCTCGTGCTCGAACAAGCGGGAGCGCTGGTCCTCTTCTTCGGCTTCTCGTGGGGACTTTACGTCGTTGCATTGGGCATGATGTCGTCGTTCATATTCATGGTGACCGGCGCCTGGTTGCTGCTGGTAGGAGTAGGAATGCAAGAAGCCGCCGAGGCGAAAGCTGCCTCATAAATAGTCACTTCCCCGCTCGGGGGGAAGGTGGCGCGAAGCGCCGGATGGGGAGACCCGAGCCCCCCTCAAGGACCCGTTTGCGTGGAAGGTGGCGCGAAGCGCCGGATGGGGAGACCCGAGCCCTCCTCAAGGATTCGGTCGAAGGCGCCCATGTAACTGCCGTCGCCGCCCTGCTGTCTCAAGTGCCAGTACTCCGCACCCCAGAACAGGTAGGCATCGAGCCCGCCGCGCGCTTCGCGAGCCAGGCGCAGGCACCGGTTGTAGTTCTCGATCACCCTCTCAGGGGGGCAGCTCGCCATCGCCCGCCCCGCGGGACTGGGCGGCGTGGTGATGGCCTCCCACGGTTCGGCCTGGCCTTCGCTGATCATCAGCCGCCGTCCATTCGCCGCCGCCCGCTCGACCACGCGCCGTGCGCGTTCCGGCCAGGCGTCACCGCGGGCGTTCATGTACGCGGTGATCCCGCCCACAGCCCCCAGCGCGTGGCAAGGATAGAAATCGACTCCGACAATCTCCGCCGCAGCCTCGGCGAGAGACAGCGAGTCGCCCTGGTCGCGCGTTCGCCACCGCTGCTGAGCGGCGACCGGAGTCGACATCGGAAGAAATCCATTCAGAAGGATCGGCCGCTCGGGATCGAGCCTCTTCACCGCCGCCATCTCGCCCCTCACGAAGCCCGTCGTGAGCCGCCACGAGTGCTCCACGCCGAGCGGATCCACCGCCTCGTGCTCGACCTGCCAGGCGACCACCGATTCGTGGCCAGCGTAACGTTCCACCACCCGGCCCACGAACTCGACCGCAGCCGCGAAGAGCCCCGGATGAGACGCCTCGCCGACCAGCGAGCCTTCCGGCAGCGGCTGTGGAAGGTGGTGCGCTGGGACGAAGAACTCCGGGTAGCCGAAGTTCTTGACCGCGCCGACAGCGATGATCACCTGCTTGCCGGCGCGTTCGGCGCTCTCGACCTGCCAATCAAGGTGCGATGGATCGAACACATCGGGCGCCGGCTCCATCCGGGTCCAGAGCGCCGCGAGGCGGACCACCTGGAAGGAATGCTCGAGCAGCGCCGTCAGGGTCGCGCTAGGGTCCAGTCCGAGGCCCTCCGCCTGGAGCGGGCGGAAGCTGATGCCAATGCGAGTCGCGCCGCGCGATTCCACTGGAACGGTGCGCCAGCGATCGGTCAGCGGCCCTTCAGCTCGAGTGATCCGGAGGCCCATGGGTTCCAAACTATGATCGAGCGGTGGCCTTCACCACCCGACCCGAGCTCAAGGGGACGTTCGGGATGGTCAGCTCGACACACTGGCTCGCCACCCAGTGCGGGATGGCCGTGCTCGAGCAGGGCGGCAACGCCTTCGATGCGGCCGTCGCCGCCGGGTTCGTGCTGCAGGTGGTCGAGCCGCACCTGAACGGGCTGGGCGGCGAGGTGCCAATCCTGCTCTGGGACGCTTCGCGATCACGCGCGGAGGTCATCTGCGGTCAGGGCCCTGCCCCGAGGTCGGCGTCCATCGATGCGATCCGAGCCCTGGGGCTGAACGACATCCCGGGGACCGGTTTGCTCGCCGCGTGCGTACCGGGCGCTTTCGCAGGTTGGATGACGCTGCTCCGGGACCACGGAACGTGGGCCATCGGCGACGTGATGCGGTTCGGGATCGACTACGCGGGGGCCGGATACCCGCTGGCGCCCCGCGTCGTTGACACGATCGCGATGGTCGAGGGCTTGTTCCGCGAGCACTGGCCGGCCTCGGCTGAGGTCTATCTGCGTGGCGGGTTGCCCACTCACGGCTCCAGCTTCCGCAATCCGGACCTGGCCGCGACGTACCGGCGCCTGGTGAGCGAAGCCGAGTCGGCGCGGGGCGGCCGCGAGGCCCAGATCGACGCCGCGCTGGGCGCGTTCTATTCAGGCTTCGTCGCAGATGCGGTCGATCGCCACTGTCGTGAGGAGTTCATGGACAGCTCGGGGACCGCACATGGCGGGCTGCTTGCCGGCGCTGACCTCGCCGCGTTCAAGGCCAGGCACGAGGCGCCCGTCACCAGTGAGTTCGAGGGCTGGACGGTCGCTAAATGCGGGCCCTGGAGCCAGGGACCCGTATTCCTTCAGCAGCTCTCGATGCTCGATGGGGAGGCCCTTGCCGCGGCCGGGTTTCTGTCGGCCGGGCACGTGCACCGCGTGACCGAGTGCGCAAAGCTCGCTTTCGCCGACCGGGATGCCTGGTACGCGGACCCGAATTTCGCGGACGTTCCACTGGAAGACCTCCTGTCCAGGGACTATGCCGCCGCGCGCCGCAAGCTCGTGGCGGATCGCGCCTCGCTCGAGCTGCGTCCCGGTGCTCCCGGCGGCCGCCCTCCCCGGCTGCCCCGGCCCTCGAATCAGCCGGTCGCCGAGGGCCACTGGACGGGGACCGGTGCGCAGGCCGTCGGCGAGGTGCGGGGCGACACCGTGCACGTCGCCGCGGTCGACCGTCACGGCAACATGGTCGCGTGCACGCCCAGCGGTGGCTGGCTGCAGAGCTCGCCGGTCATCGCCGGCCTCGGCTTCTGCCTCGGCACCCGCGCGCAAATGTTGAATCTCGATCGAGAGCACCCAAACCATCTCGAAGGCGGAAAGCGACCCCGCACGACACTCAGCCCTTCGCTCGCGCTGCGCGACGGCGAGCCGCGGCTGGCTTTCGGCACCCCTGGCGGTGACCAGCAGGACCAGTGGTCCCTGGAGTTTTTCCTGGCGCACGCCGTCTTCGCTCACGACCTGCAGGCGGCGATCGACGCTCCGATGTTTCACACCGCGCACTTTCCAAGCTCGTTCGCGCCGCATACGGCCGAGCCGGGGAGCCTGTACATCGAGTCGCGCGTCGATTCTGCGGTGCTGCAGGAGCTGCGACATCGCGGTCACGAGATCGTCGACGCGGGGGCGTGGTCGTTGGGTCGCCTGTGCGCGGTTGGCCGTGATCCGGAGACCGGGATGCTTTCCGCGGCCGCCAACCCGCGCGGCGGGCAGGGATACGCGGCCGGTCGCTGAGTCGGGCTTGCTCGGGCGAGAACGTCTCTGCTGTGCGAAAGTGAGGAACGGTACGGCCGGTTAACCGAGGGGTTCGACATGGACAACACCACGCTGGCGCGGGCCACGATGGGTACGTCGCTCGGCTTCCACATCGTTTTCGCGGTGCTTGGTGTCGGGATGCCGCTGCTCATGTCGGTGGCCGAGGGGCTGGCCCTCTGGCGGCATGACGAGTCATGGATGGTGCTCGCGCGAAGGTGGTCCCGGGCTTTCGCCGTCCTGTTCGCGGTGGGAGCCGTCTCGGGCACCGTGCTTTCCTTCGAGCTCGGCCTCCTCTGGCCACGCTTCATGGCCTTCTCGGGCGGAATCTTCGGACTTCCGTTCTCGGCTGAAGGCTTCGCGTTCTTCCTCGAGGCGATCTTCCTGGGTCTTTATCTATACGGCTGGGAGCGCCTGAGTCCCCTGAAGCACTGGCTGACGTCGATCCCGATCGCGCTGAGCGGCGCGGCCAGCGCCGTGTTCGTGGTCATGGCCAACGCCTGGATGAATACGCCCGCCGGGTTCCGGCTCAGCAACGGGCAGCTGGTCAGCGTCGATCCGCTCGGCGCCGCGCTCAATCCATCTACCCCGACCGAGGATCCACACATGTTGGTCTCGGCCTACGTCGTCACCGGCTTCCTGGTGGCGGCCGTTTACGCGGCCGGCCTGCTGCGAGGGCGCAACGACGTCTTTCACCGGCGCGGGCTCGCGGCCGGCATGGCGATGGCCGCGATCGCGATCGTGCTCGCCGGCGTGACCGGCGACTCGAGCGCACGCTTTGTTTACGGCGCTCAACCGGCGAAGTTCGCCGCCATGGAGGGGCTCTACAGGACGCAGCGCGGAGCTCCCATCACGATTGGCGGGATCCCCTCCGATTCCCAGCAGCGGGTCCTCTACGGGATTCAGATCCCGAAAGGCTTGAGCTTCCTCGCCGCGTTCGACCCCAACGCGGAAGTCCAGGGCCTCGACAGCTTTCCTCCTACCGACCGTCCCAACCCTGTCCTCGTCCATCTTTCTTTTGACAGCATGGTCGGCCTCGGCACGCTGATCGGTCTGCTGGCCGCGGCCTTCTGGCTGATGGTGCTCCGGCGCCGCAAAGTTCCGTTATGGCGTCCCTTGCTCATGGGTCTTGTCGTCGCCGGCCCCGCCAGCGTCGGCGCGATGGAGGCCGGTTGGTTCGTGACCGAGTTCGGCCGGCAACCATGGGTCGTGTACGGCATCATGCGCACGTCGGACGCGGCGACATCCGCGCCGGCGCTTGGTTTGATGTTCGCCATCTTCATCGCGATCTACGCCGCGCTTGCGCTCACCACGGGCCGCCTTCTGCTCGCGCTGGCGGCACGCGAGCGGGCGAGGGGGGCCGAATGATCGGCGAGGCAGAGCTGGTGGCGGGCGTCCTCTGGCTGTCGCTCACCGCCTACGCGGTGCTCGCTGGAGCCGACTTCGGCGGCGGAGTCTGGGACCTCTTCGCAAGCGGCCCGCGCGCGACCGCCCAGCGCGCCGCCGTCGCCGAGGCCATGGGCCCGGTGTGGGAAGCCAACCACGTCTGGTTGATCTTCATGATCGTGGGTCTCTTCACCGCGTTTCCGGTGACTTTCGGAGTGCTGGGGCTCGCCCTGTACTTTCCGTTCTCGATCGCGCTGTTCGGCATCGTGTTCCGCGGCGCGTCGTTCGCTTTTCGGGCGCACGGTAGCTCCGCTGTCGGCCCGCTGTCGCCATGGGGCGTCGTGTTCGGGGTGGCGAGTGTCGTCACCCCGATCTTTCTGGGCACCGCGGCGGCGGCAGTCGCGTCGGGCTCGATTCGCGCTCCGCACGGCCGGCTCTCGAGCGGATTCCTCGATGGCTGGACGTCGCCTCTTGGCGTCGTGATCGGCCTCTTCGCGCTCTCGATGTGCGCATATCTCGCCGCCGCGTACCTGATGGTCGAAAACGAGCATCGCCCCGAGCTGCTGGCCGACTTCCGGCGCCGCGCGATCGCCGCGGCCGTCGTCTCCGGCGTCCTGGCCTTGATCGCCCTGCCCATCGCGGCGGTGGAGGGCCCGAGGCTGCTCCACTCGCTGACCGGCCGCGGACTTCCGCTCTTTGTGCTCGCCTTGCTCAACGGCCCGCTGGCGCTGTGGGCGGTCTGGCGTTCGCGACCGCGCATCGCAAGGGGAGCGGTGATTGCTCAAGTCGTATTGGTGCTGTGGGCCTGGGCGGTCGGCCAGTGGCCGTACCTCGTTCCACCCGATCTCACCATCTCCGCCACCGCGGCGCCGCCGGAGAGCTTGACCGCGTTCCTGTTCGTCACTGCAGCCGGCGGACTGCTCTTGATCCCATCCCTGTGGCTTCTGTTCAGGGTTTTCAAAGCGAGAAGTCCGCAGGCCGAGGTCTAGGGGCGCCTCCTTAGGCGGTTATATCGCGGGTGCGCGACAGGTACGCCGAGATCGCGGTGAACGCCGCGACATAGAGCAGCAGCATGAGCACTGCGTGCGTGGCATCCGCAAAAGGCGTCGTGCTCTGCACGCCCCGGACCCTGAGCGACCCGAAAGAGTCGACGAGGTAGCCGGTGTTCGCAACGGGGAACCACTGCTGGACCTGCTTCACGAAGTCGCCACCCAACCCCGCCAGCAAGCCGAAAATCAGCACCTCGACCACCAATGCGTACGCCAGCCCGAGGCCGATCGCGAGCGCGGACTGCTGGAACAGGGTCGCGAGGGCCAAACCGAACATCGCCCAGAACCCAAAGATGAGGAAGCAGGCCACAACCGCCTTCACGATGGTGATTCCGTCGGGATAGGCGAGTGTCTTTCCGTCGATGAGCGCGACTACGGTGCTCGATGCGGCGTCCACCCCGAAGAGCGCGATGACCATGACGAACACCACCACCGCCAGCGCCGCGACCTTGCCGAAGAGCATCGTGAGGCGGCCAGAGCGCTGCGTGTAGAGGGTCTTGATGGTTCCCCATCCGTACTCGCTTCCCTGCATCAACACTCCGACGATGAGCGCGAACACGCCACCGAGGACTCCCCACTGTCCCAGCGTCTCCCGGACGAAGTTGGCCGGGTAGAGAGTCACCTTGAAAGCAGACAGCGTCGTCCCTTCTGGCAGCCCTTGCGAGGCCCCTTTAGGCGGAAACGTGTAGATCAGCCAGGTGATGGCGTACCCGATGAGGATCGCCAGCACGAGGAGCACGATCACGAGGACCCAGACTCCCGGCCTCCGGACGACTTTGAAGAGCTCTCCGCGGAAGGCTGCGAACATCACAGACCGCCCACCGTGCCGGTGAGCTCCATGAAGACGTCTTCGAGCGAACGCTCGTCGGCGTGAAGCTCCGTCACAGCAACGCCTGCCTGCACAAGGCGCTGGTTGATCTCCGCCGTGCGCTGGAGGTCGACGACAAGGCTGAACGTCCCGCCGCCAAGCGCCGTGACGTGCTCGGCGCCGACCTCCCCGACGAGGACCGCCTTTGCGGTGTCCTCCGGCGTACCCCGAATCAACAGGGTGGCCGCGCCCCGCAGCTGATCCACGGTCCCCTCAGCGACGATCTTGCCCTTCCGGATCACGCCGACTCGGGTGCACATCTGCTCGACCTCACCAAGGAGGTGGCTCGAGATCAGCACGGTGCGGGCGCCCTTTCCGAGTTCGATGATCAGGTTGCGCACGTCCGCCATCCCTTGGGGGTCCAGGCCGTTCGTGGGCTCGTCGAGGATGAGCAGCTCGGGCTCCTTGAGCAGCGCGGCAGCGATTCCCAGCCGCTGCTTCATCCCGAGGGAGTAGGTCGAGAACTTGTGGTGTGCGCGCGGAGTCAGCTCGACCTCGGCCAGGGTGGCGTCCACCCGCGAGCGATCGACGCCGCAATACCTGGCCAGCAGGCGCAAGTTGTCATAGCCGGTCATGTACGGATAGAACGCCGGGGTTTCAACGATGGCGCCGACCTTGATGAGCGACTCGGGTGACCCCGGTGCGGCGCCCACGACCTTCGCGCTTCCGGCAGTCGGGCGGATGAGACCAAGGAGCATTCGAAGCGTGGTCGTCTTGCCGGCGCCGTTCGGCCCGAGGAACCCGTAGACCTCGCCGCGGTACACGTTCAGGTCGAGCGTGTCGACCGCGACGATGCCGGTGCCGTAGCGCTTGGTCAGCCCGTGTGTCTCGACCACCTTCTCTCCACCAACGTTGGGGAGAAGCGGGCGTCTCACGGGAGCCTCGGCGACGTGTGCGGTGTCCGGGGTGGCGCCGATCATACTGCCGACCATCGTTCAAGGGCGGCCATAACAAACGCCGCAACAGGTGCGATCGGCTTGGCCCGGACCCCCAGCCAAACGTAGGGGGCCCTGCCCACGGTTCTCAGGTTGTCGGCCCGCGACGCCCGCTCAGAGAATGAAGCGTGACGATCCTGCGCGGTCCCGCGGCCCCGCCCGGAGAGGTGGCACCCGCGCGGGCGACCGCGACGCTGAAATAGGACGCGAGGCGCGACGAGACTTTCGCCTACTCAACGGGCTTGGGTTTGGCCATCCCTCCCTCGCCACGCCTTTCAAGGAACCGACTTTGCTGAGCCGAGCTCGCGACGTCCTCGGAGCCGCGAGATGAGAAGCCGCGTGCTGGTCGTGGACGACAGCGAGGCCGACGTCGAGATGATCCGGCGCTGCCTGGCCGACGACGCCATCGAGATTCGCGGTGTCACCGACTCGGCGCAGGCCGAGCGTGTTTTCACCGAGTTCGAGCCGGATTGCGTCTTGCTCGACCTGCACATGCCTGAGCCCGACGGGCTCGAGATCCTCCGGCGGATTCGAGATGTCCGAAGCCGGCTTGGCTTCTTGCCGGTGCTGGTGCTGACCAGCGACATCGGACCGGTCGCCCGCAGCAACGCCCTCGACCTCGGCGCCGACGATTTCCTGACCAAGCCGCTCGATCGCCAAGCGGTGGTGCTCAGGGTGCGCAACCTCCTGTCGACCCGGCGGCTGCACGTGGACCTGGCGCGCGCCTCCCGGCACAAGAGCGAGTTCCTGGCCAGCATGAGCCACGAGTTGCGCACGCAGCTCAGCTCGGTCATTGGCTTTTCGGAGCTGCTCCTGTCCGACACGAGCGATCGGTTCGACGACGCGCGCCGGCGGAAGTTCCTCGCCCAGATCAACTCGAGCGGACGCTACCTGTTGGATCTGACCAGCGACATCCTCGACCTGGCCAAAATCGACTCAGGCCGCGCCGTGTTGCGGCTGGAAATCGTGATGATCGTCGAACTCGCTCACGGCGTAATCAGGTCGCTGGATCCGCTCGCTGCCAAAAAGGCGATCCGGATCAAGGCCGAGCTGGCCGCGGCCGGCCAGGTCCGGGCCGACGCGGGCAAGCTGCGGCAGATGCTCCTCAATCTCGTCTCGAACGCGATCAAGTTCACGCCTGAAGGCGGGCTCGTGACGATTGGCGCTGAAAGGTTCGCCGACAGAATTGAAATCTCAGTCTCGGACACCGGTATCGGCATCCCGGAGTCGGAGTTCGAGCACCTCTTCGACGAGTTCCGGCAGTTCGACTCGGACATTGCGCGAGAGCAGCGCGGAACCGGTCTAGGGCTTGCGCTCACGAAACGCTTCGTCGAGCTCCACGGGGGTCGGATCAGGGTCGCCAGCGAGGTGGGCAAGGGCAGCGTGTTCACTCTGAGCCTGCCTCTGGCCACGCGTGGAGAGGGCCTATCGAGCTTGAGTCTCGCGCTCCAAAACGTTTCGATGCTTCCGTCGAATCGGTAATCAGCTGCCGGCCGGGCAACGGTGGTGATTTGTGTCATTCGCTCTCTCCCACGGACTCGATAGGATTCGGCTAGATCGCAAACACTCGGGTGAGTAGGGACTAGGCATGGAGCTCAGGAACGTGAGGGCGTTTGTGGCGGTCGCGGATGAGCGCCATTTCGGCCGCGCCGCCTCAAGCCTCAACCTGACGCAGCCCGCCCTCAGCTTGCGGATTCAAGTCCTGGAACGGGAGCTTGGAATCCAGCTCCTGCGGCGCAACGCGCGCGAGGTGCATTTGACGCCGGCCGGCGAGGCTCTTCTTGTGCACGCGAAAGCCCTGGTTCAAGAGGAAGATCGCGCGCTGCGGGAGATGAAAGACCATGTCGCCGGCCTCGCGGGCCGGTTGCGCATCGCTTACCTCAACGTCTGGAACCTGGGCCTTCCTCCACGGATCGTCGCCGAGTTCCGCCGGCGCTACCCGGCCGTAAGGCTCGAGACCACGTCTGGGAACTCACACCTGAACGCACACCGCGTCATGGAGGACGAGGTTGATTTCGCGTTCGTCGGTGTGCCCGCGGGGAGCAATGGAGAAGTCGTCGTCAGGACCATCGATCGCCAGGAGGTCGTCCTGGTCATGACAGCTGCCAATCACCTCGCTGCAATGCAGACGGTCCCAATCGAATGCCTTCGCGGTGAACCAATCATTGCCGTTACTCTGTCTGCCGGTTCACTACACGTGAGTGGCGGCCGTCGCTGGTTGGCGACTCATTTGCGTGAGGAGCCCAACATTGTCGCCGAGGAGCCCATGGATCAAGTCCCATCAGCGCTTGTCCACTCCGGAGTCGCCGTCACGCTCATGACAGCGGATCGGGCGGCGCTGTGGGCGGGCGAGGGCCTTGTCTGGCGCCGTGTTTCGCCGACGCCGATCGTCGAGTATGGCGTTGCTTATTTGAAGAGCGCCACCTCTCCTGTGCTGCTGAAGATGCTTGGAATCGTCGACGAAATCGCGCCGGCTCTGCCCGATCAGCTTCCAGAGGGCACTGAGCCGATGTGGAGTCCGCCAGAGCTCGATAAGATCCCATGGAGCACCGAGGTCGGATGACGAGAGGGAGGCATTTCACCTCCCTCCCCTGAACGCGATCTTCCAGTGAAGCTATGGAACCGTCGGCTGGACGCCTGCGTTTTCCTGTGCTTCGCGCGCGGCGCTCTCCGTGGCCTCGTGAGCCGCGGTCTCATTTGACACGAATGGCGTCGTTGCGCTCGGGGTCGTTGGGCTCGGGCTGGCCGCCGTGGTGGCCGCCGCGGCGGTGATGACCGAAACGCTGTAGATGGCCGCGCCGATCACGCCTCCAACCAGCATCGACCCCGCGATGGTGGCCGCAGCGACTGTCTTTCGAATGCCGTTCATTTGCATACCTCCTTCTTCAAGTTTTTGTTAACGAGGACGTCTCGAGCGTCGAGTTCGAGATTGACGTGACATGCTGGGTGGAGCGTGCGAGGTCTCTGTGGATTCGCCGAGGAACGCGGTTCACAGCCGGCTCTGAGCTTCGGGCCATAACATCGGCGGGTCGCGGTCTGATCCATCGCGTTGTGGAGATGGGTCGCGGACTTCGGAGGGTACTCTCGTTGAAAGCACTGATCTGCCTCGCGTTGCTGGCATTGCTGCTCGGCAGCGAGTCGTGGCCGCACGCGAAAACGTCCGTGCCGCTCGTCGGCTTCAGCTACAGCCCGCTCGAATCGCTTGGGGCTGATCGCATTCCCACCCAGGACCTGGCCACCCTTCTCGACGCCACGGACCCCGACCTCGTACGACTTCCGATCTACTGGGAGTCGGTCGAGCCGACGCCTGATACGCTGGATTTCTCGTCTGTGGACGAGCTGCTCGCGGTGGTCGAGGAGCACGACCAGGTCGCGGCCCGGCAAACCAGGGTCGTGCTGACCGTCGGCGCGCGCAACTTTCTCTATCCCGAGCTGCACGAGCCGGCGTGGGCGGCGCCGCGAGAGCAGCCGCACCTGGATGCTCTCCAGTCGGCGGCGGCCTACCGTTCCTATTTCGATGGCAGCCTCTTGCGCTATCGCGACTCGCCGCTGCTCTATGCGTGGCAGGTCGAGAACGAGCCTCTGGACTACGTGGTCAACGCATCCACGGGAGCCGACCAGATCACGGTCGATCAGCTTGCGTGGGAGATTTCGGAAGCGCACCAGCTCGACCCCGGCCGGACGGTGGTGACCACCACCTTCGACGGGTGGAATTCGACCATCGACATGCTCCAGCTCTATGCGCCGCCGCTGGTTGCCGCGCTCCACGCCTATCCCAGCGGCCATCCAGGCGAGACCCTGGCGGCCGGCGATGCGCTGGGCCTGGACCTTTATATCGACGGGCCTTCGACACCTCTGCGGTTCACCAGTCCCGATCTGCGCAGCGTGTGGAAGCAGCAAGCACTCGACTTCTGGGCGGCCCAGGCGAAGGCGCACGGCAAGCAGCTTTGGCTGGCCGAGATGCAAGCGCAGCCATGGACCAGATCGTCGGCCTTCACGCCCGCCAACCTGTACGCGAGCGCCGTCGACTACAGGCAGGAGCCGCTGCAGGTCGTCCTGCTGTGGGGCGTCGCGACATGGCTTCGCGACCCCGCATGGATGACGGCCGGCCAGCACGCGATGTCGATTCTCCGGAGCTGATCCATTCGCGGCCACCGGACTGTGGTTCGATGTGGTCGGATGCTCGGCCTGCGGGAAACGATGGCGGCGAACCTGCGCGACTTCTCGCGCGTCCGCTCGAATGGATCTCTGACGGCTGCATCGGTGGCGGTCGTTGTCATGGACAGCCATGGATTGCCGTGCGTTCCGATCTTCCAGCGCACGGCAAACATGAGCAGGCACGCGGGCCAGATGGCCTTGCCCGGCGGCCGCCTGCATGAAGGCGAGAGCGCGGAGGAGTGCGCGATCCGCGAACTTCGAGAAGAGCTCGGACTCAGCGTCAAGTCCATGGACGTCATCGGATTGCTCGATGACTTCGACACGCGATCCGGCTTCACCATCACGCCTGTGGTCATCTGGAGCGAATCCGAGACCGCGGCAATTCGCGCTTCACGCGACGAGGTCGCCGAGCTCTACGTGATCGGGATTCCGGAGCTCCGAGCCGCCGTTTCGAGGGCGAAGCCAGGCCAGGCTTTCTCACTCCGGCTCGAGCGCATCGAGGTGTTTGCCCCTACGGCAGCCATGCTCTATCAGTTCAGCGAGGTGGCGCTCGACGGTCGCCCGTCGAGGGTGTCCGACTTCTACCAGCCGCCGTTCACGCACCGCTAGAGATCAGTAAGTCCCATCCTGGTCGCGCTTGCGCGCCGATCAGTAAGTCCCATCCTGGTCGCGCTTGCGCGCTGATTCGAGTCAGCTCAGCTCTTTCGCGACGCGTGTGATCGCCCTGGCCAGCACCGACACCATCCGGTCGATTTGCGCTTCACTGATCACAAACGGGGGAGACATCGCCAGTACGTCACCGGGCAGCGGACGCACAATGACTCCTTGCTCGAGCGCGTCCAACCAGGCGCGGCGCGCCGCACCCAGGGAAGCGTCGAAGGGCTCCTTGGTGTCCCGGTCGCGCACGAGCTCGATTCCAGCGACCAGGCCGAGGCCACGAACGTCTCCCACGATCTCGTTAGACCGGAGCTCCTCAAGGCGCTTCTGGAGGTAGGTGCCCCGTTCGGCCGCGCGCTCGACCAGGCCCTCGTCCTCGATGATTTGCAGGTTTCTCAATGCCACCGCACACGCAGTGGGATGGCCGCTGTATGTGAAACCGTGCGCGAACGGCCCCCTGGCCGATTTGAGCGTGTTGTGAACGGAGCGCGTGAGCATGACGCCCGACAGGGGCAGGTAGCCGCTGGTCACGCCCTTCGCGAAGATCATCATGTCGGCCTGGACGTTCCAGTGTTGCAGCGCAAACCATTTCCCGGTCCGGCCAAAGCCGGTGATCACCTCATCGGCGATCAGCAGCAGCCCGTGCCTGTCGCACACTTCGCGCAGGAGAGGGAAATAGTCCGCGGGCGGAACGATCACTCCGCCCGCCCCCTGCACCGGTTCCGCGACGACGGCGGCGACCGTGCGCGCGCCGGCTTTGATCACCACGTCCTCCAGCGCCTCGACGTACGCGACGCCTGGCGAGCCCTGGCCCGAAAACCGGTACGGATCGGGAGAGGGTGCGTGAAGGAACCCCGGAGCAAGCGGCCCGAACCCTTTCCAGAAATTGGACAGGCCCGTGGCGCTGGTCGCGCCGTACGTCAGGCCGTGGTAGTCGCGAATCCGGGAAATGATGTTGACCCGCTCGGGTTCACCCTTCAAATTCCAGTAGAGGCGCGCGATCTTGTAAGCGGTGTCGTTGGCCTCGGCTCCGCCGGAGGCGAAGTAGGTCACCTCCAGCTCGCCCGGCGCCAGCTCGGAAAGCTTGGCGGCGAGCTCTACAGCGGGAGCTGTGCCGAAGCCTCCGTACGCCGAGCTGAAGGCCAGCACCTTCATCTGGTCGGCCGCGGCGTTGGCGAGCTCCGTCCGTCCATAGCCGACGTTCACGTTCCAGAGCGATGCCATGCCATCGATGTATTCGCGTCCGTCGACGTCGGTCAGGGTGGCGCCGGTCCCGCTCGTGAAGATGAGCTGGGGGATCGTGCCCAGAGGCGCATCCAGGTCCCCCTGGGGGTGAAGCCAGTGCGTCCGGTCCAGCTCATGGAGGCGGCTCGACTGGTCGGCTGACAACGCTTTGCCCCCCACTCGGGCAAGGATAGGCGGTGCGGGGTTGTCGGTTGACCGGGCGCCACCAGCGGCCCTGCGGCGGCAGGGGGGGTGCCGCCGCGAGCCCTGGAGGGTCGGAGCACGTCGCTCCATTGGGGTGCTCTATTTGTACTGGAAAGGCGTTGACGGTGTCGCCATGCCGGGATATGGCTCGAGGGCCCTGCAAACGCGGGGTGTCAGGCGCCGCGGGGACGAACCGGGACCGGATGCTCGACCCACTCCATCGGTGGGCCGAAATTCGGGAGTCTCATTGCACCAGTTGTCTGGATCGTCGAGCACGCTGGGCTCGGAGTGAGGCGCCTTACCGCACCCACCAGTTGAGTGGAGTGGTCCCGTCGACCGGGTCGTACACGTTGCCGTAGTACCACTCAGTGCCGCGCTCCCGCTGCGCGAAGTCGTTGAGCGCCCGCTCGACTTCGTTGAAACCGGCACTGACCGGGACTGTGAAGATTGTCAGGTTCTTGACCTGTCCGTCCAACCAGCCGCCAAGGCGGGCAAGTTCAGCCGCCAACCTGGACGTGTCACGGTCTGAGTACACCTGGACAGCCAGGTTGCCTCCGCGTTGCAAGATTCGGAACGCCGACTCATCAGCCGCCTCGAGCTCAATCACGTCGCCGGCTGCGATGCCAAGTACAAGGCCCGGCGAAGCAGCCAATCGATACGTACGGTCGCCCACCCCATCGACCAGAACTTCCTCGTAGACGGGTTCGCCCGAAGTCTTGACGCCAGCCCGTAAGTCGAGGGTTTGTCGCTGGGGTTGAGAGGCGCCGTTAGTCGAATCTGCCGTATGGGCCACCGGCACCTCCTCGTTCTACGCAAGACCTCCCGACCTTGGGCAGACCACGATTGCCGGCCCTCAGGTTGCAGGCGGCACCTTCAAGGCGGACGTTCACCGGCTCTAGGTTACCGCCCGCGGTGGTGGTCATTAACCGCGTAGTCAAGGACACCCAGGTCGACGTGGGCGGCACGGAGCTCTACGTCCGGCAACGGGTACGAGCGTGCCTGCGCATCAGCCAGGACCCGCACCTCAAGACAAGGCGGTGTTCGACTGGGCCGGATCTCTCGCGACGCCGACGCGGAGATCCTAGCCCTCACCGTAGAGATCGCGAGGGCCTTTCGCTCGGCAGCGCCGTCCCCGGCAGTGCTTTAGCGTAGTAGACACATGACGATCGCGACAGCGGACTTCGGGCGCACCGGGCACAGGAGCAGCCGCGCCCTGTTTGGCGCGGCGGCGCTATCGCGAGTGAGCCAAGACGTGGCAGATCGCACACTCGAGGTTCTGCTTCGGTATGGCGTCAATCACATCGATGTCGCGGCCAGCTACGGCGATGCCGAGCTGCGGATCCGGCCCTGGCTCAAGCGGGAGCCGGGGCGTTTCTTCCTCGCGACCAAGACAGACGCGCGAACCGCCGGCGCGGCGCGGGACGACCTTCACAGGTCGCTCGACCGGCTTGGCGTCGACCACGTCGACCTGTGGCAGCTGCACAACCTGGCCGATCCGATCGAGTGGGACATCGCGCTCAGCCCCGGCGGAGTGATCGAAGCTGCGGCCGAAGCCCGCGCCCAGGGGCTTGTGCGGTTCATCGGCGTAACCGGTCACGGAGCGCAGATCGCGGCCAACCACAGGCGCAGCCTCGAGCGCTTCGACTTTGATTCGGTGCTGCTGCCCTACAACTTCGTGACGATGCACCTGCCCTACTACGCCGAGAATTTCGAGGCCCTGCTCGAAACGTGCGCTACGCGCAGGGTCGCGGTGCAGACGATCAAGTCGATCGCACTGCGGCCCTGGCTCGGACGCGAGCACGCGCGGACCACCTGGTACGAGCCACTCGAGGCCCAGGACGACATCGACCTCGCGGTGTGGTGGGTGCTCGGGCGGCCCGGCGTGTTCCTCAACACGGTCGGCGACGTCGACCTCCTGCCACGTGTCCTGGATGCCGCGGAACGCTTCGATAAGAGGCCTGGCGATGACCAGGTCGCCGTCATGCTGGAGGGCGTAAAGACCGAGCCGCTCTTCGTTTAGGTTCGTGCCTCGAGCTTTCTCTATCGTCCGCGCCCACGATTCTGCCCGCCTGATCAGGGCGCGTACTACTTGATCGACCTGCATCACTTAGGTGGTGGGGACATGACTCTTAACGCAAAAGACAGGGATTGCGAAACCGTTTCTCTACCCCCCACGAATCGGGCCGGCCCTCGGGCACATCTGATATACCTCGCCAGGAGATGTCCGACCGATGAGCGATATCACGCCGGCCGACGCACCGGGGACCGGCGAACCGCTTCCCGGCGAGCGCCAAACCCGCCTGAGCGGTGCGTGGACTGCGATCGTGATCGGCCTGGTCGCGCTGGTCGTGATCCTCGTTTTCATCCTGCAGAACCAGGCGACCGTCGAGGTGACCTTCCTGGTGTTCAAAGGCCACCTCCCGCTCGCGGTGGCGCTGCTGTTCTCGCTGATCCTTGGAGCCGTGATCGTGGTCGCATTTGGCGCCGCCCGCATACTGCAGCTCCGGATGGTGGCCGGCCGGGCGCGCCGCAAGTCACCCAGCTCGTCCAAACCGGAGTGACGGAGCCCGCCAGGCCCGCCTCTGCTGCCGGCCAACCCCCAAAGCCGAAGCCCGGTGACCCCGAGGTCACCGATACAAGAGCCACTGAACCCACGAGCGCGCCCGTGGTCGCGGCGGGGCCGGTGGCGGTGCACGTGGACTCGGGCCACGTCGAGGTCGTCGTCGCGCCTCCCGGCACCAAGGGATTCGACCGTCGCCTTTACCGGCTGATCAACGGGCTGCCCCATACCACGACCAGCGACCGCTACGTCAGCGTGCTCTCAGACCTTGGCGAAGGCCTCGGCTGGGTGGCCCTGGGAATCGGACTGGCGATCCTCGGCGGGCCGAAGGGCCGCCGGGCCGGAGCGGCCACCGCGGTGGCATCGCTCGGGGCAACCTATGTCGTTCAGACAAGGATCAAGCCGATCTTTCGCCGCGTGCGGCCGTTTGTGAATCGTGAAGCACGCGTGGTCGGGCTCCGTCCGGCCGACCATTCCTTTCCATCCGGCCACACCGCGTCATCTTTCGCGGCGGCCACCGCACTCGCGTTCTTTTATCCGAGGGCGGCCCCGCTCGCCTTCGGCCTCGCGACCGCGGTCGGCGTCTCCAGGGTGCATCTCGGCGTGCACTTTCCCAGCGATGCCGCGGTCGGAGGAGTGATGGGGATGGGCATCGGCACGCTCAGCGCCTGGGTGTTCAAGAAGCGAGGCGGCCGCTAGATCCCGGGCTTCGCCTGCCTGTCCGGCTCCGGCAGCGTATCCAAAAGCCAGGAGATCTGATCAGCCCGCCGCCGTGAGCCGGATCGTTCGCGCGGCCGTCTTCTCGATTGAGGCCACGATCACCTCGAGAAGCTGGCGCGCGGCATTGTCTCCGTGGCCGGTGCGGATCGCCCGTCCGTCAAAGCTCATGCGGACGTCAGATGCGGTCGGATGACCTACGAAGCGGAGTTTGCCTGCGACGAGGCAGCTCCCGCGCTCGAGCTCGTCGAGCAGCCACAGCGTGCACAGCACGGCTCGCGGAGCCGTGATCGGGCGAGCCACGCTCAGCCAGCTGCGCCGGCCGAGAGCGGGCAGGTGGCCGGCCTCGAGCCGAACCGGGTGGTGCCGGCTCTCGATGAGCCATGCGCACACCTCGGTCAGGCCGGTCGACGCGGAGAGTTCCGCCGAGATCCGAGCCACCAACTGGCGATCGTCGCCCATCGGGCCGACTCTATCCGCCGAGATGCGGCTGGATCAGGTGGTGTTCACACGAGGCGACGGATCGAGGATGGTGTGATTCGGATGAAGGTTGGGAATACAGCCACCTTCGATGGGTGAAGGCGAAACCGGGGCCGGATACACGGCGACGCTGGCTGCCGTCGGCCGGGCGGTTCATGCCGGTGGCGAAAGGCCGCTGGTGACGGATCACCTTGCACTTGGGCTGGCCGGAGAACCGGGGGACAGATTGATGGCCCAGCTCACGAGTCAGCTTCCTGAAGCGTCGCTCCAATCATTCGGCCTCGCGTTCGCGATCCGCACGCGCTTCGTCGAGGACGCTGTCGAAGCCGCGATCCATGATGGCATCGGCCAGTACGTGATCCTCGGCGCGGGCCTCGACTCATTCGCCTACCGACGAGGCGACCTGAGCGAGCGTTTGAAAGTCTTCGAAGTCGACCAAGCCGCATCGCAGGCCTGGAAGCATCGCCGCCTCGAGGAGATGGGCGTCGCGATCCCGCCGTCTGTTGCCTTCGTCCCGCTGGATGCTGAGGTTGACGATCTCGGCCAGGCGCTCACCGGCGCGGGATTCGACATGAGCGTACCCGCGATTGTTTCCGCGATCGCGCTCACTCAATACCTGGCTCAGCCGGCGATCGAGCGAATCCTCTATCTGGTTGCGTCTTTTGCCCCAGGCTCGCGAATGGTGCTGACGTATGTGGTTCCTGCCACCGAGCTGAGCGAGATGGCCGCTGCCGGCCTAGCGTGGACGATGTCGCAGGCCGCCGAGCGCGGCGAGTCTTTCCTGAGCCTGTTCCGCCCGGTCGAGTTCGAGGAGCTGCTCAGACGCAGTGGATTCGCCCGTGTCGAAGATGTGGGTCCGCTTCAGCTGATCCAGAGATATCTCGCCGACCGTCCCGGCGCGCAGCTGACAGGAATCGAACGCCTGACTACCGCGTGGGTGTGACGCCCTCAGCGCACGGAATGGGCTACGCGGCCGCGGACCGGCCAGTCGGTAGGGTCTAGCTCGACCTCGTCGACGTAACACCAGCCCCAGTTCTCGCCCGGCTCGAAGGTCCTGATGATCGGATGCCCGACTTTGTGGAAGTGTGCGGTCGCGTGCTTGTGCGGGGAGCTGTCGCAGCACCCGACGTGACCACAGATCATGCAGAGCCGAAGGTGCACCCACGAGCCGCCCATGCGCAGGCAGTCCTCGCACCCGTCGGCGCTTGCGGTGACTTCGCGGACCTGGTCGAGGTGGCTGCAAACTTCCGTCATTCAAACCAGCGTACGACGGGCCGGGTGCCGCTCGCTGGCACATCAATCCTCGTCCGGGTGGCCCGTGTTGCCGAAGGCGATCCGGTCGCGCACCACCTGTGCCCTACCGAGCAGGCGAGCTCGCTGCACCGCGTCCTCCCCGAAGCGATCGCGGATCGCGTCGATCGCGGTCTCCAAGCGCTCATTGCGGGGCCGAATCTCACCTGTGAACAGCCCCATCTGCCCGGAATCCGCCTCCGTCAACCCAGCGAGTCCCACCCCGAGCGTGCCCACCTCGCGCCGCGGCTCGCGCGCCGCCAGCAGCTCAAGGGCGGCTCGATAGATCTCCTCGCCGGTGGAGATGGGCACGGGCAGCGTCATCTGCCTGGAGAAATGTCCGGCGACCGGCCGGTAGACAACGCCCACCGAAATGACCCGGCCGCGCCTGCCAGCGGCGCGCAGCCGGCGGCCCACCATGTCCGAAAGCCGCATCAACAGCTCTTCGAGCTCTTGCTGCGAGCTGGTGGCGCGGGCCATGACGTGCGAGTGGCTGTAGCTCTTGCGCTGCACGCCCTCGAAGTTGCTCACTTCGAAACCCCGCAACCTCCGCAGCCAGCCCTTGGCGTGCTCGGGATTCCATCCGGCCCGATGGAGCGCCTCCGGGGTCGAGCGCAAAAACTCGAGCGGGGTATGGATCCCAGCGAGCTGGAGGCGGCGAGCGCTGGCCTCCGCGATTCCGGACAGGTCAGTGAGCTGCAGGCGCCCGAAGACCGAGACGAGGTTGGTGTGGTCGATGCGCTCGAGCCCGTTGCGCTTGTTCAGGTTGGACGCCTGCTTCGCCATCCAGATCGACGTCGATATCCCGACCGAGCAGGTGACGCATTCGCCAACCTCGTCTCGGAGCGCCCGTTTGATCGCAAGGCCGACCCCCCGGGGACCCAGGCGGACCACGTCCGGCGTGCCGGCGAGGTTCAGCGACGCTTCGTCGATCGACATGCGCAAGACGTCCGGGGTGTGCCGTTCGATGATCTCCATGAGCCGGTCCGAAACGGCGCGGTAGCGCGGCGGGTTGGGCTCCATCACCACCACCTTCGGAAAGATCGCTTTGGCCTCGAAGACCTTCATCCCGGTCCTGATCCCGAGGTCGCGCGCCTCTCGCGAAGACGAGACAATGGTGGCGGCGTTGGTGGCGTAGGCGGCAATCGCAAGGGGCCGCCCGCGCAGGCCTGGGTCGTGCTGTTGTTCGATCGATGCGAAGGCACAGTTCAGGTCCACGACCAGCGTGGCCGGGTCGGCGGTATTGAGGCCCAACTGTTCCGCGCCGGGATGTTGCGCCACAGCGAGCAAATGTTCGCACAGACACGCCGTTGCTGCCGCATCGGAGAATGTCGCCGTGAAATCGCGTGAGGTTGCGCGCATCGAGATGCCGGCACCGCTTCGCCGGGAGGTGCGCCTGCTCGGAGAGCTGCTTGGCCAGGTGCTGGCGGAGTATGGAGGCCCCGGCCTGTTGGCGGACGTCGAAAATCTCCGCCGCACGGTGATCGTCGCGCGCGAAAGGGAAGACCAGGACGCGGCGCCTGGCCTCGTGGCGGCGTGGCCGATCGACCGGGCGGAGCAGGTCGCGCGCGCGTTCACGTGCTACTTCCAGCTCATCAACCTGGCCGAGGAGAGGCATCGGGCGCGAGCCTTGCGGGAGCGGGACCGCGGGAGTGAGCCTCTCGCGGAGTCGCTGGAACAGGCCGTGGCCGAGATCCGCGCCGGGTATGGGGAGGACACGCTGCGAGAGCTTCTCGACGACCTCGTGATCCACCCAGTGCTGACCGCGCACCCGACCGAGTCAAGGCGCCGCGCGGTTGTCGCCGCGATCTCGCGCGTCGGCGCGCAGCTCGAAGCGCTCGATGATCCGCGGGTTTCGGCGCGCGAAGCGCGGGAAGCGAGGCGCCGCCTGCTGGAGGAGATCGACCTTCTCTGGCGTACCGGGCAGCTCCGAAGCACGCAGGTCCGCGCCCTGGACGAGGTGCGCTCGGTGATGGCGATCTTCGACGAAACCCTCTTCCGCGCCGTCCCCGAGATCTACCGCGACCTCGACGCCGCCCTGGGTCCTGGCGATGCGGGCCTGCGTCCCCCGATTGCGCCTGCCTTCGTCCGCTTGGGCAGCTGGGTCGGCGGCGACCGCGATGGCAACCCCGCTGTGACCGCGCAGGTGACAGTCGACGCCATGGAGATTCAGGCCGATCACGTGCTCCGTGGCCTGGAGACCGCGCTGCTCCGGGTCGGACGCTCGCTCACGGCCGACCTGGTGACGACCCCGCCCGATCAAGAGCTGGGTGCGCGCCTGGCCGGCGTACGACTGGCCCAACCCACCCGGCTCGCGGACCTCGCGGCCCGGTCGCCGTCTGAGCAGCACCGCCAATACCTTCTATATGCGGCCGATCGCGTCAGGGCGACCCGGCTCGCGGACGCGACCATCTCGTACCGAACGCCGGCCGAGCTCCTCGACGATTTGCGCGCGGTTCAGAGATCCCTGGCCGCCGCCGGCGCCGCCCGTCTCGCCTACGGCGAGCTCCAGAACCTCGTCTGGCAGGTCGAAACGTTCGGCTTCCACCTCGCGGAGCTCGAGGTGCGCCAGCACAGCAAGGTTCACGATGCCGCAATCGGCGAGATCAATGGCGGAGGCCGGCGGTCCTCCCAGACCGAGGAGGTGCTCGCGACCTTTCGCGCCATCAAGCAGGTCCAGGACCGATTCGGGCTTGCCGCGTGCCGGCGCTACATCGTCAGCTTCACCCGTGATTCGATCGACATCGCCAACGTGTACGCGCTCGCCGAGGCCGCGATGCCGGGTGGGCCGGCACCCGAGATCGAGGTCATCCCTCTGTTCGAAACAGTCGAGGACCTCGGACATGCGCCGCTCGTGCTCGACCGGATGGTCGAGCTGGAGCCGGTTCGCCGCCGGATGGAAACCACCGGGCGGTTGGAGGTGATGCTCGGCTATTCCGACTCGACCAAGGAGGTCGGGCCGGTCTCCGCCAGCCTTGCTCTGTATGAGGCACAGGCCAAGCTCGTCAGATGGGCCGCGAGTCGCGGAGTGCGTTTGACGCTCTTTCACGGCCGGGGCGGCGCACTCGGCCGCGGGGGGGGTCCGGCGAACCGCGCGATTCGCGCCCAGGCGCCGGGCTCGATCGCGGGCCACTTCAAGGTGACCGAGCAGGGCGAGGTGGTGTTTGCGCGCTACTCGAATCCCGCCATCGCGCGGCGCCACCTCGAGCAGGTCGCTTCCGCGGTGCTCATGGCGTCGTTGCCGGACGTCGACGCTGTCGCCGAGCGAGCGGAAGGACGGTTTCACGAGCTCGGCAACCGCATCGAAGAGCCGGCCCGTGGCGCTTACCGCGGCTTGGTCGAGAGTGGCGGATTCGAGCAGTGGTTCAGCAGGGTCAGCCCGATCGACGAGCTAGGCCGCATGAGGCTCGGATCGCGCCCGGCGCGACGAGGCGGGTCGCACAAGCTCGAAGAGCTCCGTGCCATTCCCTGGGTCTTCGCCTGGTCTCAGATGCGCCTGAACCTGCCCGGTTGGTATGGGCTCGGAAGTGGGATGGCTGCCGCGGACCTGGCCGAGCTGCGCGAGGCCTACGCCGAATGGCCACTCTTCAACGTTTTGCTCGACAACGCCGAGATGAGCCTGGCCAAGACGGATCGCCGGATCGCCGAGCGCTACCTGGACCTGGGAGGTCGCGCAGACCTAAGCGGTCGCATCCTTTCCGAGTACGACCTCACTGTCGACCGCGTGCTTGCGGTGACAGGACATTCGAGACTGCTCGAGAACCATCGAGTCCTCTCGTGGGCGGTGGAGCTGCGCAACCCCTACGTCGACGCGCTGTCTCACATCCAGCTCCATACCCTGGAGGCGCTGCGCGGTGAAGCCATCGATCAGCTCGAGCGTGCTCGCCTCGAGCAGGTCTTGCTTGTGACCGTCAATGGAGTCGCCGCCGGGCTTCAGAACACCGGGTGAGATCGCGGGCTCATCTAGGAGAGTGGGTCGTTTCCGACGGGTCGCGCCCAACGAACACGAACACTCCCGCCAGGACGATCGCGATCGCGGGTGGGCCGTAGTCCGCGATGACTCCCTGCGGCTCGAGGATGCGGATGATCGTCGAGCCGGCGACGAAGATCGCGCCGAGCACCAGCATGATCCGAAACCGCCGAGCTGCAAAACGCAGCTGTCTGCGGATGCCTCCCGGACGAAACGAAAGCACCGTCAGGCCCAGGCCGAACAGAATTACCAGGCCAAACAAGAAGCCGCGCACGACGTCAGTTTGTCAGGGAGCGGTCACCGACCTGCGTCAGTACCGGCTCACAAACCTCAGAAGCGATTCAGAGGGCGGATCGGCGGCAGGACGACCGAATTCAGCTGCAGCAGGACGAGAGCGCCGATCGCCACGTAGGTGTTGATCACGCACAGCAGACAC
The DNA here is from genome assembly GCA_035260405.1 of Candidatus Dormiibacterota bacterium. Classification (GTDB taxonomy): domain Bacteria; phylum Chloroflexota; class Dormibacteria; order Dormibacterales; family Dormibacteraceae; genus Palsa-870. The sequence goes on from DATFVI010000218.1 coordinate 33,641, forward strand.
GCCGCGAAGTAGAGCAGCTGGTAGACGATGATCCGCCGGCGGCTCGCCGCGATCATCTCCCTGGTGGTCTCAGGGCTCATGAGCCCCGCCCGCGTGGCGTAGGTGAGGCTGATGAACAGCAGCAAGCCCAGCATCAGCAGGTTCAACCAGTAGATCGCCATCGGCAGGCGGTAGGTGATGTAGCCGGCGAGGAATGAGGTCGAGAACGGCATCAGCACCACCGCAAGCAGGAACGCGAGGTGAATCCACGTCAGGCGATGGTCACTGCGCGCGAATTGATTGAGCTGCGTCTGCTGGCCGGCCCAGAAGATGCCAAGCGTGAGGAAGCTCATGAAGTACGTGAGCAGCTGCGGCCCGAGCGGCGCAAGAGTGTTGAGGAGCTGCGCCTCCGACTGCCATGAGCCTCCGGTCCAAAGTGGCTGTTCCGCCTGCATGACGGTGGCGGCCGGCACGTGAATGCCAAGCACGAGCAGCGTCATCGCCACAGCGAAGATTCCGTCGCTGAGGGCGGCGAGGCGCGCCAGGTTCTGACCGGAGAACTGTCGGTACGAGCGGATCATCGTTGGTTGGCCCCCTAGCCTAGTGCGGCGTCGGAGTTTCGGCATCCGAGCCGACCCGCCCCTCGAAGCGAGGATCCGCAGGCTGCTCTAGTGTCCTGCCCCGGAGGTTCGGCGGAAAATCGCCGCATCGGCGGCCGAGGTCAAGGCGCCGGCGAGCAACGCAGCGCGCATGTCGGCAGACCTGTAAGCGAGTAGCGCAGCCGGCAACGCCGAGCTCGGCCGCCTAGGCGGATGAGCCCGCAGGGTGCCACGGGCGCCGCGCAGCGTCGCCCCTGGCATTTCCGTCGAACTTTCGGGGCGGGACACTAGCTAGCGCTCTCCACAGCAGAGGTCCTGTCGGCCGCGACGGCCAGCTTGAGCTGCCGGTATGCGGCTTCCACGTCTCCGCGAGCTTCCAGCACCTGCGAATATTCGAGGTGGCAATCGCGGAGCCGGACCGGCATCTCTATCTCTTCGAGAGCGCAGATCGCCGACCGGTACCGATCGTCCGCCGCCCGCGGGTCTCCCAGCTCTTCCTCCAGCCGGCCGAGCAACATCTCGGCGTTAGCCAGGACGATCCTCTCGCCAAACGCTTCACCCACGTCGAGTGCCGCCTCGAGGTAGCGGCGGGACTCCTCCGGTCGACCGGTCCGCATGCAGACTTCGCCCAGGTTCGCAAGTATGAATCCGCGACCGCGGCGATTGATGTGCAGCTCTTCGGCCCCGGCGAGGGCCGTCAGTAAATGACGTTCGGCCGCATCGAAGTGCCCCTCCTCGAGCAACAGGCTGCCCAGGTCGTTTTCGACTCTGTACAGGGCGCTCTGGTCTGACTCGATCGAGTAAAGCGCCATGGCTTTCTCCAGGTGTTGACGTGCGGTCGCATGCTGATGCGAACGCTGGTAGGGCATGGCGAGACCGTGGTGCATCTTGGCCAGCTGAAGCAGGTCTTTGACTGCGCTCGCCGCGGCGACTGCGGCCTCGTAATAGGAGATCGCCAGGCTCCACGACCGGGTGAGGGCGAACATGGAGGCAAGGTGCCCCAGGATGCGAGCCTCGAGCTGTTGCTGCCGAGGCTCGAGCTTGCGGCAGCGCTCCAGCGCCTCGTCCTCGAGCCCTAGCGCTCTTGGATCCTCGAGCAGGCCCCACGCGCTTGCCTCCCAGTCGAGAGCCTCGACGGCAAGGCTTTCATCTTGCTGCCGCTCGAACTGTTCCCTGGCCGAAGGCAGGTAGGCAAGCGCCTCGTGCGGTTCAACCAGCCGGCAGTGAGCCTGGCCCATGTAGAAGCGGACGAGCGCCACATCCGCGGCGCTCCACGGTTTCATCAGCAACCGTCTGCCGCGCTCAATGACCGCCCTGAAGTCGCGAGCGGCGGTGAGCGCGTCGAGCTCAAGCAGGTCTTGTTGGGTCTCGCGTCCCGGCATGGTCGCGAGTGTCGATCGATTTGATCTGGGTGTCAACCTGGACCCCCTGAACGCGGCCGGCACTAATCACGTTCCCGGACGCGGTAGCCGCGAGCCTGTGTCCAGGATTCGACCACGAGCCGGTTCCCGGCTTCGTTCAAGCGTGTGATGACCGCCTCACGGACGTCGATCAAGAAGCGATGGGCAGGGGTGCCCGAGTCGACCTCTGTCGCAGTGCCCGCAATCTTTGCCTCTCCTTTCCAGCCGGCGGAGTTGAGCTCAGGCGGATCTTCCGTCGGGCCGTGGATGGCAACTCGCGGGTCCCGGCGCAAATCCAGCGCCTTGACTGCGCCCGGCATCGAACCGATGCCCAATTGCCCATCGGCAAACTCGATCTCAGTGCCGCTGATGCGGGGCGAGCCGTCCCGCCTCAGAGTGGCCATGGTGAGGTGTTTGCGCGACGTCAGGAGAGAGCGCACCCGCGACGCGAACTCAGGGTTTGCGGTCTCGAACTCACCCCAGGAAGCCAATTCAACGACCTTACTCGGCCCCGAAAGGAAAGGCCGCGGTCGAAGCGGCCCCAGGCGTCGTCGGCTGGTTCAACCACCGAGAACTTTCACGCTCCCGTAGATGGTTTCGAGGTGGGGGACCGGCACGCCGAGGCGACCGGCCAGCTCAACCACCGAGCCGGTGATCGCGTCGATCTCCATCGGCCGGCCGGACTCGAGGTCCTGAAGCATCGAGGTCTTGTGGTTGCCGACCCGCGCGGCGCCTCGGATTCGCTGATCGATGGAGACCGGCATCCTGATGCCAATCCTGGCCGCGACCGCGTCAACCTCTTCCATCGCGGCGCGGACGACCGGCGCGAGCACTGGTGATTCCGCCATCGCGCCGAGGCTTGCACGCGTCAGCGCGCTGAGCGGGTTGAAGACCGCGTTGCCCATCAGCTTCACCCACAGCTCCTGTCGAATCTTTGGTTGCACGGGCGCTTTCAGGCCGGCGCCTGCTAGCAGCCCGGAGAGCCTGGCGATGCGTTCCGTCTGGCTTCCATCGAGCTCTCCAAGCGAGAACCTCTCTCCTTCGACGTGCTGGACGATGCCGGGCCCGACGATGCTGGTCGCCGCGTAGACAACGCAGGCGATCACGCGCTCGGGGTCGATCGTCCGGCCGATCACCCCGCCGGGGTCGACTGTCTCCAGGTGGATGCCTTCGAGCTCGCCACCGTGGCGCTGGAAGTACCACCACGGAATGCCGTTCTGCGCGCTGACCACAGCGGCTTCATGGCCGAGATTGGCCGCCAGGTCATCAGCGATCGCCGGCACACTGTGCGCCTTCAGCGTGACAAAGACGAAATCGGAAGTTCGAATCGCGGCGAGGTCGTCTGTGGCCTCGACCGGCATGGTCGCCTCGCCGTCCGCCTCGTCCGCCTCGATCAGCCGCAGTCCCGACTTGCGCATGGCTCGCAGATGCGGGCCGCGCGCGATGAGGACCACCGAGGCGCCGGCCTTCGCCAGCCTTGCTCCGAGGAACCCACCGGTTGCGCCCGCGCCGAGGATCGCGATCCTCACGGCTGTATGAACTGCTCCGCGACGAACCTGCGCTGGATCTTCCCGGTCGGCGTCTTGGGGATCGACTCGACTATGTGCAAATGCCGGGGGACCTTGAAGTCCGCGAGGCGCGACCGCGCAAATGCGAGCAGCTCCTTCTCGGTGACGGGCTGGTTGAGGACGACCGCGGCGCCCACCTCCTCGCCCCAGGTAGGGTGGGGAACCCCGAAGCTGACCGCTTCTTTTACGGCGGGATGCGCCTCGAGCACCTCATCGATCTCTCGGGGCGCGATCTTCTCGCCGCCGCGGTTGATCAGCTCCTTGATCCGGCTCAGGAGGCGCAGGTAGCCGGCGGTGTCGAGAACGCCGAGGTCACCCGTGCGGAACCAGCCGCGCGTGAACGAGCTCGCGTCCGCCGATGGGTTGTTCTCGTATGCATCGATCACATTTGGCCCGCGCACCGCCACCTCGCCGTTCGCTCCCGAAGGGAGCTCATGTCCTGCTTCGTCGAGGATGGCGATCTCGACCCCGGTGCCGCGTCCCACGCTGCCGGGCATCCGGAGATCGGGCGGCAGCGGGTTGGAGGCCATCTGGTGGCTGGCCTCCGTCATGCCGTACGCCTCGAGCACCGGGACGCCGAAGACGCTTTCCATCAGCTCCATCTGGGACGGCGCGAGGGCGGCGCTGCACGACCGGACGAAACGCAGGCGCTCGCAGCCGAGCGGGCGCCTGTCCTGGATGCGCGACAGGATCAGCTGATGTGGCGTGGGTGAGGCGGTGAACCACGTTGGCCGCGTCGCCTCCACCAGCGGGCGGAAGCCGAGCGGGCTGTAGCGACGAGGCACGACCACCGTACCGCCCGAGGCGAAGGTCGCCAGCGTCGAGGCGACCAGGCCGTGGACGTGAAACAGCGGCATGATGCACAGCGACACGTCATCTGGCGTGAGCTGGTACGACTGGACGATGTTGGCTGCGGAGTTCAGCAGGTTTCGGTGGCGCAGCGGGACACGTTTGGGGCGGCTGGTCGTTCCGCTGGTGTGGAGAACCAGGGCCGTCGCTTCGGCGTCCGCCGGCTCGAGGGACCCGCTTCGGGCACCGCCGTGGTTGCTGATCTCGAGCCGTCCGGTTGGATCCAGCTCGACCTCGATCAGCTGGGCACCCGCCGGCAGCGCCTGCCGTGCCGCGGATGCTTCGTCTGGTGGGACGAGCAGGAATCTTGCGCCGGTGTCTTCGAGGTAGAACCGGAACTCGTCCTCTTTATATCCAGGGTTGAGCGGGCAGCTGACGCCGATCATCGACGTGGCGAGGAACGTAAGGACCGCCTCGGGGCCGTTTGGGAAGACTGTTGCGACGCGATCGCCCGGCTTAACACCGCGCGACACGAGCGCCGTCGCGAGCTCACCGGTCAGCTCGCGCAGCCGGCCATAGGTCAGACTCAGCTCGCCTGGGACGACGACCGCGGCCTGGTCGGTCGCACCGCGGTCGAGCAGCGATCCTAGGTTGGCGTCGATGAACCGATTGTCGCGGATCACCGCTTTACCAATGGGCCGCCGTGCGCGCGCCCGGCGCTGACGAACGCCATGGCCTCCCTGGCAAGAGCAAGCCACGACTTGCGGGAGGTCGGCGAGAGCACGAACCATTCGCGCATTGGAGTGCCCTTACCGGCATCGAAACGTTCCCCGTCGGCCGAAGCGACGAGCGCATCGACTCGATCGCCGGGCAGCTTCAATACGAGCTCTCCCCGCACCAGCATTGCGAAGATCTTTCCCTCCACCTTCAGCTGGCCGGATGAGCCGAACCCTTTTCCTTCGCCGATTCGTGCCGCGGGCGAGGTGGCGAGGATGGATTTGGCCAACGAGCGGTAGTGCTCGTCTGGCGTCATGCGGCAGCCTGCTCCCTCAGGTGATCGGCATCCAGAATTCGATAGTGGTGCCGAGGCCGGGCCGGCTCTCGATCTTGTACCAGCCACCCGCCATCAGGGCGCGCTCCTTGAGCGCCAGCAGGCCGAGATGCCCGGGCAGGTTGTTTCGCTCCGCAACCATGAACCCTTTCCCGTTGTCGACCACCAGGCCGTGAACGCCGGAATCGCTTGCGGTCACACGGAGCTGGACCCGCGTCGCCCTGGCGTGCTTCTCGATGTTCGTGAGGGCCTCGGCAACCTGGCGGAAGATGGTGGACTTGAACTCATAGCTGAGCCCTTCTGGGAGGTCGAGCTCCAGCTCGGCTTCGATTCCGGTCAGGGAGCGGAACATCGCGAGCCGGTCCCGGATCGACTCCGTGAGCCCTTCCGGATCTTCGAGGGCCGGCGGTCGCACCTCGAACAGAAGCCTGCGCAAGGCATCTTCTGTCTGTCCCAGCAAGCTTTGGGCCTCGCCCAGCGCGGGGACGTTGGGACGCGCCCCGTCTCCGACGCGCTGCAGCTGCAGCTCCGCCGCCGTGAGCTTCTGCAGCGCGTCGTCGTGGAGCTGGTTCGCGAACCGCTTGCGCTCATTGTCGACCGCGGTCGAAACGGTCTTCAAGAGCATCAGCCGCGCCGCGTCCACCTTCTGCAGCCTCTCGACGGTCTCGTGGAGGTCGGCCTCGGCGGTCTTCAGCTGGCGCACCAGGCCTGCCGCCAGGCCTGCGTTCTGAAGCACCCACGCATCCTCGCGCGAGAATCCCTCGGGCCGGATCGAGTCATACGCCGCGAGCAGCCCCAATCGCTGGTCCCCCGCGCGCCAGGGAACGCTCATGGCGTCCTTCACGCCAAGCGCGCCCAGCACCATATTGGTTTCGGGGCCTCCATCGCCTTGGGCCGCGATGTAGGTGTAGTCCTTGTAGACGACGTTGCTTTGCAGGTCATCGCGATCCGGACCGCACTCCAGCGCCCGCAGGCTCGCGACGTATGTGTCGTCGACCCCATAGCCACCCCGAACCGCGCTCAAGGTGCCATCCTCGGTCACCTGCCAGAAGAGAACTTTCTCGGCGCCGACCAGCGCCGCGACGCTTTCCCCCAGTCGCTGATAGAACTCGGTCAGGTCATACCCGGAGCGGGCATGGACCGAGATCGCCAGCAGCGCCTCAACGGACAGCTCATGCGCCTTTTCGACACGCGCCGCGCTTTTCGCCCGCTCTGCCGAGATCAAGCGCTCCTTTTCGGTGCGCTCGAGGTCCGAGCGCACATTGATCAAGGTGTCGACCATCTCCTGGCGGCGCCCGCGCAGGAACGCGATCTGGACTGAGGCGGCGACCTGGCTCGCCAGGATGGCCAGGATGTTGCGATGGACCTGCGTGTAGGGCAGCTCGCGTGCCACACCGATCATCCCGAGGTGCTCCCCCGCAGCTTCGAGCAGCCTGGCGCTCACGACTGGATTGGAGCTGGATGTCTCGCCTGCGATCAGGCGCTGGGCCTCGTCGGGCATCGAAGTCCGAGATGTGTCGGCCGCCCGCGAATAGACGCGCTCGTAGGAGCCGGCGTCGTCCGTCAGGCCCATGAAGGCGACCGACGACCTGGTCAGGGCAAGCGCGTGCGTCATCGCGAGCTCGGCGATCTCGTCGACCCCTTTCAGGCGCGCCAGCTCTCGGCAGGCGGCCTGAACCTCTTCAAGCGCCTCCCGCACGCCGACCTCATGCTCGTCTGCCGTTTCCACGGCGTCTATTACCCCCCGTGACCTTCCCTGGCGCTCAAGGCTGCCCGGAACTTGAACTGCCAGTTTATGATCGCTGAGGGTGGGAGAGGTCATCGGAGACGATTCGGCCGCCTGGGCGGTCCTGCTGCAGCGGCCTGTTCCGCCGTGGTTCCCGAATCCCACGCCGCCGGCTTCCGATGCCACGCCACCCCTTCGGGCGGACTTCATGGGTGGGCCTGCCCGCGGCGGGCGGGAATTGATACACGTCCTGCTGGTCGAGGACGACCCCGCGATCGCCGAGATGTATCGCGTACAGCTCGAGTACGACGGCTACCGGGTCACAGTGGCAACCACCGGCGACACTGGGTACGAGAGTCTGGTCGCGTCGCGGCCGGACATCGTCCTGCTGGACCTGCTTCTGCCGGACCGCAGCGGGCTCGAGATCATGGCCGACATTAAAGAGCAGCTTGCGAATCACCCTCCCGTGGTGATCCTTACGAACTATGGCGAGCCCGCGATGATGGATAGGGGACTGTCGCTGGGAGCGCTCGAGTACCTGGTCAAATCGCGCGTGACGCCGGCCTCGGTCTCGCAGTCGATCCGCGGCTGGATAGAGCAAGCCCGCCGAGGGTCCGAACCTCAGAACTAGCGTTGGTACTGGCCGAGCGGCTGGCCCAAGACCTCACCGCTCTCGGCTTTCTCGCGCTCGGCGCTGCCATGGCGTGGGAGTGGTACCGCCTGCGAGGGAAGGCACAGGGCAGGCTCGCGGTTGCGCTCATCTCGCTCGCCATCGTCGCTGCGATTGGGCGGGTTCCTGAGTTTGTCAGCGTCTCGGGAGGCGCCGCCACCGTGGTCGGAGTCGTGACGATCTTCGCCTTCGAGGCATCGGCCTACTACGTGCTCCTGTTCCGCGACGCGTTTCTTCCACTCAGCCCGCGGGCAAGACAGGCCGCGCGGATCCTCCTCGGGGCGACGTTGGTGGTCGGCCTCGCCGAGGTCACGGTGCTGTCGAACGCCGGTCGGATCGTCACGACCGCGGCTGCCTTCGAGCTGATTCTTGCGTGGGTCGTCTTCGCGGGCGAGCCGATCGTCCGCTTCTGGCTGGCGAGCAGGAGCCTGCCCAGCGTCCAGAAGGCCCGCATGCGCGCCCTCAGCTTCGGATTCGCCGGGCTGATCGCGATCCTCGTGTTCGACGTTTTCGGCGGCAACGCGGTGCAGAGCCCAACTGTGACCATCGTGACGCAGCTGATCGCCCTGGCCATGGTACCCATCATCTACGTCAGCTTCGCGCCACCTGCCATGCTTCGCGGCCTGTGGCGGATGAAGGAGGCGACGGAGCTTCGAGCCGCGATCCAGGACCTGCTGATCTTCAGTCCCACTCGGCAGGACCTCGCCGACAAGGCAGTCGGTTGGGCCAAGCGCCTCCTTGGCGCGCAGGGGGCATTCATTGTCGACTCGGAGGGCACGATCGTCGCCCGGTCGGGGATCGATGATGCGGACGTCATCGAGATCGTGGCGGCCCGCAAGGGTGCGGCTGAAGGCGGCATCGAGGAGCCGCTGCCAGGTCGCGGGGCCGCCATCGTCACACCGCTTCATCTGACGGAGGGGCTCGGGTTCCTCGGCGTCACCGCCGGACCATTCACTCCGCTGTTCGGGAGCGATGAGGTGAACCAGCTCAAGGGCTACGCGAGCTCGGTCAACGCGGGCCTCGAGCGCGCGCGTGTAACCGAGCGCCTGGCGGCCATCGAAGCGAACAAGACGCAGTTCCTAAACCTTGCCTCGCACGAGTTGAGGGGACCGCTCACGGTGATCCGCGGCTACGTTTCGATGCTGCAGGACGGACTCCTGGGCACCCTCAACGAGCGCGG
>DATFVI010000219.1:0-3299 GCA_035260405.1 Candidatus Dormiibacterota bacterium
GTGCTTGCGCACTTCGGCCTTGGCCTCGATTGGGCGAGCGGCATCCTGCTTGGTTCCATTGTGGCGGCCACCGACCCGATCGCGGTCGTCAACTTGCTTCGCCAGGTCGGTGCGCCGGGCGGGCTGAAGGCGATCCTCGAAGGCGAGAGCCTCTTCAACGACGGCACCGGCTTTGCGGTTTTCTCCGCCGTGCTCGGAAGCATCATGAGCGGCCATCCTTCGGCGCTGGATGCGGGCTTGCGCTTCCTGTTGGTGGCGGGCGCAGGGACGGCGATCGGCCTTGGAGTGGGAGCCGTCGGGGTGCTTCTTCTCCGTTTCGTGCGTGAGGCGGAGCTTGAGATCATGATCACGCTTGTCGTCGCGTATGGCGCTTACCTGGCCGCCGATGTGGTGCATGCGTCCGGGGTGGTTTCGGTCGTGGCCGCCGGCATCGTGGTTGCGCGGTATGGAAACCAGACCGGACGCCTAAAGGGCACCCAGCTCATCGGATTCTGGAACCTGCTCGCCTTCGTCCTGAACGCGATCCTCTTCTTGATGGTTGGAGTTGCGCTGCCGACCACTCGCCTTCTGTCGGTGGCGGGCTTGGCGCTGGGCGCTTACGTGATCATGTTCGCTGCCCGAGCCATCCCGGTTTACGGACTCCTCAGTCTCGCCGACATTCGCGGCTCGTCAATCCCGTGGCGGTGGCGGCACATGACGTTCTGGGGCGGCATGCGAGGGGCCCTCTCCGTTGCGTTGGCCCTTTCGGTGGCCTCGAACTCGAGCGTCAACCCGCGGATCTCGGTTATCGCGTACGGGATGGTCGTGCTCTCTCTTCTCATCCAGGGCGGACTCCTGCTGCCGGTCGCCGATCTGTTGGGCCTAAGGCAAAACGCGCAGCCGGCCGACGCGAAATGACGCAGCCGTCGCTGGGATACTTGTCGACGTGGTTCCGCCGAGCAAGCATGCGCAGAGCCGGCTGAACAAAGAGCTCGTGATCTGGCTGGCGACCGCCGGCCGCGATCGCCATCCGCAGGCCGTGCCCGTCTGGTTCTTGTGGGATGGCAAGTCTTTTCTGATCTACGCACAGCCGGGCGTCAAGGTCCGGCACGTGAAAGCCAACTCATATGTCGAGCTTCACCTCAACAGCGACGAAGTTGGCGACGATCTGGTCCGCGTATCGGGGTACGCGACCATTCCCAGGTCGCAACCGCCCGCCCACCGCGAGCCGGCTTACATGCGCAAGTACCGACGCCACATCGTGGGCCTGGGAATGACCGCCGAGAGCTTCGCTGAGCAGTACCCATATCCGATCCGCGTCCGCCGGCTTCGTTTTCGCTAACTTGTCGATATGAGGCATCCACTGCGTTTCGGACTCAAACACTCAGGCCAGGACACCACCATCGAATCTCTGCGCACGGTCTGGCGCATCGCCGAGGAAGGCGGCTTCGATCACGTCTGGGATTTCGATCACCTCGCATCAATAGGTGGCGGTGGCCCCGACCGGCCAATCTACGAGGGCTGGACCCTGCAGGCCGCGATGGCCGAAGCCACAAAACGAGTGCGAATCGGGTGCCTTGTGACTGGAAACACATATCGGCACCCGGTCTTGCTCGCCAAGATGGCAATGACCGTCGACCATCTGTCCGGCGGGCGGCTCGAGTTCGGCATCGGCGCGGCATGGGCCGAGATCGAGCACGAGATGTACGGGATCGAAGGCCTCGACCATCGTGTCGGCATGCTGAGCGAGTCGCTGCGGATCATCAAGTCGCTCTGGACCGAAGACCGGACCAGCTTCGAGGGGCGTTACTACCATCTCAAGGACGCGATCGCCAACCCCAAACCGATCCAGAGGCCTTACCCGCCGATATGGATTGGCGCCTCGGGCACAACCACGCTCCGGCTGGTTGCGAGACACGCTGATGTTTGGAACATCGCCGGTGGAGACCCGGACAAGGTGCGGGAGCTCACCGCGATGCTTGACGAGGCGTGCGGCGCCGTCGGCCGCGACCCGTCCGAGATCCGACGATCGCTCCAGTTTGGTTGGGACGGCGAGGATCGCAATCAGCTCATCGAGCTGTGCGGGCAGCTGCTCGAGCTGGGCGTCACCGAGCAGGTCATCTACCTGCGCGGCGCAGAGCCGGAGAAACTGGCCGGCAAGGTCGCCGCGGTGCTGCCGGACCTGCGCAGCCTCTCATCGCGCGGGAGCGCGACAATAACTGCCGATTCAGCCGATTGATATAGGAGGTCAGCCATGGCCGACAGCGTCTACCGAGTGACTGAGCTGGTCGGGACCAGCAGCACGTCATGGGAGGCGGCCGCCAAAAGCGCAATCGAGACCGCCGCCAAGTCTCTCCGCGACCTGCGCGTCGCCGAGGTCGTTCGCCAGGATGTGACAATCGAAGACGGTAAGGTCGGCAGCTACCGGGTCAGGCTCAACGTCTCCTTTAAGTACGAGGGCTCACCAGCCAAGAGCCGAGCGCGCAAGTAGCGCCTCTCCCTTCAGGGAGAGGGCCGGGGGGTGGGGCCGGTGCCTAGGGCGCGGGCCTCTTCCTTTTATGGGGCGGTCGCGGCCTGGACCATGCAGCCCGCGGCCTTCATCTCTTCCAACGCCTGCAGGCCTGTCTCCTCGTTGACCGCTGCGGTGAGGTTGACGAGCACCCGAACCTGGAAATCATGCTTTCGAGCATCGAGCGCGGTGGCGCGGACGCAGTAGTCGGTCGCGAGCCCGCAGATGTCCATGTGATCGACGCGCGCCTCCCTGAGGACGTCGAGCAGCGGGTGGCCGCGTGGATCCAGCCCTTCGAAGCCGGAGTAGGCAGGAGCGTGCCGGCCCTTGTCGACCACGGTCGAGATCAGTTTCTCGCGCACCAGGTTGAAGATGGGCGGGCACAACGCCGCGCCTTGCGTTCCGATGACGCAGTGAGGCGGCCACGTGTTGACGAAGTCGGGGTGGTCGGAGAAGTGCCCGGCGGGGTCTTCGTGGTAGTCGCGCGTAGCGACCACGAAGTTGTATTCCTGCTTGAAGTGGCGCAGGTGCCTGGACACCATCGCCGCCACCTGCATGCCGCCTTTGACGGGTAGGGCCCCGCCCTCGACGAAGTCGTTCTGGATGTCCACGACCAGGAGCGCGTTGCGCACGGCCCCATGATCCTAGCGGGAGCGCACCTCGCCTTTGCCCTCATAGCTATCTTTGGCCGTGTTGTCGGCGTGGCGGAACGGCAGACGCGCCGGACTTAGGATCCGGTGCCCGAAAGGGCGTGGAGGTTCAAATCCTCTCGCCGACACCAGGGCCTGGCTCTCCCAGTTGGGAGGTTGTG
>DATFVI010000220.1:0-17204 GCA_035260405.1 Candidatus Dormiibacterota bacterium
CCCCTGCGTGGGGAGGGGGGTCTTTTTAGTACGCGGCAAGCTTTCTCATGGCCTCGGCGATCTTGTGCGGGTTGGGCATGAAGAACTCCTCCTGTGGAGTGTTGAACGGCATGGCCGGGATGTCCGGCGCCGCGACCCGGACCACCGGGCCGTCGAGGTCGCCGAAGGCGTGCTCCGATATGATGGCCGCGACCTCGGCGCCAAAACCCCCGGTCAGGTTGTCCTCGTGCACGACCATTCCCTTGCCGGTCTTGCGGACCGATTCCAGGATCGCGTCCCGGTCGAGCGGCGCCAGCGTGCGGAGGTCGACCACCTCGACGCTCACTCCGTCGGCCTCCAGCTGCGCCGCGGCCTCGAGGCAGTAGTGGGTCATGAGCCCCCACGCGAAGCAGCTCAGGTTCGTGCCCTCGCGCCGCACCGCGGCGGGGCCGATCGGGACGAGATGGTCGCCATCGGGCACCTCCTCCGTGACCAGTCGATAGACCTTCTTGTGCTCGAGGAACAGGACTGGGTCCGGGTCGCGGATGGCGGACTTGAGCAGCCCGTGCGCATCCGCGGGCATACTCGGCACCACGACCTTCAATCCCGGAACGTGAGCGTAGAAAGCCTCGATCGACTGGGAGTGGTAGAGCCCGCCGTGGACGCCGCCGCCAAACGGGGTGCGGATCACAATCGGGACGGACCAGTCTCCATTTGACCGGTAGCGGGTGCGCGCCGCCTCGCTGACGATCTGGTCGAACGCGGGATGGATGAAGTCCGCGAACTGGATCTCGGCAATCGGGATGAGCCCGTTCAAGGCGGCGCCGATCGCGACGCCGACGATGGCCGATTCCGCCAGCGGCGTGTCGAGCACGCGCGCCTCGCCAAAGCGCGCATACAGGCCGTCGGTCGCTCCGAACACCCCACCCTTGCGGCCCACGTCCTCGCCCATGACGAGCACGCGGTCATCGCGCTCCATCTCCTCGCCGATGGCGGCGCGCACGGCCTCGATCATCCTCATTTCAGCCACACATCAATTGTCCTTCGTGGCCGCCTTCTTTGGTGGTCCTCCCCCCACCCGGCGCTGCGCGCCACCCCTCCCCCTGGCGGGGGAGGGGAGATATAAACTGCGAGGTAGGGCGAGGGCAGGTTATTTCTTCGGTGGAGGTACGCGATTTCGTTCTCGGCGGACGTCAAGAACGAGATGGCCGGGCTCATGCCGGCACGACCCTGTTGCCAGCTGAGCGAGCTGCTCGGGATCTATTACGGCTCGCGGGCAAGGCTGGTCAAGCGACCGGGTGACGCCCGCGCGGCGTACTTCTCGCTGCTGCGCAACGCCGTGGCGCGAAAGGTGGTGAAACTAGGTCGGGCGGTCGGGCAGATGGACGCGAAATACCAGGCCGTCAGGACCCGAAAGCGCATGTCCTTCTTCATCGAGCTCGCCCTTCCGCAAGGTCTCGTGCCCGCCTTCACACAGTCCGCGACGCGCGCGACGCCTGACGCCGCTTGCGACCGGAAGGCGATGTTGCGCGGTCTCTTCCTGGGATGCGGCTCGGTCAACGTGCCGAGCTCGCGCTACCACCTCGAATACGTAGTCCCCACGGATACGTGGGCGGCCGCTGTGTCCGAAATGGCCGGCTCGGCTGATGTGAGGGTGGGCCTGATGGAGCGCGCCGGCCAGCATGTCGCCTACCTCAAAGAAGGTGACGCGATCGTGCGCCTGCTTTCCCTGATGGGGGCGAGCCGCGCGGTCATGGAGTTCGAGAGCGTGCGGGTGATGCGCGAAGTGAGCGGTGAGGTGAATCGCCGGCTCAACTTCGAGACGGCCAACATCGGCAAGACGATCGGATCCGGTCTCCGCCAGGCGGCCGCGATCGAACGGCTCGAGGGCAGCGGTGGTCTGGAGCGGCTTCCGCCGGCGCTGCGCGAGATGGCCCGCTGGCGGAGCGAGCATCCGGAGCTGAACCTGGGCGAGCTGGCGGGGCGGATGAAGCTTTCGAAGTCCGCGGTCAACCACCGCTTGCGCCGTCTGCAGCAGCTGGCGGATTCGCGCGGTGACGCGCGTCCAAAGCGAGCACGCCGCTCCGCCTAACATTACGTCCGTCGTTCACCGGGTTCATCGGGGTTTCGCAGCCGGGATTCGGCCCCAGGGTTCTTGCCCGCCATGAATAGGAGCTTGCCCACATGACCTTGAAGGTCGGTATTAACGGTTTCGGCCGGATCGGCCGCAACATCTTCCGCGCGGCCAATGAGCTCAAGCCGGACTTTGAGATCGTTGCGGTAAACGACATCGGCGACGCGCACACGTTTGCGCACCTTTTGAAGCACGACACGGCTCTCGGCACGTTCGGTCCGGCGGTGTCCTCCACCGAGGACGCCATCAAGGTGGACGGCCGCTCGGTGAAATTCCTCAGCCAAAGGGATCCGGCCGAGCTCCCGTGGAAGGACCTCGGCGTGGAGCTTGTCATCGAGTCGACCGGTCTTTTCACCGACGCCAACAAGGCACGCGTGCACATCGACAAAGGCGGCGCGAAGAAGGTGATCATCTCGGCTCCGGCGACCAACCAGGACTACACGGTGGTGATGGGCGTCAACCACAAGGGCTACGACCCCAAGCAGCACAACGTCATCTCCAACGCCAGCTGCACGACCAACTGCTTCGTGCCCCTGGCCAAAGTCCTCCACGACTCGTTCGGCATCGAGGGCGGAATGATGACGACAATCCACGCCTACACCGCGGACCAGAAGCTGCAGGACCTCCCGCACAAGGACCTGCGCCGCGCGCGAGCTGCAGCCGACAACATCATTCCGACGTCGACGGGCGCGAACCGCGCGGTCGCGGAGGTGCTGCCGGAGCTGGCGGGCAAGTTTGCCGGCATCTCCTTCAGGGTGCCGATCCTGGACGTTTCCGTCGTGGACCTGACCATCGAGCTCAGCAAGGCGACGACGGCCCAGGACATCAACGGCGCATTCGAGGAGGCGGCGAGCGGCGAGCTGCGCGGCATCCTCGCGGTCAGCCACGAAGAGCTCGTGTCATCCGACTTCAAGGGCGATCCGCACTCCTCG
Organism: Candidatus Dormiibacterota bacterium; assembly: GCA_035260405.1. GTDB lineage: Bacteria > Chloroflexota > Dormibacteria > Dormibacterales > Dormibacteraceae > Palsa-870. Next base: position 3,046 of record DATFVI010000220.1, read on the forward strand.
ATCGTCGACGCCCCGGTGACCGCCATGCTCGGCGGCCGGTGGGCAAAGGTGGTGAGCTGGTACGACAACGAGTGGGGCTTCAGCTGCCGCATGGTCGACCTCACCGCTTACATGGCCCAGACGCTCTGAAAATATCGATCACGTCTGTCGACGTCGCGGGCAAACGCGTCCTCGTGCGCGAGGACCTCAACGTGCCGATGTCGAAGGGGTCGATCAGCGATGACTCACGGATTCGCGCGGCCGTCCCGACCCTCCTCCACCTGGCGCAGCGTGGGGCTGAGGTGATCGTCATCTCGCACCTGGGAAGGCCGAAAGGCGTGGAGCCGGACCTCTCGCTGCGGCCGGTCGCGCTGCACCTGGCGCGCGCTCTCGACCGCGAGGTGCACTTCGCCGAGGACTGTGTCGGTGAGCCGGCGCGCACGGCCGTCGCCAAACTCGAGCACGGCCACGTCCTGCTGCTCGAGAACGTCCGCTTTCACCCCGAGGAGGAGGCGAACGACCCCGACTTCGCACACCGGTTGGCGTCGCTCGGCGAGCTGTACGTGAACGACGCCTTCGCGGCCTCACACCGGGCGCATGCCTCCGTCGTGGGGGTGGCGGCGTACCTTCCCGCCTTCGCGGGTGAGTTGATGGAGGCCGAGCTGACCGCCCTGCACCAGGCGCTCGACAACCCTCGACGGCCGATGCTCGCCGTAGTTGGCGGCGCCAAGGTCTCGACCAAGGTCGGGGTCCTGCACAACCTGCTGAAGAAGGTCGACGCGCTCATCATCGGGGGCGCGATGGCCAACACCTTCTTCAAGGCGCGTGGCTACCCGACAGGGAACGGGCTCGTGGAGGACTCAGCGCTGGATGAGGCGAAGCAGGTGGCCGAGCAGGCGGGGCGCAAGCTCCTGCTGCCGGTCGATCTCGTCTGCGCGCGCCGGATGGAGAGCGGGCAGCCGTTGCGCATCATGGACGCAGACAAGGTGGAACCAGGTTGGATGGCGCTCGACATCGGGCCCAAATCGGTGGCGCTGTTCACGCAAAGGCTGCGCGGCGCCGCCGTCGTCGTGTGGAATGGGCCCATGGGGGTATCAGAGATCCGCGATTTCAGTGACGGGACCACCGCGATCGGCGAAGCGATCGCGACCTCGGGTGGTTACACGCTGGTCGGGGGTGGGGACACCGTCGCGGCCATCGAATCCCTCGGGCTGACCGGGCGCTTCTCGCACGTTTCGACCGGGGGCGGCGCGACACTCGAGTACCTCGAGGGCAAAGAGCTGCCCGGCATTGCGATCCTCAAGGAGGCCTGATGGCTTCGCGAGTCTCGCCGATGCCCCTGGTGGCGGCGAACTGGAAGATGAACCCGAACGACCCCGGCGACGCGCTGGACCTGGTCCGCGGCGTGTTGTCTGTCGCGCGGGGACACGCGGACCGGGTCGAGGTTGCCATATTTCCGCCCTTTCCCTGGCTGATGAGCGTGTCGGAGGTGATCGCCGAGTCCGGCGTCAAGCTCGGCGCCCAGGACTGCTTCTGGGAGCTGTCGGGCGCCTACACCGGCGAGGTGTCGCCGGCGATGCTGAAGGGTTGGTGCCAGTGGGTCATCATCGGCCACTCCGAGCGCCGGATCTACCTCGCCGAGACGGATGAGATGGTTTCGAGGAAGACCGCCGCCGCGCTGGGCAGCGAGCTCAGCGTGATCATGTGCGTGGGGGAGCTGATCGACCACTACGACGCCGGCACGTCTGACCAGGTCGTGGAGGCGCAGGTCAGGGCGGGCCTGGCGAACTGCTCGGCCGACGATTCGGCCCGCCTGGTGATCGCTTACGAGCCGGTCTGGGCGATCGGATCCGGCAAGAGCGCGGACCCGGAGCACGCCTACAAGACCATGAGGTTGATCCGCCGGGTCGTGGGGGACATGATCGGGGCGGGCGCCGCGCGCAAGGTCCGCATCCTTTATGGGGGCAGCGTCAACTCGGCGAACGTCGAGTCGTACGTGGAGCTGCCCCTGTGCGACGGCGTCCTGGTCGGTGGGGCGAGCCTGGACGCGGCGGAGTTCGCGCATATCGTCAAGGTCACGGCTGAGGTTTATGGGCATCGGTAGCGGTTTGGATCTCCCGTGCCGGGCACTGGTAGGAAGTTTGGATCTCCCCATCCGGCGCTGCGCGCCACCTTCCCCGCTCGCGGGGAAGTCACTTGTTTGAATGTCCGCCAGCGGCGAAGTCACTAATTGACTAAACCATTCACTCTTGTGCTGCTCCGGCACGGGCAGAGCACGTGGAATCTCGAGAATCTTTTCACCGGCTGGCATGACGTTCCGCTCAGCCCCCACGGCGTCGAGGAGGCGGTCGAGGCCGGGCGGCTGATGAAAGAGGCGGGCCTTTCGCCCGACGTGGTGCACACCTCGGTGCTGGTGCGGGCGATCGAAACGGCTGACCTCGCGCTCGCCGCCATCGGTCTCACCTGGATCCCGGTGCGGCGCAGCTGGCGCCTGAACGAGCGGCACTATGGAGCGCTGCAGGGTCTGAACAAGGCGCAGACGGCGGCCCAGTACGGTGAGGACAAGGTCAAGGTGTGGCGGCGCAGCTACGACGTCAGGCCGCCCGATCTCGATCCATCCGACGAGCGCCACCCGTCGCACGACAGGCGCTACTCGGAGCTGCCCCGTGAGCTCCTGCCGCGGGCCGAGTGCTTGAAAGACGTTGTCGAGCGGATGCTTCCGTACTGGTACGACGCGATCGTTCCTGACCTTCTTCGATACGAATGCGTTCTCGTGTCCGCGCACGGAAACAGCCTTCGGGCGCTGGTCAAGCATCTCGACGCGCTCAGCGATGACGAGGTGGTGGACCTGAACATCCCGACCGGCGTGCCGCGCGTCTACGAGCTGGGCGCGGACTTCACACCACGGTCGTGGCGCTACCTCGGCGACCCTGGCGAGATCGAACGGCGGGCGGCGGCCGTCCGGGCGCAAGCCTCGAGGTCTCCAGGTTCGGAATCGCCGACCTCTTAGACTGATTCCTGGGTACGAGGATAAATACAGACCACGGGAGGGTTCCGCCATGCCTTTTGTGCTTCCGCCGCTTCCCTACGGGTTCGATGCGCTCGCGCCGCACATCGACGCCAAGACGATGGAAATCCATCACGACAAGCACCACGCGGCCTACATCGCCAATGCCAACAAGGCGCTCGAAAATCATCCGACGCTGGCGGCCAAGTCGGTGGAAGACCTGCTCTGGGGCATCAACGAGGTGCCCGAGGACATCCGAACGGTGATCCGCAACAACGCCGGCGGTCATTCCAACCATTCGATCTTCTGGACCATCATGGGCCCGGGCGGCGGCGGCAACCCGCAAGGCCGGATCGGCGACGGAATCAAGACCGCGTTCGGCAGCTACGACGCGTTCAAGGAGCTGCTCCAGAAGACGGCGGTCGGCCAGTTCGGAAGCGGCTGGGCCTGGCTGGTAGTCGACAAGCAGGCGAAGCTGTCGGTCAAGGGCTACCCCAACCAGGACAGCCCGTACATGGATGGGTTGACGCCGATCCTCGGAGTCGACGTCTGGGAGCATGCGTACTACCTCAACTACCAGAACAGGCGCGCGGACTATGTGACCGCCTGGTTCAACACGCTGAACTGGGCTGCCATCGAGACCCGCTTCTCCTCGGTCTGGAGCTAGGTAAAATCTCGAGGTCCGATGGCTAAGATCGTCTCGACGCTCGTCATCACGGAGGCCGTGCTCGCGGTCCTCCTGATGGCGGGCGTCCTGATCCAGACCCCGAAGTCTTCAGGACTCGGCGGGACGATCGGCGGTGGCGGCGATGGCGGAGGTGGCGGTTACCGCACCCGCCGCGGCCTGGAGCGCCAGATCTACTGGACGACCTGGGTCCTGGTCGTCGCCTTCCTCGTGTGCTCGATCTTCCTCACCGCGTTGCGAGCCCGTAATCTCGGATAGGCGGCTGGTCACCGCCGCGCTGGCGGCGGTGGTGGTCCTCGTCGGTTGCCAGCCGGTTGCGACCGTACCGAAGCCAGCGCGCGGTGGAACGGCGGTCGAAGCGCTGGTGGGCACGGCCGGAGTCCTGAACCCGCTTTTCGAGTCGGTCGACAGCACCAGGGACGTGGACAGCGTCATCTACCAGGGCCTGACCACGGTCGACGGGCAGCAAAACGTCGTCGGACTGCTCGCGAGCGACTGGGCCGTTTCGGAGGACCACCTCACCTACACCTTCAACGTACGCAGCGGGATCAAATGGGCCGACGGCCAACCGTTCACCGCCGACGACGTTCTGTTCACGTACCACGTCCTCCAGGACATCGAATACACGCAGCCTGGCGCGGATTTCTGGCGCCAGGTGGGAGTTGGGGCGGGAGGTCCCGGCCAGGTCCTGTTCACGCTCAAAGCGCCAAGCGCGTCGTTTCCGCTGGCGCTGCGCGTCGGCATCATCCCGAAGCACATCTTTGGCGGCATGGCGCCGGCCCAGATCGCGGCGAGCCCGTACAGCGGCGTTCAGGCATTTGGAACGGGTCCCTTCAAGGTGGGCGCTCTCAACCAGCTTGCGATCACGCTGGACCGCAATCCTTACGCCAACCCTCAGCCGTACCTCGACCACCTCGTGCTGCGCACGTATCCCGCCACCGATCCGCAGTCCGCGATCCGCGCGGTGGGGCAGGGCGTGGCAGACCTTGTGGGAGGCCTGGAGCCGCAGGAGGTGGACGCGCTCCAGGCGATCGCGAACAACGTGTCCGTGGTCGACTCGCGGATGTTCACCAACTCATTCGTGAGCTTCAACCCGACCGGTGACGGCAAGCTGTTCTTCAGCGACCTCAACGTCAGGCTCGCCCTCACGCAGGCGGTCGACCGCCAGAGGATCGTCACCGAGGTGCTGGCGGGAAAGGGCGACCCGGACCCGAGCCCGATCCCGGTCGGGGACTGGGCGTTCTCGGCGGCGGCGGCCGCGCTGCACCCATACGACCCGGTCGCGGCGGCCCAGGCGCTGGACAAGGCGGGATGGGTGTCCACCGCGGGCTCAAAGCTGCGCATGAAGGCTGGCGTCCCTTTCAAGGTTCAGCTGGTTGCACCGAACTCCTATCCCAGCCAGCAGGTGGCCGACGCCCTTGCTCGACAGCTGCTCGACATCGGGGTGGAGATCGACGTCAAGGCCGTTCCGCCATCGCAGCTGGTCCAGAACTACTTGATCGGCACCAAATACCAGATGGCCCTGGTTTCGTTTGATGTCGGGTCTGATCCCGACGAGTACTCGCTGTGGCACTCGGGCGCGGATCCGAACAGCTTGAATTTCGCCTACTCGCGCGGCTGGGGGTTGATCGACAGCGACCTCGAGAGTGGGCGCGCTACGGTCGACCCGCAGGCGCGCCTGGCGGCGTACATCGACTTTCAAACGCTGATGGCCGACGCCGCCCCGGCGATCTTCCTGTATTCGGCGCGCTACGAGTACGCGGTGTCGCAGCGCGTGCACGGCGTGCGTATGAACAAGGTGGTGGAACCCGCCGATCGATTTCAGTACGTCACGGACTGGTACGTCAACACCAGCGGCTGAAAGAAAGTGGGGACCGCAGGGTGGCAGACCAGACCCTCCATCATGGCCGGTCCCGCAATCCCCGGGCGAGTATGGGCCTGTCCCGCCGTTTAGGGAAGTGGTAGTTCGCACTTTACGGATCGGGTTCCGGCCACCGAGCGCGCAGGCGGCGATAAGGATGGGACCTGCTGATCGCCGACAATTGTTCCGTGGACCTCGGTCTGAAGGACCGGCGTGCCCTTGTAACCGCTGCGAGCAAGGGGCTCGGGCGCGCGTGTGCCGAGGCGCTGGTGGCGGAAGGCGCGGGCGTCTTCATCTCGTCGCGCGACGCTGCGACGATCGAGGCGACGGGCCATGCGATCAAGGCGGCCGGCTGGGCCGCCGCGGACGTCTCCAAGGAACCCGAGGCTCTGGTCGACCAGGCTCGCCGCAAGCTGGGCGGCCTCGACATCCTCGTCGTCAACGCCGGCGGCCCGCCGCCAGGAACGTTCGAGAGCACGCCGCTCGAGAGCTGGGAATCCGCGTTCGAGCTGACGCTGATGAGTGCGGTGCGTCTGGTCAAGGCCGCGCTCCCCGACCTGAAGCGGTCTGACCAGGGGCGGATCGTGTTCATCACCTCCGTCTCGGTGCGCCAACCGATCCCTCACCTCGCCCTGTCGAACTCGCTGCGCGCCGCCGTCACCGGGCTGGCCAAGACGCTGTCGCGGGAGCTCGCGCCCGACCGGATCACCGTCAACTGCCTTGCTCCAGACGCGATCCTCACCGACCGGACGCGGCAGCTGGCCGCGGGGGCCGGCGACATCGAGGAAGAGCTCAAGCGAAGGGCGGCGGTGACGCCGATGGGGCGCTACGGCAAGCCGGAGGAGTTCGCGGCCGCGTGCGCGTTCCTCTGTTCCAGGCAGGCCGCATACATCACGGGGCAGACGCTGGGCGTCGACGGCGGCGCGCTTGTGGGCGTCCACTAGGATTCGTTCATGAGCGCGATCCGGTTTGCAGAGCGCATGTCGCGCCTTGGCACCGAGGGCGCGTTCGAGGTGCTGGCCAAGGCAAGGCGTCTCGAGGCGCAGGGCAAGAAGATCGTGCACCTGGAGATCGGCGAACCCGACTTCGCCACACCGGACAACATCGTCGAGGCCGGCATCTCTGCGATGCAAAACGGCTACACGCATTACACGCCGGCGAGCGGGATCTTCGAGGCTCGTGAGGCTGTGGCCGGTTTCGTGTCACGCACGCTCAAGACCGAGGTCGATCCGCTCGAGGTCGTGCTGGTCCCGGGCTCGAAGAACGTGCTGCTGTTCACCTTGCTCGCCTGCATCGAGCCGGGCGACGAGGTGATCCTCCCCGACCCGGGCTATCCCGCCTATGCGTCTCAGGTCAACTTCATTGGCGCGGTCGCGAAGCCGGTGACGCTGCGCGAGGATTCCGGTTTCCGGATGGACCTCGACGAGCTTGCTTCGCTGGTCACGCCCAGGACGCGGATGCTCATCGTCAACACTCCGCAGAACCCGACCGGTGGCGTGTTGACCGAGGAGGACGTGAAGTTCGTGTGCGACCTCGCGCACAAGCACGACCTTCTCGTGGTGTCGGACGAGATCTACAGCCAGCTCGTCTACGGCTTCCAGCACGTGTCGCCGCTGTCGCACCCCGATATGCGCGAGCGCACGGTTCTGATGGACGGCCTCTCGAAGTCCTACGCGATGACCGGCTGGCGGCTCGGATACGCGGTTGCTCCGAAGGCACTGGCGGCCAAGTTGGACCAGCTGATGATCAACTCGTCGTCGTGCGCCGCCGGCTTCACGCAAATGGCGGCGATCGAGGCGCTCAGCGCGCCCGAGTCCGAGCACGCGGTGGCCCGCATGGTGAAGGTGTTCGAGCACCGGCGGAACCTGGTGGTGGACGGGCTCAACGAGATCCCGGGCATGAGGTGCGCGCGCCCGCAGGGTTCGTTCTACGTGTTCCCGAACATCGAGGGGACCGGGTTCGACGAGCACGAGCTGTCGGACCGGCTGCTCGCGGAGGCCGGCGTGGCGGTGCTGCCGGGGACGGCGTTCGGGCATGCGGGGAAGGGGTTCATCCGCCTGGCCTACACGCAGTCCGAGGACGAGCTGAAGCTGGGGTTGGAGCGGATCGGGGAGTTCATCGCAGCGAACCCGCAGGGCTAGCGATTCCGCACGCTTGGCGCCAACCGAGCCTTTGACTCGCGGGAATTCCGCACGTTTGGCGCCAGCCGAGCCGTTAATGTCGTGCTTATGGATGACGGGCTTGTCCGTCTGACGGAACCGCTCATTCGAGAGAACGGGCGGCTGCTTCCCGCTTCATGGGACGAAGCGCTCGAGCGGGCAGCGGCTGGTTTCGCGGCAGCCAGGGACGGGGGACCCAACGCCTTCGGCATGTTCAGCTGCTCCAAGCAGAGCAACGAGATGAACTACATCGCGCAGAAGTTCGCGCGGGTCGTCATGCATAGCAACAACATCGACAGCTGCAACCGGACTTGACACGCTCCCAGCGTCGCCGGTCTGGCGACAGTGTTCGGAGCCGGGGGAGGAACCAGCTCGTACCGCGAGGCTGAGGACACGAACCTCATCATCCTGTGGGGCTCGAACGCGCGTGAGACGCACCCGATCTTCTTCCATCACCTGCTGCGAGGTGTGCGCAATGGAGCGCGCCTCGTCGCGGTGGACCCGCGGCGCACGAGCTCCGCGCAGTGGGCGGACGTGTGGCTGGGCATCGACGTCGGCAGCGACATCGCGCTGGCCAACGCGATGGCGCGCGTGATCATCCACGCCGGCCTGGCGAACAGGGAGTTCATAGCGCGAGCCACGACGGGCTATGAGGAGTTCGCCCGCTGCGTCGAGCCGTACACGCTTGAGCTTGCGGAGAAAGAGACCGGCGTGCCGGCGTATGCGATCCGTGACGTTGCGCTCGAGTACGGGCGCGCCGACCAGGCCATGATCTGCTGGACGCTCGGCATCACCGAGCACCACAACGCCACCGACAACGTGCTTGCGCTCATCAACCTCGCGCTTCTGACGGGCAAGGTCGGACGCTACGGCTGCGGCCTCAACCCGCTGCGAGGGCAGAACAACGTGCAGGGTGGTGGTGACATGGGCGCCATCCCGGCGCGCATGCCCGGTTTCCAGGACCTGCAGGACCCCGCGATCCACGACAAGTTCTCACGCGCGTGGGGCGGCGCGCAGTTTCCCGACAGGAAGGGCTACCACCTGAGCGAGATGTTCGAGGCGATGGAGCACGGCGAGCTGACGTCCGCCTACATCGTGGGCGAGAACCCCGCACGCAGCGAAGCGGACCAGACACGCGCCGTGCGGCTGCTGAGCGGCCTCGAGCACCTGGTCGTGCAGGACATCTTCCTGACTCAGACCGCGGAGCTGGCCCACGTCGTTCTGCCGGCCTCCGCGGGTTGGGCCGAATCGGATGGGACAGTCACCAACAGCGAGCGCCGCGTGCAGCGCGTCCGGCGCGCGTTGGAACCTCCGCCCGGCGCCCGCGACGACCTCGACCTCATCTGCGAGCTCGCCCGCCGGCTGGGCTGCGATTGGGGGCAACCGACGGCGGAGCAGGTGTGGGACGAATGCCGCAGCCTCTCGCCGATGCACGCCGGCATGTCATATGCGCGGCTCGACGAGCTTGGCGGCCTACAGTGGCCATGCCCCGACGAGTCGCATCCGGGGACCCAGTTCCTGCACGCGCGTCTGTGGAAGGACCCGGTCGAAGGAATTCCGGCGCCGTTTTCTGTCGTGGAGCACGATCCACCGGTGGATCGCCTCACCGAGGAGTTTCCGATCCGGCTCACGACCGGCCGCCGCCTTGACTCCTTCAACACCGGAGTGCAGACCGGTGGCTACACGTCTCCTCTGCGCTCGCGCGAGGCGCTGCTGATCTGTCCCGTGGATGGCGAGCGACTCGGGATTCAGGACGGGGAGCTCGTGCGTGCCAGCTCGCGCCGCGGCTCTGTCGAGGTGCCCATTCGGTTTGAAGAATCGCTGAGGCCGGGGCTGGCGTTCATGACGCTCCACTTCCCGGACCAGGTGGCCACCAACGTGCTCACGATCGACGCGACGGACCCCAAGTCGGGCACCGCCGAGTTCAAGGCGAGCGCGATCAGGATCGACAAGCTGCACGCAGGCGCCAGGGCTTAGTGGACATCCGGACCACGGGGGGGCCGGCGTCCGCTCAAGAGAAGGCGGCGGTCGACAGCGTGCTCGGCGAGCCCACTTCGCTGTGGGAGGGAGGCGAGCGCCGGCCGGCCGACGACCACGTCGGATTTGGTGGCGCGGCGGCTCGGTCTCAGCGGCCACAACTGCTCCCTGTGCTGCACGCGATCCAGGACCGGGTCGGGTGGGTCAGCCGCGGCGCGCTCGAGTACGCCTGCAGGAGGCTTGCCATCCCGCCCGCCGAGGCTTACGGAGTGGTGAGCTTTTACGGGCGCTTCGCGCTGGAGGAAAGGCCGGCGCTGGCGCTCCACGTGTGCGACGACATCGCGTGCAAGTGCGCGGGGGCGGATGAGCTGTGCGCCGCGCTCGAGAAGTCGGTCGGGCCGGCGGGCAAGCAATGGCAGCGCAGCGCTTGCCTTGGGTTGTGCGATCGCGCGCCGGCGGCCCTGGTTGAGCGCGCGGGCGCAACTCATGAGGAGCTGCAAATCGCGCCGATCACACTTGCGGCTGTCCAAGGGATTTTGGCCGGTGGGATTTGGCCCACGCCCCCCACCCCGACCCTCCCCCGCGGGCGCGGGGGAGGGGGAAAACTGCTCAGGCGCATTGGCGTGGTCGATCCCGAGAGGATCGACAGCTATCGGGAGCAGGGTGGTTTTGCTGCGTTGCGGCGCGCGAAAGAGATTGGTGCGGAGGCGGTTATCACCGAGCTCACCCTGGCTAAGTTGCTTGGTCGTGGTGGCGCGGCGTTTCCGACTGGGCGCAAGTGGGATTCTGTTGCGAAGGCTCCCGCGAGCCCCCACTACCTCGTGTGCAATGCCGACGAATCAGAGCCGGGGACCTTCAAGGACAGGGAGCTCCTGGAGCGTGATCCCTTCGCTGTGGTCGAGGGGATGGCGATCGCGGCTTTCGCGACAGGATGCGAGAAGGGCTATGTGTTCGTGCGCGGCGAGTACCCGCTCGCCAGGCATCGCATCGAAAACGCGATCGCGCAGGCGACCGCGGCTGGATTTCTCGACCTCGAAATCGAGGTCCGGCGCGGCGCGTGGGCCTACATCTGCGGCGAGGAGACCGCGCTCTTCAACTCGATCGAAGGTAAGCGCGGCGAGCCGCGCAACAAGCCGCCCTTCCCGGTGCAGGCAGGCCTCTTCGGCAAGCCCACGCTCGTCAACAACGTCGAGACGCTGGTCAACGTGCTGGACATCGTCAGCGAAGGCGGCGCCGCCTTTGCCGCGACGGGCACCGCCGACTCCACAGGCACGCGCCTGTTCTGCCTATCGGGCCACGTCCGCGAGCCGGGCCTCTACGAGGTCCCGATGGGCACCGCGCTGCGGGCGCTGATCGACCTCGCGGGCGGCGTGCCCGATGGAAGGACTCTTCAGGCGGTACTCCTGGGCGGCGCGGCCGGCTCGTTCGTGACCGAGCGGCAGCTTGACGTCCCGCTGAGCTTCGAAGGGACGCGCGCGATCGGAGCCACGCTCGGCTCCGGAGCGGTCATCGTGCTCGACGACACGGCCGACCTGAAGCAGATCCTGCTCCGCATCGCGCGCTTCTTTCGCGACGAGTCCTGCGGCCAGTGCGTCCCGTGCCGCGTCGGCACCGTGAGGCAGGAAGAGGTGCTGCACCGGCTGCTGACCGATCGCAAAGAATCCGACATCGCCCTGCTCAGCGACATCGCGCAGGCGATGCGTGACGCATCCATCTGCGGGCTCGGCCAGACCGCGGCGAACGCGATCGCGTCGGGCCTCACCCAGCTCACGGTGATCAATGGCTGAGATTGTGTTCGTCGGACAGCCCAAGCGGTTTGTCAAGGTCAGCATCGACGGCCAGGAGGTCGACGTGCTCGAGGGCGCGACCATCCTCGACGCTTGCCGCCGGCTGCAGATCGACACGCCGACCCTGTGCCAGCTCGAGACCCTGACTCCGGTCAACGTTTGCCGCGTGTGCGTCGTGGAGCTCGAAGGTTCGCGAGTCCTGGTGCCCGCGTGTTCGCGCAAGGTCGAGGCGGGCATGAAGATCAACACGGATTCGGAGCGGGTTCGACACAGCCGGCGCCTCGTACTCGAGCTGCTCGCGTCGTCCGTCGACATGTCGCTGTGCTCACAGCAGGTTCACGGATGGATGTCGCGCTACGGCGCGACCCCTGAGCGATTCGGCGAGCATGTCGCCACCGTCGCGCAGCCGGTGAAGATCGACAACGACCTCTACGTGCGCGACTACTCGCGCTGCATCCTCTGCTACAAGTGCGTCGAGGCCTGCGGAGTCGACGCGCAGAACACGTTCGCCATCGGCGTGGCGGGTCGCGGCTTCGACGCGCACATCTCCACCGAGTTCACGACGCCGCTGCCCGAATCGGCCTGTGTGTACTGTGGCAACTGCATCGGCGTCTGCCCGACGGGAGCGCTGATGTTCAAGAGCGAGTACGACATGCGCCAGGCCGGAACGTGGGATGAACCGGCGCAGACGGTGACCGAGACGGTGTGCCCTTACTGCGGAGTCGGCTGCATGCTCGAGCTGCACGTGCAGGACAACTCCATCGTGAAGGTGACCTCGCCGCTCGACCACAGCGTGACGGCCGGACACCTGTGCGTGAAGGGACGCTTCGGGTTTGAGTTCGTCCAGAGGCGGAGGGTATGAGAAGGAACCTGCCGGTTCCTTCTCATGGCTCATCTTCCCGCGGTTTGGATTTTCGGAATAGTTACTCCTTGCGACGTGAGGAGGCGTTAAGGACAAAGTCGCAGCCGGGTTGAACCCGGCTGCCCATGCGACGTCAGCAATGGGAAATAGAGAGAGCCGGGCGCCAAGCGCGCCCGGCTCTCAGGAAGGGTAAGGGTCGAATTCAGTCGCCGCTCTCGTGATCACCCGAGGTGGTGGTCGTCTGTTCCACGTCCTGGGTGTCCGCCTGCTCCGTGTCGGCCTGCTCGACCTCCGAGGCGTCCTCGTCGGTCTCCGTCGCCTCCGCGGCCTCGGCGGCTTGCTCCGCCTGCTGCGCGGCCAGCTCGGCCGCTTGCTCCGCCTGCTGCGCGGCCAGCTCGGCCGCCAGCTCGGCAGCCTCCTCCGCGTCTGAGGTCTGCTCGTCGGTGACCGTGTTCGAGGCCGTCGTGTCGTTCGCCGTCAACCCCGCGCCTACGGCTGCGTTCACCAGGGTGCCTACCATCGACCGGCCGTTGGTCGTTGGGGTCCCGTGGGCAAACGCCGAGGTGATGGCCAGGATCGCGGCCACCGCGGCCGCGGCCGAAGCGAGTCCGATCTTGAATATCGTCTTTCTGGGCACGTTTGTCCTCCTTTCTGAACGACGATGAATGCTTAGTAACGCCCGGCGGGGCGAAAGTCGGAAGTGCCGGCTAGTGGTCTCCGGTCAAAGCTGATGGGCTCGGCGAGGGGCTCGGCGAGCTCGAGCCGGAGTGATCGTCCGACGGGCTGGGTGACGCGGTGGGCTCGGGTCCCGGCGACTCCTCCGGCCGCTCGGTGGGCTCAGCGCTGGGCGATGTGGCGTGCTCCGGAGTACGAACGGGAGCGGGAGCGGCGGCCCCGCGAGGCGACGCGGGCGGCTGCGCGCTCGGCTGAGGGCTGGGGCCTGGCTGCGCGACGTGGCCGACCGCGCCGATGGTCGAGGCGGCGTCGCCGGTCCATACCGCCGGGTTGGGACTGCCGGTGGTGGCCGTGGCGGTAAGTGCGAGCAGGACCACGGAGGCGGCTGCCAGCGCGAACGGGGCGAGGCGCCACGGCCTGACGCCGTTCTTCCACCTTGCCGCATAGCGCGGGGTCGTGGACGAGGGCGGCGTGATCCGGTTGAGGGCGACTTTCAATCGCCATTCCAAACCAGGGTCCATGCGGTGGTGGTCAGTGCTCGGCATGCGAACTCGCATCCTGTTCTGAAGACAACGCCGTACCGGCGCCAAGTGAGAAGGCAGACTTGCGAGATTCTTCGAGCAGCGGACGCAGCCGCGCGGCGGCCTGGTTCAACCGTGTGCCGACGGTCCGCTCCGATACCCCAAGCGCCGCGGCGATCTCCCGGTTGTTGTAGCCGTGGTAGTAACGCAGGACGATCGCGGCCGCGAGCCTGGGCGGAATCGCGCGCAGCGCGGTGAGGATGTCAGGTCGGGTCACCTCCTGCGCCGGGTCGGTCGAAGCGGCCGGCCGGCCGAGGCGGCGCAGGATTTCCCCGACCGATCGAAGGCGCGCGCTGCGCCGGTACGAGATCGCACGGTTGACCGCGATCCGGTGGATCCACGCTTCGGCCGGTGCGTCGGGGCGCCAGCGGTTCCAGGCCTGGAAGGCCTTGACGAAGGCGTCCTGGGTGCAGTCCTCGGCCTCATCCGGGTCCCCCAGGATCACGACGAGGGTTCGGTAGACGCGTGGATAGGCGTTGCGGTAGAGGCGATCGAAGTCCTCTCGCAAGCCCGGCTGGTACGTCTGGAGCCCCCGATCAGGCACCGCTGGCATGCTGGATATAACGGAAAAGGGTACTGGTCCCAG
>DATFVI010000221.1:0-7574 GCA_035260405.1 Candidatus Dormiibacterota bacterium
AGCTCCTAGCTGCGTCGGGTCTTTACAAGCAGGGTTGCGTTCGTTTGGCGCGCCTGGTTGAGTTGACCGCGGCAGGTGTGCTTCGGCTGGGGGAGGGGCCGACGGGAGAGGGAGGGCCCGCCCAGGGTGCGCCCGATCGCCGGTTTCAGCTCCCCAGGGTGGCCAGGCGCTGGCCGGCCGGGGAGTAGAACGGGTCGATTTGAAGGGCACGTCTGTAGTCGCTGCGCGCATCGGCGACCCGGCCGAGCTGCGCCTCCGCGTCGCCCAGCTCGACGTATAGACCGGGATCGCTTTCGCCCAGGTCCGCGGCCCGTCTCATCTCCTCCACTCCCTGGGACCGCGAGCCCTGGGCGACAAGGCCCTGCCCGAGGGCCCAGTGGTAGCGGGCCTGGAGCGGGTCGACCCGCACGGCCAGCTCGGCGCGTCCCTGGAGGTACCAGGTGTCGGCGAGCAGCGGTAGAGCTCCCAGCCCGACCGCGACCAGTGCCACCACGATCGCAGCGCCCGAGCGCCACGGAGCCGGAGCAACCGCCGGCGCGGCGGGCGACGCGCCCGGCTGCTCGACCTCGAATGACCGGACGGCCGACCACGCGGTCCCGGCGAGGAGCCAGAACGCACCTGTGGCCGGCACCCAATCGAAGTTGAAAACCACCCAGACCGTATAGGCGATGCAGGCCGCGGCCAGGGCTCCGACGTCTGCGCCGAATCGCGCCCGCCAGGCACCTCGGAAGAGGATTACCAGGACAAGGCCGAGCGCAGCGACGCCCAGCAACCCCTGCATCGCCGCGGTGTCGAGGAGCCCCGAATGGATGCGGTCGAAGGTGATGCCGCTCGCGTAGTCTCCGCTCAGAAACCGGCCAAACGCGAGACCGGTTGCGTCTTCACCCCATCCTGTCAGGGGTCGGGCTCCGACCATGTGCAGCCCGTCTTGCCAGAGGTGAATCCTCAGCTTGCTGGGGTCATCGTTGAGGAACTGCAGAGGCGACGTCACGATCACAACCAGCGCCGCTCCGATCACCGCGATTGAAGCGACCGCCGCGATTGCCGCGGCACGGCCGCGCAGCCGGAAGACCACGAGAGCGAGGCAACCGGCCAGTGCTCCCAGCCCTCCGCTGCGCGAGGTGGTCACGTACAGCCCCGCCACCAGGACCGCCGCGCCCATCCACCAGGCGACCGTGAAACGGTCGCCGCGCAATCCACGGGCGACCGCAAGGGGCAGGGTCATTGCGATCAGTGCGCCCAGGACGTTCGCGTTGCCCAGGTTGCCGTCGGGCCGGTACGACACCTGTTGAGCAAATTGCAGCAACGCCTCCAGGCACGCCACGCCGGTGCCGAAGACAAGGGCCGTCACCACCCAGTCGCGTTGCCGCTTGGTGCGCATCAGCCAGACCGCCATGGCGAGCAGTCCCACGTAGGCAATCCGCACCGGCAAAGACTCGTATCGTGTGTACGAACCGGCGAAGCTTAGGGGCCTCGAGATGGAGAAAAGGAAGGCCAGAACCGCAGCCCCCGCGCCGGCGACGAGCGGCCAGCGTAATCTTCCCAACCCGGGTCCGCCCGGCGACAGTAATGCGATCCCGGCCCCGAGGCAGGCACCGGCGACAACGATCGACGCGCGAGGCAGGATGAAGGAGTCTTCGGCGGCTGGCAAGAAAGCGGTCGGAACGGCCAAAGCGATCGCCGCGGGAAGGTAGCCGCCCAGGCGCCCGAGAAGCGTTCTCACCGCGCCTCCGCCAAAGAAATCCGTTCGACGAGTTGGACGTTATATTAGGTGCAGAGGTACCGCGGGGTACCAAAGCAACGTTCGAGGAGGTGCTGGCCCCACCGAAGGCGTAGGAATCCAGGAGGAATAGGACCTTGTATCCGTTTGAGAGATTTACTGAGCGAGCCAAGAAGGTTCTGACGCTCGCCCAAGAAGAAGCAGAACGATCGCACCACAGCTATATCGGCACCGAGCACTTGCTCCTGGGCTTGCTTCGCGAGGGTGAAGGCCTGGCCGCCAAGGTTCTCAACAACCTGGGCGTGGAGATCGGCAAAGTTCGCCAGACCATCGAATCGGTTCTCGGGCGGAATGAGCGGATCATCATCCAGCAGATCATCCCGACGTCGCGCGTCAAGAAGGTCATCGAGATCTCCTTCGAGGAAGCGCGACGCATGGGCCACAACTACGTCGGCACCGAGCACCTTCTGCTCGGCCTGCTGATCGAAGGCGAAGGCATCGCCGCCCACGTCCTGGAGGACCTGGGCGCGACCCTAGACAAGGTGCGCTCCGAGATCGAGCGGCTGCTGCACGACTCCAGCGCGGAGACCGAGGCAGAGCCTGCTCCCAAGAAGCCATCGAAGACGCCGCTGCTCGACCAGTTCGGTCGCGACCTCACGGAGCTGGCGCGCCGTAATCAGCTTGATCCTGTGATCGGCCGCGAGACTGAGATCGAACGCGTCATCCAGATCCTCAGTCGCAGGACCAAGAACAACCCGGCGCTGATCGGCGAGCCCGGTGTTGGCAAGACCGCCATTGCGGAGGGTCTCGCGCAGCAGATCAACCTGGGCAACGTCCCGGAGTCGCTGCAGCACAAGCGTGTGCTGACGCTCGACATGGGTGCGTTGGTCGCAGGCACCAAGTATCGCGGTGAATTCGAAGAGCGCCTCAAGAAGATCCTCGACGAGATCCGCTCGAGTCGCGAGGTTGTGCTCTTCATCGACGAGCTTCACACGCTGGTCGGTGCCGGCGCGGCCGAAGGCGCTATCGACGCGGCCAACATCCTCAAGCCGGCGCTTGCGCGCGGCGAGATCCAGTGCATTGGCGCGACGACGCTAAACGAGTACCGCAAGTACATCGAGAAGGACGCCGCACTCGAGCGGCGCTTCCAGCCGGTGTATGTCGACCAGCCCAGCGTTGCGGAGACGATCGACATCTTGAACGGCGTGAAGTCGCTGTATGAGAAGCACCACCGGGTGACCATCACCGACGCTGCCGTGCACGCAGCGGCCGTGCTGAGCGACCGCTACGTCAGCGACCGTGCGCTGCCGGACAAGGCGATCGACCTGATCGACGAAGCGTCGGCACGCGTCCGCATGAAGCTGACGACCACGCCAGACGACCTCAAGGAGCTTCAGAAGGAGATCAAGAAGCAGCGGTCGGACCAGGACGAGTCGGTCAACAAGCAGGACTTCGAGGCCGCGGCCAGCGTTCGCGACAAGGTGAAGAAGCTGCAGGACAAGCTGGCCCTCAAGGAAGCCGCGTGGCGCGACAAGCTGGGCGAGACGGTCCCCGAAGTCAGTGAGGAGCACATCGCGCAGATCGTCGCCGCGTGGACGGGCGTGCCCGTTTCGCGGCTCGTCGAAGAGGAGACGTCGCGACTGCTCCGCATGGAGGACGAGCTGCACAATCGCATGGTCGGCCAGGACGAGGCCATCAAGACTGTGTCGCAGGCAGTGCGGCGCGCCCGGGCGGGCCTGAAGGACCCGCGACGCCCGATCGGCTCCTTTATCTTCCTGGGGCCGACCGGAATCGGAAAGACCGAGCTTGCGCGTGCCCTCGCCGAGTACCTGTTCGACTCGGAAGACAACTTGATCAAGCTGGACATGTCCGAATTCATGGAGCGGCACACCACCGCGCGGCTTGTCGGCTCGCCTCCGGGATATGTCGGATACGACGAAGGCGGTCAGCTGACCGAGGCAGTCCGCCGCCGGCCGTACTCGGTGATTCTCTTCGACGAGATCGAGAAGGCGCACCCCGAGGTCTTCAACATGCTGCTGCAGATCCTCGAGGACGGACGCCTCAGCGACGCCAAGGGAAAGGTGGTCAACTTCGCGAACACCGTGATCATCATGACCTCCAACCTCGGCATTCGCGACGTCAACCAGGCGGGCACTTCACTTGGTTTCCAGCCCGCGGTCGTTGACGAGTCGGAGGAGGTCGAGCGCCGTCACAAGAACACGAAAGAGAAGATCGACGAAGAGCTCAAGCGGATGTTCCGCCCCGAGTTTCTCAACCGCGTCGACGCGGTCGTCGTGTTCAAGAGCCTGACGACGGGCCAGATCCGGCAGATCGTCGACCTGCAGCTGAACAAGCTGAGCAAGCACCTGGTCGAGCAGCAGATAACGATCGAGGTCACCGACGCGGCGAAGGACCTGCTCGCGAAAGAAGGCTACGACCGGATTTATGGCGCACGCCCGCTGCGGCGCGTCATCACGAGCCGGATCGAGGACCAGCTTTCAGAGCACCTGTTGCGAGGAAAGATCGCGCGCGGCGACACGGTCCAGATCGACGTGGACGGCGAGGACAGCCTCAAGTTCACGCCGACCAAGCACCGCCACAAAGAACCCGCGGGCACTGGGGCAGCCGCCAAGCCCTAACCTCGCAGGCCGCACGATCGTGGCCTTAACAACCTGGGTTGGCAACGCCGCACATCCGCGGTAGATTCGTCCGCGGTAGGCGTTGCTGGCTCGGGGGAGGGGAGGGCCCCGCCAGGGGTGCGTCGCCCAGGACAGGCCGCCCTTTGTGATACCGAGATTGAGACCGCTCCGAGACTGACAGCCGGTTCGCCCGGGTCAACAATGGCCGCGAAATGGGAGCCAGCCAGCGCACCTCACTGAGCACAGCGGTCAGGGTCGGACGGCTCTACGCCGACCAAATGCATGACCAAGGCTAAGCCTTGAATCGTGTCGCCTCGGCTTTGCGGACTCCACGTGGCGCTTTCTTGCTCGCGTTCGGCGCGCTCGTGATGATCGCGGGAGGCGTGACGGCCTTCGGCTGGATGCTAAATCTTCCGAATGTCCGCGTCCCCTGCAGCGAGCCCGCCGTCCGCGTGACCTATATCACCCCGACGGGCACGTATTGCGAGGGTTCGAACCCGTTTGAACAGCCATGGCTGGCTGTGCTTGCCGTCGTCATCGGAATCGTGCTCCTGATCGTGTCTTGCAGACTGGAGCGGAGGGTCGGCTGGATGGTCCACCGTTTGATCACGGGCCTCACCCATGGCTCTGTGCTGTTCGCCCTCAGTCTTCCTTTTGTGGTGTTCTCATTCGGTTCCTGCGAAGCCTCCGCACCTGTGAGCGGTTACCAGATGCTGAACGGGTTTGACTTTCCGGTGTCGGACTTGAATCTGTCGCCGATTTTTTCGCAACACTTCGGGCCCAACCCGGCAATCGTCGTTCTCGTGGCGGTGGCCGTGATCGGCCTGGCGGCATCGATGTGGCCCGGATGGAAGAGCGATGTCGTCCGCCTCGCGAGCGCCGGGATCGGAATTGCTTCCGTGTTTGCGGCGTCTCTATTCGTTCCCCATGGACTCGTTTTCAATGGCCTCGAGTTGTACGTCGACGGCGGAACGGGGCCCACGATCATCGCTCTGGCGCTTGGGATCTCGCTTTGCGTCGACGGGCAGGCGGTGGCGCGCCGTCACCTCGGGGAACGTGCGGGGGTGGCCACAAGCCTTCATCCGGGCTGACGGGCGAGACATGCCATCCGCTTCGGCAAATGACTAGATACCTACCGTAACGAGAACCATTGTCTGTCGCTGGTGGTGCCAACAATCCGGTGTGAGGATTCCGAGGGTGCCCTTAACGTGCCGGCGATTTACTGTGGGAATGGCATCACTACCAATGAAAACCAGACAACGCCAAATAGCAGCAACTCCAAACCGGCCATGACTCCGATAGTCAGCGCAGTTGTCCTGTTGGCCGGGGGCCTGATCCTCACTGTGATCAGACCAGCTAACGCCATTACCAGGGCGACCAGGAGCGGTGTGGCGTATCGAAATGCCCGCCAGCCCGGTTGAATCAGCTGGGAGGTACCCTGACTTATGACCCAGCCTTGCCAGGCTGCCGCTACCAAGAGCGCACCCACTACCAGGCCGCCTGAGGTGGCTGTCCAACGCATGAGGCTGAGGTTAACTTCCAGCGTTGCCTATGGCCTCTTCCCGATTCCAAAACGAAGCCATTGCGCCTCGGCGACCTTCGGTTGGTGCGAAGGCGCCAAGGATGGCTGTACGACTGAAGACTAGGGGGGCGCTGGAAAAGCAATGACGCACGATGCAAACAAGACTCCCAACACCGCGATGGCGGCGGTCCAATGCCACCAAGTCCGAGGCACGAGCGCCCGCCACGGCAAATCTAATCTCAGACCAGGCCGCCGATTCCAGACTATCCAGATGGGCACCGAACCTATGGCCAGAACTGTGGCAATGGCCACGCCGAGAAACACTAGTGCGATGGTGATCAGGTCGCACTGATATAGATCGGGGCACATCGAGTTGCCTTGAAGCAGCGCGCCTCCGGCCGCCCATCCGAACGCTACGAAGATCCCGGTAGCGATCAATCGCAACACGAACACGTCAATGGCCTGCCGGCCTATTCCGATCAGCACCGCGCATCCAGAGGCTGCGGCAAGCAGGAGACCCGGCGGCATGCGATCTGGCCCGATCACCAAGACGGGCAAAACGAGAGTCCCAGCCGCTACCAGAACTCCGACTCCGAGTAGCCACCCTCGGTAACTTTCGTTTAGGGCAGCCAGTCTCCTAAGCATCTGGTCTTTGTAACGTTCCTCGACTCAAACAATTTCGCAACGGGTTCCGCATCAGGGTGCGTAGGGGGGCGCTAAAGGGATCGCTGACAAGTTCGACATGACATCGATCTGGAGTTCAGACAGGCCTGTCAATCGCGACTGTCTCCGTGAACACACACGTCAGCTACCCGACGAATCGAGCCGTGCGGAGTCCCTAACGTCGACTTCAGATCAACTGCAGGATTGTTCGATAGATCGTGGTCCTTGAGAGTCGGACGTCGTGTCTTGGGCAGAGCGTTTCGACATCGACCAATCAGCTGGCCGGAGTAGGTAGCAAGCAACGCCGAGATTGCGTTCGTACGACGAGCGCGCGTACCCAGCTAGGGGTTCAGCCATCGTGGGACGCTGTCCGCCAGCTGCGCGGGAGTTGTCCTGCTCTTGATCAGGTGGTCGAGGACGCCCAGCTTCGCGCCTCGTTCGACCAGTTCCTTCTCCGTGTGGCTCGACAGGATTACCACCGGGACGGTCCTTGTCATCGGGTCGGCGCGAAGGGCGGCCAGGACTCCGAGTCCGTCAAGTTTGGGCAAGCGGATGTCCAGGAAAATGATGTCGGGCAAGGAGCTGCGTGCCACGACGAGCGCGAGCTGGCCGTCGCCGGCGACGTCAACGCGATAGCCGTCAAGCTCGAGCTTGAGCCTGTACATCTGGGCGATCGATGCATCGCCCTCGACCAAAAGCACCCGGATGTCCTCGGAGATTTCGCCATCGAGCTGGTTCATAACTCTCCCCACAGATAAGAGAACGTCCCGGGACGCCAGACTCGCCGATCCTTTCGGCGAATCTTGTGGTGGTCGCCCACAATTGGAGTAGGTGAGCGCCACAACCCCGCTTCGGCTGCGCCCGCTCGAGATCGGCGATCTGCTCGACGAAACCTTTCGGATGTACCGGCGCCACTTCTTTCTGTTCGCCGGCTTATCCGTGCTCCTCTCGATCCCTTCGGCCGGGCTGTCGGGCTTCTTCTCCTACGCGTTGTTCAACGGCCTGCTTCAGCAGACGAACGCGGTCGCGG
>DATFVI010000222.1:0-2910 GCA_035260405.1 Candidatus Dormiibacterota bacterium
CGCGACCGGGGCGGTCGTGCTCGGACTCAATCCAATCTTCGGCTTGCTTGCGTTCACCCTGGGAAGCGGCACCGCCATCGGCGCCCTGGGCAACCGGCTGCGCGGACGTGACGCGACCATCGGCATCGTGCTTGCATGGACGCTCGGGCTCGGTGTGCTGTTCATCTCGCTCTACACCGGCTACGCAACGGAGGCCTACGCTTTGCTCTTCGGCGAGATTCTCGGGATCAGCTCAAACGACGTAGTCGTGACCATCGTCGCCGGTGTCATCACCATCGCAGCTCTCGTCGCGATCTACCGACCGCTGCTTTTCGCGTCCGTCGACGAAGAGCTGGCTGGCGCAAAGGGCGTCCCGGTCACGGCGCTGTCCATCGCCTTCATGGCCATCCTTGCGGTGGCCGTCACCGAGGCCGTGCAGGTGGTCGGCGTGCTGCTGATCTTCGCCCTGATCGTCACGCCAGCCGCCATCGCCGTGCGTTTCACGAGCCGTCCATCCGTGGCCATCGGGGTCGGCATCGTGCTGGCGCTGCTCTTCACCTGGCTCGGCCTGGCGATCGCCTATTACTCGCCTCACCCGGTCAGCTTCTTCATCACCTCTCTGGCGTTCTTCACGTACGTCGGAGTCCGCCTGTCGGAGCCTCTTCGGACCAGGCTCAGGCGGCGTTTCGCGCTTGCGCCGGCCGCCGGTTAGCTATGTTTTTCTCGGCATGCGGATTCGGATCGGGATCTTCCTTCTGCTCGCCGTGGTCGGTCTCGCGACCTGGAACTATCTTCGCCCCATCCCAGACGTAGCCGCCAGCGGCGGCCCATCCGCCAGCGAGGCGGTAGCGGGCACGCCGCCTGTCATGCCCTGGCCGGCCCGTGGTTCGGCCGCGGTCGGCGTCCAGAGCCTCGGCTTCATCGCGAGCTCGGGCAATGAGCAGGCGATCCCGGCCGCCAGCGTGGCGAAGGTCATGAGCGCTCTCGTGATCCTCAAGGACAAGGCCCTCGCCAAGGGCGACCCCGGACCCACGATCACGATCACCGATACGGACGTCCAGTCCTACAACGCCGACGTTGCGGACAAGGAGTCAGTCGTTCGAGTGCAGGCGGGCGAGCAGATCTCGGAGCTGCAGCTCCTGCAAGGCATGTTGATCCCGTCGGCGAACAACTTCTCGGAGACGCTGGCACGATGGGACGCCGGTTCGGTCGACGCCTTCGTCGCGAAGATGAATGACCGGGCGGCCAACCTGCACCTGACCCACACGAAATTTGTGGACACGAGCGGAGCCAATCCCGGCACCGTGAGCACCCCGAGCGATCTCATGACGCTCGGCATGACTGCCATGAAGCAGGAGGTGTTCGCGCAGGTCGTCGGCATGGCATCGGCCGAGCTCCCGGTCGCGGGCACCGTCTACAACGTCGACGGCGTCCTCGGACAGAGCGGGATCGTCGGCATCAAGACCGGCTCAGGCCTGAACACCGGGGCGAACTTTCTTTTCGCCGCGACCATCTCGGTCGACGGAATTCCCATCACGTTCTATGGATGCGTCATGGGCCAGCCGACGCTTGACGACACGTTCGCTGCCGCCAAGAAACTCATCGGGGCAATGCAATCCGCGTTGCATGTGCGCAAGGTCATCGTCAAGAACCAGACGGTGGCCACGTACATCACGCCGTGGGGCGCACAAACCGACCTGGTCTCGACGGTCGACGTCGAGCTCATCGAGTGGCCTGGCATGGTGCTCCGGCAGCGCCTCGACGCGCACTCGCTCGTGCTCGACAAGCCGCTGCCGGCCGGCACGCAAGAAGGCACCGAGCACATGGTGCTCGGCGATTACAACCTAGACGTCCCGCTGGTCACCGCCGACCCGATGTACCCGCCCGGTCGCTTCTGGCGCCTGACCCGCTTGCCGAACCTATGATCCGGAGGAGATCCGGCATGCAATCACCGAGGAGGTGAGGAAGTGGCGAAAGTGAAAGGGGACGGCACCAGGCAGTCACCCTGGCAGCTGACGACGCCGAGCGGGTCGTCCGAGTACCAGATGTACCGGGACGAGGCGCTCGACCCGCCGGCCATCGTTTGCGTGGTGGGCAAGACCGAGCTTCGCTACAACATGCGGGCGATCGACGACCTTCACGCCATGCTCAAAAAGCACGGCGACTGGATGCCGTTGGGCAGCGCGGACGAGCAGAAGCCGGCAGCCGAGGGAACTGTTGAGGCCTGGGGCAGGTCGCCCAGGAACTCGGTCGGCGGATGGTATGGCCTCAAGAAGGGCTTGCGCGGGCGATTCGGGATGTACATGCCGCCGTTGCTCGAGGCGTTGGGATTGGCCGAGGTCGAGCACAATCCGAAGAACAACCGAATGCGGGCCAGATGATCAACCCGCTGCATGACATACGGATCGAATACTGCGTCCCTTGAGACTATCTCGACCGGGCCGTGAGCCTGGGCGACGAGCTCTTGAGCCGATGGGCCCCGATCGTGAGGGCGCTCGAGCTCCAGAGCGCGAGCGGAGGCCGCTTCGCTGTCTACCTGGACGATGTGCTGGTCTTCAGCAAGCAGGAGGCGCGCCGGTTTCCCAGGCCGGGAGAGGTCGCCGGCCTGTTCGAGCGGACGCTCGGCCCCGCGCTCGAGTGGCGAACCGGCTAGGAACGCCTTGTAACAATCCGCGGACTTCCGGCACAAAGGCTCGATGAGCCATTGCGCAACCCTTGCCGGCTGAACCGCACTCTTATCCTTGGCCCAGGGTGGGTCAGGCGAACGTCGACTCCGAGCTGGAGGCGTTGAAAGCCGGCGATGAGGCCGCCTTCCAGTCGCTCGTGCAGCGCTATCACACCTCGATGTTCAAGCTCGCCATGACATACGTGGGCGATCGCGGCGTCGCCGAAGACGTCGTCCAGGAGGCGTGGCTGACCTGCTTGCGCAGC
>DATFVI010000223.1:0-4791 GCA_035260405.1 Candidatus Dormiibacterota bacterium
GGTCGGACTCGGGATCTAGTACTGCCCCAAGTAACGCTTGAGCTCCCATTCGCTCACCTGACCGATGTAGGCCTGCCACTCCCGCTGCTTCGCATCGACGAAGCGCTCGTAGATGTGGTCGCCCAACGCGGCCCGAATCACGGTGTCCTTCTCCAGGGCCTCGAGTGCCTCGTGCAAGTCTCTTGGCAGGTCGTCGATCCGATGATGGCGCCGGTCGCGGAAGCTCATCTCGAAGATGTTCTTGTCCACGGGCTCGGGCGGCGTGAGGTGCTGCTCAATGCCGTCGAGCCCGGCGGCGATTTGCACCGCCAGCGACAGATACGGGTCGGCGGCGGGATCCGGCATCCGCAGCTCGCACCGCGTACCGATGCCGCGGCGGTCCGGAATGCGCACCAGCGGCGACCGGTTCCGCATGGACCAGGCGACGTGCACCGGCGCTTCGTACCCCGGGACGAGGCGCTTGTAGCTGTTGACGAGCGGGTTCGTGACGGCGCAGAAGCCGCGCGCGTGCGCCAAGAGGCCGGCGATGTACTGGCGCGCGATCTCCGAGAGCTCCCACTGCGCCTTCGGGTCATGGAAGGCGTTCGTGCCGCCGCGGAACAGCGAGTGGCTCGTGTGCATGCCGGAGCCCGCCTGCCCGAAGATCGGCTGCGGCATGAACGTGGCCAAAAAGCCGTGCCGGTAGGCGACGTTGCGCACGATGAACTTGAACGTCGCGAGGTTGTCCGCCGTTTCAAGCGCTGCGGCGTAGCGGAAGTCGATTTCATGCTGGCCGGGGGCCACCTCGTGATGGCCGCCTTCGACTTCGAACCCCAACGACGCCAAGTCCCGCACAATGAGACGCCGGATCTGTTCCGCGCGATCCACCGGTGTCAGATCGAAGTAGCCGCCGCTGTCGTGCGTAACGGTCGTGGGACGTCCCTCGGCGTCAGGTTGGAAGATGTAAAACTCGGCCTCGACCCCCACCATGACCTCGTAGCCCACCGTCGTGGCCCGCGCGATCTGCCGCTTCAGGGTTTGTCGCGGGCAGCCGGCGAACGGCGTGCCGTCGGGGTGATAGATGTCGCACAAGAGGCGCGCGACGCGCCCGCCCTCGTCGTCGTAGGGAAGAATCCGGAACGTGTCCAAGTCCGGCTTCAGCACCATGTCCGACTCTTCGATCCGCACGAACCCCTCGATCGCCGAGCCGTCGAACCGGATATCACCCGAAAGCGCCTTGTCGAACTGGCTCTCGGGCACCTCGAAGTTCTTGTTGATGCCGAGGATGTCGGTGAACTGGAGCCGCAGGAACGCCACTCCCTGCTCGCGGCAGAGATTAAGGACGTCCCGCTTCGTGGCTCCTGTGGCCTTCTCGATGGTCGCGGTCATGGCAGGAGAGGCGGCCGGAGCGTCCCCACCGCCTCATTCCCTCGCATCACACGTCGTAATACAAGAAGAATTCGTACGGATGGGGCTGCAGGGCCACGGGGCGGATCTCCTTGGCACGGTGGTAACCCAGCGACATCTCATTCAGATCGGGCCTCAACACGCCGCCCCCAAAGCCCCAAGGCCATAGACCGGCGGGAACGTATCGTCAGGGCGAGATGGCGTCAAGAAAAACTCGATGCTCGTGCGAGGGGGGCGGCGCCGGGAACGCCCTGGTGACGCGTCGTGTGCAAACGCTCTTCAAGCGTTGCACGCGGCGCGAGGTTCGCCGGACAGCACGCCGCGTGGCAAGCTGCTACCCAGCCGACTTCAGGGGCGGCCGCGCGCCCCCCACCGGCCGTGCCTTCTTGGGACCGTCGGACCGAGCGGCGGGGCCAGCTCGACTCGCGCTTAGCCATGGCTGCGCCTGGCGGTACGCGGACCACAGGAAGCGATGGGGCGCCCCATTCGAGCCGTCGTCAACCGTCGCCGCGGCCAAGGCGGGAACCGGCGCAGGTCCCTTCCAGGCGGCACCCGGCTGCGACGCGGCGCGTCGGAAGCACCAGGTCAGCGCCGGCGGCGTGATCAACGCCGTGAGCACGACCATGATCACGACGGCCGAATAGATCCCTTGATCCACTACCGGCGCGCCGTACAGCGTGAGGCCGAGTCCCAGGTTGGCGAAGATCAAGCCCACTTCGCCTCGGGGAATCATGCCGATTCCGATCGCCAGGCGATTCAACGGGGCGCCGAGTCCACCCAACGCGCAAGCCTGCTTGCCGAGTATCGCGGCGACGGTGAGTAGGCCGGCCAGCCCCAAGATCTCGGGGTGGGCGAACGTCTCGAGCCGCACGCGAGTACCCATGACCACGAAGAAGACGGGCACCAAGAATGTCGCAAGCGGGCGCACGAGCTCCGGGAGAGAGCGGCCGCTCCGCGCGACCAGCTGTGTGTAGTGCGCCTCCTCGAGCACCAGGCCCGCCGCATACGCGCCGACGATGGGAGCGAGGCCGACCACCGAGGCGACGTAGGCGAGCAGGAAGCAGAGCACCAGCGCCGTGATGAGCAGGACCCCCTGGCCGCGCAGTCGGCCCGCCAGCGCGAACAGCCTCGGCGATAACGCCCGACCCACCACCAGCGCGCCCACGAGGAACGCCAAGGCCTTCCCGAATACCAGGGCGAGCTGAATGTAGGAGATTCCGGCGCCGCGATCAGCCGTGGTGATGAGGCTCGTGATCACGGCAAGGATCACGAGTCCCAGGACGTCGTCGATGACGGCGGCCCCAAGAATGACCCGGGCCTCGGGCGACTGAGCCTGCCCGAGGTCCTTGAGGACCCGCGCCGTGATGCCAACGCTCGTGGCCGTGAGCGTGGCGCCGAGAAACGCGTGCATGTACGACGAGCCATGGGGGAGGACGAGCGCACCCACTCCCCAGCCCAGCACCCACGGCGTGGCCACCCCGAGCACGGCGACGACGAACGCTCGCCCCCCCACCTTCATGATGTCGCCGACCGTGGATTCGAGGCCGACTTCGAACAGCAGCAGCACGGCGCCCAGCTTGGCAAGCACGTCGATGGTGCCATCCCCAGGGATCGAACCAACCCAGGAGAGGCCCACCAGATCGAGGTTGCCCAAGAGAATGCCGGCGAGCAGCTCGCCGAGCACGGCCGGTTGCCCCAGCCGTTCCGCGATGTCGCCTCCGAGCTTGGCCGCGACGAGCACGACCGCGAGTGCCAGAATCACACGCGCGACCGGATCGATGGGCCCAGCGATCGGAGGAGCAATGCCTGCGAGGACCACGGATAGGACGAGCATAGCTCCACGCATCTTGGCGGTTTGCCAAATGCTGATCGACTGGATTAAGGATATCCCGCCCGTGCGCGTCACGCAAGGTATTGCGATCACACGGCAATGGCATTCGCACAGCAGGTGCAGGCTGTTGACATCGGTGTGCAGGCACTGCACAATTCCGTGCACAGCGCGTCCTACGCCACCGCTGTTCTGCGCATTATCACGTCGGGAGCTGTCGCTGCTGGGCTCGGTTCCATCCGGCCCGGTGTGCTGTCCGCGGCCCGTGTGGGACCTCCGTGGGTCCGGCGCGCGTGGCCTGTTTGGGAGTCGCCCATGGACGGGAAGACGATCCTCATCGAGTTGATGCTCGCGGGCTTCTTCGCGGTGGCGTGCATGCGCGCGCGCGAGCGCGCGGGCGCGAACCTGCCGCTCGCCTTCGGCGACCTCTTCTCCATGCCGACGCGTCTCGAGAGGCTGCGCCGCTCCCGCTGGCAGTGGTTCGCGATGGTGGCATTCATGCTGGTCTTGAGGCTGCAGGACCAGTTGCCGGTGGCAGTCGAGCTGATGGCCGCGGTGGAGTTCGCAGTGTTCCTCGCCTTGCCGGTCAAGGCGACGACCGCGCGGACCCCGCTGAAGCAATGAACGGGGCGCGTCCGCGGTGACGGTCCCCTAACCACCGATCCCTCGGGGGTCGAGGAGGCGATTTTCGATGGCCGCAAGTAAGGCACAAGGACGCAGTTTCACGGTGTTTCTCGTGGGCCTGACGCTGGCCTGCGCCGGTCTCGCGACCTGGTCGGGTGGATCCGGGAAGTTGTTGCTGATCGTCGGCGTGGCCGGCCTGGTGGCGAGTCTGGTGATGTCCCGGCGCATCAAGCCGCTCGAGGGAAAGGTCGCGCAGCGCCCGGGAGGAGAAGCCGCTAAGCTCGGCGGAGCATTCGTCGCCCTTCTTGGATGGCTCATCACGCTCGGCGGATTGCAGGTGGTCGCCAGCACCGGCGGCCGCATTGCGCTCGCCTTGGTCGGGATCGCGACGAGTCTCTACGGGATCGTCGTCATCCTGCCCGCGGCGCTCAATCGGAACGCGATCTGGAAAACGTGACCACCCCGCCTTCTCAAGCGGCCACTACGACCACCGGCACGACTACTGGAGCGTACATGATGAAACTCGCGCGAAGTTGCTTACTGAGTCTGTTCCTCTGCGCGGTCGCGATGGCGGCGATGAGTACCCCGGCGCGGGCGCAGGCTACGCCGCAGGCGCCGGCGCCCGTCTCCCCGACGACGGCCGAACTCAAGGACGCCGCGGCCAAGGCGCCCCCGGCCACCGCATTGCAGAAGGGCGATCCGGGCGGCACGATCACCGGAACGATCAACGACGTCCCCGCCGCGGACCCGAAGACAGGCCCCACGATCGGCGATCTCGCCAACTTGGCGGGCCAGAACAAGATCGCGATCAACTTCGTGTGGACGCTGGTGTGCGGCTTCCTCGTCATGTTCATGCAGGCTGGCTTCGCCATGGTCGAGTCCGGCCTAACCCGGGTCAAGAACGCCAACCACACCTACATGATGAACTTTCTCGTGTACGGCTGCGGTCTCTT
>DATFVI010000224.1:0-4937 GCA_035260405.1 Candidatus Dormiibacterota bacterium
GTCTGCTCGGGAAGGTGGATCGGTCCCGACCCGATGTTCTCGTGCGTGTGAAACCGGATCTTCTTGAACATGCTGGCGAGGCTGGTGATCTTCAACTCACCATGGCTCCGCGTCACACCGTCGTCGGCCGGGCCGTCGAAAGTGTCGAGCACCTGCACCGTCACAGACGCGAGAGCATCCGTGTAGTAGTCGACCTCGACCGGACGCACGTATGCCTTCTTCTCGTCCCAGTCCAACCGGTCCACGTGGAACTGCGCGCCTTCGTGGAGATAGACGGCTTCTTCGTGCAGCAGGACCGGCGCGGTGAACTGGTCCATCTCTCCGATCACCTGCGGTCGCGGCTGCGACGTGTCGATGATCACGACGTTGTCGGCGAGAATCCGCCGCAGGTGGACCTCTTCCGCGGGAAAAGCCTGCCGGCTCCAGAACCAACGCCCGGCTGATCGAGTTGCGGATCCGTCTTCTTCAAAAACCTGCAGCAGCTCGCGGACGTCGGCGCGGCCGAGCCGCTCCTGGTCTTCGAACGGCAGCTCGAAGAGTCCTGCCTGCAGGTGGCCCGCCAGAAGGAGAAGGTTGTCGGGATCGATCAGCCCTTCTTCGGGATCTGCGTTGAGGAAGTACTCGGGATGACGGACGATGAACTGGTCGAGTGGAGAGCTCGAGGCGACAAAAACTCCGATCGATCCTGACCGCCGGCCGGCTCGTCCCAGCTGCTGCCACGTCGACGCGATCGTCCCCGGGTAACCCACCAGGACTGCCGCTTGCAGGCTGCCGATGTCGATGCCGAGCTCGAGAGCGTTCGTGCTCACGACACCGGTGATCTCCCCGGTACGCAGGCCCGCCTCGATCTCGCGCCGGTGCAGCGGCAAGTATCCGGCGCGGTAGCCACGCACTCGTTGGTGGGCGTCCAGGCGAGGCGCGAGGTCCTGCCTGAGATAGCTGAGCATCACCTCGACCTGGAGCCGGCTGCGGCAGAAGACGATGGTCTGAGAGCCCGCGCGGATCCATGGTGCAGCGATGCGCCGGGCCTCGAGCATCGAGCTTCGCCGGATGCCCATCTCTCGGTTGACCAGGGGAGGGTTGTAGAAGACGAGACGCCGCTCGCCACGCGGCGCGCCGTTGCGCTCGACCAGTTCGACGTTTTCCTCTTCGAGCAGCTTCTTGGCGAGCTCGAGCGGGTTGGCGATGGTCGCGGAGGCGCAGATGAACGTTGGGCTCGAGCCATAGAAGGCGCAGATCCGTTTCAAGCGCCGGATGACGTTGGCGACCTGGCTTCCGAAAAGTCCGCGATAGGTATGGAGCTCGTCAACCACGACGAAGTCCAGGCTGGAGAAGAGGCGCCGCCACCGCGTGTGGTGCGGAAGCAGTCCGGCGTGGAGCATGTCGGGGTTCGTCATCACGACATGGCCCCCTTCGCGGATCGCGGTGCGCCGGCCCGGCGGGGTGTCCCCGTCATAGGTGTCGGCTCGCAACACGATCGGAAGGCCGTGCTTGAGCGCGCTCAGCTCGGCCAGCTGGTCTTGAGCCAGGGCCTTGGTCGGAAAGAGGTACAGGGCCCGGCGATTTGGATCTTCCAGGAGGCGCTGGAGGACCGGGAGGTTGTAGCACAGCGTCTTTCCACTGGCTGTCGGCGTCACGACGACCAGGTGCCGGCCCTGCCTGACGGCGCGGTAGGCGTCGGCCTGGTGCGAGTAGAGGCGCTCGATGCCACGGCCCGCCAGCGCTGTTACCAAACCGGGGCTTAAATCGGAGGGCAGCGGGGCAAAATTCGCAGAGGCTTCAGAAATCACGTGGTCCAGCGTTATCTCCCCTTGGAAGTCGGCCGGGTCAAGCGAGGGGAGGCTGGCCATGCTGCGCCAGGAGGTTAGACGAACATTCGTTCGGAGTCAAGCGAGGAGCTTGTTGCGCCGGAGACTTATGAGCCGGGGTCGGACGCCGACTTCGAACGGCTGTACCGGAACACGTATCGCAGAATCCTCGGCACCCTGATCCCGCTCCTGGGCGATCGGGCGGCCGCGGAGGATTGCACCCAAGACACTTACGAGCGGGCCTACAAGGGCTGGGCCTCATGGCGACCTGACGCCCCGGTCGAGGCCTGGCTGCACCGGATTGCGATCAATGTCGCGATCTCGGATCGCAGGCGCCACCGGATCCGCCAGGCGGGCGAGCTCGTCAAGCGGCTGGGTCGCCCCTCACCGGCGCCCGACCCGAGCGCCTTTGCCGAGCGCTCCGACCTGGTCAGGGAGCTGCGGAAGCTTCCCACCAAGCAGGCCGCCGCGCTGGTGATGCGCCACTACCACGGTTACAGCAACCGCGAGATCGCCGCGGCGCTCGGCGTGGCCGAACAGACGGTCGCCTCGCGTTTGGCGGCTGCGCGCAAGCAGCTCCAGGTCACCCTGGGCGACCTCAGGGAACCAAAAATGGTTGATCCGGGGTAGGCATGCGTTTCTACCTCCCGACATGTCAGACATGAACGACTTCGAACGTGAGATGGAGCAGGAGCTGCACCGGATCCTGGATCCGATGACGGCCGGCCCGATCCCGTTTCGGAGATCAATGCAACCAGGAGGGAGCATGAAGAAGCTATTGGGCGGCGCGGGAGCCGCGATCGGCGTCAAGATCCTGACCGGGATCGCGGTCGCCGCGGCGGCAACGACCATCGCGGTCGCGGCCACCGAGGTGGCGATCACCGGCAGCGCCAATCCGACCAACTGGGGCTCACAGGTGGTGACCCAGGTCAACGCGTGCAAGGCCAGCGCGGCGCGCCTCGGTGTGCATGGCATCGGCCAGTGCGTCTCATCGTTTGCAAGGACGCACGGCGACACCGTGAGCGACGGGCACCCGAACAACGGCAAGGCCAAGACCAAGACTGGCAAGGAAGGCAACGGCAATGCCAACCCCAACGCCAACGCTCCGGTCAACGGTCACGGGCGACCCGCGAACCTGCCCTCTCAGGCCACGAGCCACCTTCCGTCGCAGCCATGACCTGGCTTTAAGTCAATAACCCTTCCTCTCGTGGGACCGGACCGCAAGGTTCGGTCCCACATTTATTTGTGCGAAGTCTTTCTCGAGGTTGTGCTCCAGCGCTGGCCTGCCGCGGTGTCGGTGACGGCGACCCCCAGGGCCGAGAGCTGGACGCGTAGGCGGTCCGAAGTCTCAAAGTCCTTGACGGCGCGTGCCTTCTCGCGAGCTTCGAGCAGGGAAGAGGCGCCCTCGGGCAAGACCTGGTCAACCGGCGCCCGGTCGAGGTCCAATCCGAGAACCCCGTCCCACGACCTGAGCAAAGCGCCCTTGTTCCGGGCGGCCACGCCCGACCGAACGAGCTCGGCGACCAGGGCCATGGCCGCCGGAAGGTCCAGGTCATCGGCCAGTGCGGCGCGGAAACGGGCCTCATAGTGCGTGGCCTCCGCGTCCTCGGGCTCGGTCGTGGGGGGCGCGATCGACCAATCCGCGACGCGCTCCCTCAGCTGGCGAAGAGCGCGATCCGCGCCCGCCAGCCCATCCGTCGTGAAGTCCAGCTTGGTGCGGTACTTCGCCTGCAGGGCGAGGTAGCGAAAGGCGAGAGGATCGAAGCCCTGCTCCTCGAGCTCAGACACGCGAAAGAAGTTTCCCGCGGACTTCGCCATACGCGACCCGCCGAGCATCAGCAGGCCGCCATGCATCCAGCACGTCACCACTCGGTGGCCGGTGACGCCTTCGCTCTGCGCTATCTCCGCCTCGTGGTGCGGGAAGACGTTGTCCGATCCGCCGGTGTGGATGTCGAACCGATCCCCGAGCAGCGACATCGACATGGCCGAGCATTCGATATGCCAGCCGGGAAAGCCTGGACCCCAGGGGCTCGGCCAAACCTGAAGCCGGTGCTCGCCCGCGACCTTCCACAGAGTGAAGTCGCCCGGCTGTCGCTTTCGCGGATCCACCTCGCCCCGCGCGCCCGCGAGGAGCTTGTCGGTCGTGTTCCGAGAGAGCTTGCCGTAGGCCGGGAAGCTGGCGATGTCGTAGTAGACCGTTCCGCCGACCTCGTATGCATGACCGCTTGCGATCAGCTTCTCGATGAGCGCGATCATCTGCGGGATGTAGTTCGTGGCGTGCGGATATTGGTCCGCACGCCGGATGTTGAGCTTGGTGGCGTCTTCCATGAACGAGTTCGTGTAGTGCGCCGCGATCTCTTCCGGCGACTTGTTCTCCAGGCGCGCTGAAACCAGCATCTTGTCCTCGCCGCGGTCGAACATGTCGTCGGTGAGATGGCCGACGTCGGTGATGTTCATCACCTGCTCGGTCTCGTAGCCGAGGTATTCGAGGCTTCGTCGCAGCAGGTCCGGCAGCATGAAGGTGCGCAGGTTACCGACGTGCACGTAGCGGTAGACCGTCGGGCCACAGGAGTAGATCCGCACGACCCCTTCCCGCCCCGGCTTTAGCTCCTCTTTGGCGCGGGAGAAGGTGTTGTAGAGACTGACGGTCGGGACCATCACGAATCTATCCTCTCAATTAATGAAGGCGGTCCGGTTGGACGGGGGGGCGGTGCAGGCCGCCGACATCGAGGGGCGCGTCCTGACGCACGACCTTGGACCCGACCTCCGGAAAGGGACCGTGCTGGGCGCCGAGCACCTGGCGCTGCTGCGCGGCCACCCCGAGGTTCACGCCGTGGAGCTCGAGCCGGGCGACATCCACGAAGACGAAGCCGGCCGCCGGCTCGCGAACGCGATCGCGAAGCTGGGCCCGCTCAAGGTCGAAGGTCCGGCCCAGAGCCAGTACCGGCTCGTGGCCACGCGGCGCGGGCTGTTACGCGTCAACGCCGAGCTCGTGGGCAAGATCAACGCCCTCTCGGGGATAGCTCTCTTCACGCTTTTTGATGGCCAGGCCGTGGAGGCCGGCGACGAGGTCGCGGGGTGCAAGGTGACCCCGGTCGCGGTTCCGGAGCAGGTCGTGCGCGAGGCCTC
>DATFVI010000225.1:0-22310 GCA_035260405.1 Candidatus Dormiibacterota bacterium
GTAGACCTGTAAGCGAGTAGCGCAGCCGGCAACGCCGAGCTCGGCCGCCTAGGCGGATGAGCCCGCAGGGTGCCACGGGCGCCGCGCAGCGCCGCCCCTGGCATTTCCGTCGAACTTTCGGGGCAGGACACTAGGCGCCGAAGGGCTGAATGCTGCCGATCATCTGCTGAGCGACCGACGCGATGGTTGGCCCGTAGTCGCTCGAATACGCCCACCAGTCGATCAGCAGCACCGAACCCTCGGGCAGGACGAAGGCCGCTGCGTGGAAGTTCACGGGCGACTCCGGACCCACGAGCACGTAGTCGAAACCGACGGCCGGCCTTCCGGCGACCTGGATGTCGGCGAGATTGGCTGTCGAGTCCCAGAAGTGATTGGCGTCGCCGCTGCCCTGCGGGCCGACATGCGACGCGACCCAGTCTCTCAGCGAGTTGCCGCTGTTCGCCACGACCGAAATCTCAAGCTGACCCGCGGGATAGCCGCTCAGGTACTTGTCGTCGACCGAGCGCGCGTGGAAGAGGCGCCCGGGGATCGGCCCATACGTCTGCCAGCTGAAATTCGCCGGACATCCGATGCTGAACCGAAAGGTGTCGCTCGTATAGGTCTGTTGCGGCAGGTCCTCGCATTTGACCAGGGCATTCCCCGACGCCGGCGTCGTGCTCGCAGGTGACTGGGACGGGGACGCGGATGGTGTGGGAACGCCGGCAGATGCGCTGGCGCTCGGAGACACGGGAAGCGTCGCGTTCGCTTGACCGCCGTCGGCGCTGCACGCGGAGACCAGCACCAGCACGAATGCGATCGCCAGAGCCTTGATCAACCGCCCACCCCAGCATGAAATGGTGGGACTCCACGACTGGTTACGCTCTAAGGTCAGACCCCGATGTCTTTGTTGGCGAATCGCAGGGTGCCGAGAACCAGGGCCACCGCGGCGACCGCGAGCACTCCCAGCACCGACGCGGGCTGCAACCCGTGCAGCAATGGAGTTCCGTAGTAGTAGAACGCGGAAAGGCGAAGCGTCGCGTCGGGCAGCTTGAGCTCCGGTCCGATGAAGCTGATGAAGAACCAGGCCGCCAGCACGAAGCTGAGAAGCCCTGTGTCCGCCGCGCTGCGAAGCCAGCCGGACGCCAGGTAGCCGATGGCGGCGATCAGGAGCCCCAGGGGGATCGCGCCGAGTACCGCCGCTGCAAGATTGCCCTCGTCGACTTTCAGCCCTGCCGCCGCGGCGGAAGCGGCTGACGCGAGCAGTGTGACTACGGAGATGACGATCGTCGCTGTCGCAAGCGCGGCGAAGCGGCCGAGCAGCACCGCCATCCTCGATTGCGGCGTCGTGAGCACGAGCTCCAACCTGCCATCCTGCTCGTCGGCGGACCATCCGTTGACCTGGGTCACCGCGAACGCCATCAGAAACAGCGGCAGAAAGAAGAGCATCGCACTCAAAAAGCCGGCGTTGACGCTGGCGTCACCACCGCCGATGTTCTTGATCAATGTCGAGAAAGCGGGTGAGCCCGACAGCAAGGTGGACATCTTCGTCTCGAGCAGCTGGACGGCGTAAACCATGAACGCGGCGAAAGCGGCGGTGCCTAGCGTCCACCAGAAAGTCGGCATCGCGATCATTCCCATGCTGCGTGCGTAGACCGAGCCCAGCGACCAGTCTCCGACCGGCAGAACCCTGCTCGCCTGGCGCTCCGGGAGCCGGAGCCAGCGCGGAAGAGGAACCGTGCCTCCAACGTCGCGGCGGACGAACAGCCAGATCGCAGCCGCGCCGAGAATCGCTGCCAGCGCGAGCTCGACAGCCATCCCGCCGAGATTGGTTCCGACGCCCGGTATCAGCGGCTTGCTCAGGTTGTAGTAATAGATAGGGGAGAGGCGTGAGATCCACTCACTGTTGGGAACAACGCGGTGGACCATGTCGAGCACGATGAAGAACACGAGCAGGCCCGCGGTCGAGCCGGCTGCGGGGCCGGGCTCCTGGGTGAACTGCGAAATGAGCAGTGCCACAGATCCGAAAACGGCGCAGATCAATACGAGATTCAAACCGTAGAGGAGGCCACCGCCGACTCCGAAGTCGGCGCCGAACTTCGCGCCGCCCGCGAACGCCAAAAGGCCGATCAGGAAGCCCATCATGAAAAGAGCTGTCCACATCGCCGCCAGCTTCTCGAGGGCAACGTTCAGTCTCGGACGCGGAAGCGACAGGAGCACGTCCATCGAGCCGCGATCCTCCTCGCCCCGCAGCATCCGGCTCCCCACGAGGAGCGGCCAGATCGCGATCAGGAAGACGAAGAAGCCGATCTTGAATGTCGCATAGCCGCCGATGGTGTCGACTTTGATGGGGTCGGCGTTCCAGGCGAAGCTCGCGGCAAGGCTGACCAGCTGCTCGCGGGCCTGGGGAGTAGTGACGAGGGAGGCGACGCTCGCCATGGGCGAGACCACCACCAACCCCATGCCGATGCCCCAACCGAGGATTGCGATCCTGTAGTCGCGGAGGGTCTTGAGGAAGACGCTGCTAAGCCACACCTGAGGGCTCCTTCGCGGGCGCCGTGTCCGCCTCGTAGTAGCGAAGGAAGATGTCCTCCAGGCTCGGTTCGTAGCTGGTCAGCGAAACGACTGGATAGTGCGCGGCTGCTTTGATCACCGCGTCAGCGGATCCCTGCATCGCGAGGCGTATGGCATTTCCGTGATCCAGCGTTTCGACGTCCGTCACGCCCTCCAGGGTCTTGAACGTCTCCGCCGGAACGGGATCGGCGAACGCGATGGTGATCTCGTAGCGCTTGATGGCCTTCACCTCGGCGACGTCTCCGATGCGCACGATGCTCCCATCGCGGATGATCCCGACCTTCGTGCACGTCTTCTCGACCTCGCTCAAAACGTGGGACGAAAGGAAGACGGTGCGCCCCTCGTCGCTCGCTTCTTTGACCATGTGGTCGAACTCCTGCTGGTTGAGCGGGTCGAGGCCGCTGGTCGGTTCGTCGAGGATGAGCAGCCGCGGCCGGTGCATGAAGGCCTGGATCAACACGACCTTCCGCTTGTTCCCGGTCGAGTACTGGCGGAACTTGCGGCTGGTGTCGAGGTCGAAGCGCTCGATCAGCTGCTTCAGGTACGCGTGGTCAACGCCACCGCGCAGGTGCCCGAAGTACTCGAGGATCTGGCCGCCGGTCAGGTTGGGGTCGAGCGCGGGCTCGCCCGGCGTGTAGCCGATCAGGCGCTTGATCTGCAAAGAGTCCTTCCAGCATTCGAGGCCAGCGATCCGCGCCGAACCGCCGTCCGCGTGGAGCAGCGCCATCAGCAGCCGGATCGTCGTCGTCTTGCCGGCGCCGTTCGGGCCCAGGAAGCCGAACACCTCGCCCTCCTCGACGGAGAAGGACACCCCGGCGATGCCGCGCTTGCTCCCGTAGCTCTTGGTCAGATTTTCAACTTCGATGATCGCTGCCATTTCCGTACCTCTTTCTAGCCGAACCAGAAACGCAGGGTCTTCTCATCCGTGAGTGTGAGGGACCCTTCGTGAATGCCCAGGATTCGTTCGAACGCCTTGGTGTTTGCCGCGACAGCGCGCTGCACCACTTCGAAAGTGATTTCGCCTGACTGACGCGCGATGAAGAGATCCGTGGCCTGCAGCTGGAAGCCCAGCATGAGCGCGACAA
The DNA here is from genome assembly GCA_035260405.1 of Candidatus Dormiibacterota bacterium. GTDB lineage: Bacteria > Chloroflexota > Dormibacteria > Dormibacterales > Dormibacteraceae > Palsa-870. The sequence continues at coordinate 3,636 of DATFVI010000225.1, forward strand.
GGACATGCGCCGTGTCGTCGGGCGAATCGACACGCAGCGTTCCCTCGTCGAGGCCCTGCTTCACGACGGCGGAGAAGAGCGGGATCATGATGCGCTCAGAAAGTCGCCGCACCTTCTCGCGGACGATCGCGTTCCCGTCCGAGTTCCAGACTTCGATGATCGCCAGCATCAGGTCCTTCTGTTCCGCCTTCAAACTGGCGATGCCCGCGAAGACTCTCTCGAGCTTCGTCAGGGCGGGCAGCTCCGGATCGTTGAGGACGGGCGCCAGGGAGGCCATGGCGCCGTCGGCGAACCGCACGACGACCGCCTCCAGGAGCGCTTGCTTGGAGTCGAAGTAGTGGTAGAAGGCCCCTTTTGAGGCCTCGAGCTGGTCGAGCAGCTCCTGGATGCTCATCGCCTCATAGCCCTTGGTCTGGATCAGCCGCTGCGCGACGTCCAGGAAGGCGTCCCGCCGGACCATGTGAAGGGCCGGATTGACGGTACGAGCCACGCCCCAACTATAACAGACCGACGGTCGGTTTGTTAATCATGTCTCCCTTCCCCCGCAGGGGGAAGTTGGCCCGGCGCGAAGCGCCGGGACGGATGGGGGTGGTTCAGCCCTGAATCAACGGCGCCGACTCCCCGAATCGCTTCCACGCGAGCCGCCCGACCTCAAACGCGTCGCGCACCGGCAAAACGGCGATTCCCTTCCTGCTCGCGGCCCATCCTCCGGCCGACTTCTCGGTGGCGAAGTAGTGCACATAGTTGCAGAAACTCTGGATCACACCCTGGTCGAAAGGCTTGTCGGGCACCAGGAACGACACGACGGCCGACGCCGGTGAAAGGTCGGCGACCGAGTCCGGGTGCACGGTCATCGCTATCGCTTCACCGGTCACCGGGTCGTGCGATTCGACTCGGGCTTTCCTTCTTATGAGTGGGACGATGAGGAACGGGTCGAGGGCGCACCACGCGTGAATCGGTTTGCCTCCGTCCGCCTGGAAGCGGTGAGGCATTTCGGGGATCGAAAGACCCCAGAAGCCGATCACACCGCCGTCGGTGTCGCGGAAAAGGCCGGGCCAGGTCTCGATGGCGTGGTCGACCACCGAGCGATCGAGAGCGGCATGACGCGCCAGCGCCGCCGGCGCTACCGGATCGCCGAGCGCCAGCAGCTCCCACAAGCCGATCGCCAGCCGCCTTCCCTGCTCGTCCACCTCAAACGTCGCCGCGCTGATCGCGTCCGCCAGGGTCCGCACGCTCGTTTCGCTGGCCATGCCACACATGATATCCTGTTCACCGGATATGAATTCCACGCTTCTTCATCGACCGGCGACCACCGCGGCCGCGCGCTTCTTTCGCGTTCTGGCGGATCCCACGCGGCTGCAGATCCTTCAGCTCCTGACCTTGCGGGAACGGACTGTCGGGGAGCTCGTGGCTATCGTCGGGCAGCCTCAGCCAAGAATCAGCACACACCTGGCCTGCCTGCGCCACTGCGGATTCGTGTCCACTGAACGCCAGGGCAAAGAGGTGGTATATCGCCTGGCGTTCGGAGGGCTCGCCGGAGTCCTGGATGGGGCCGCCGAAGTGCTGAGTCCCATCGCCGGACGCCTCGCCACCTGCACAAAGATCGGTCCAGATTGGGTATGAGTACGCAATGAAGATCGAGTTGCTCCACGTTTCTCAATGCCCGCATACGGATGCCGCGCGAACGCTGCTCCTGGAGTGCCTGGACGAGCTCGAGCTCGACCCAGCAATTGAAGACAAGGAGGGCGATTTTCCGTCGCCGACCATCCTCGTGAACGGCGTTGACGTGATGGGCGCGCCCGCCTCGCAAGCCGCTTCGTGCCGCCTCGACGTTCCGACACGACAACGTCTGCTCGTCGCGCTCAGGTCATGAAGGCGGCCGGCGATCGGATCAGGGAGGCGGTCATGTCCTGGCCGGGGGTGGACGCCATGCCGCATCGGTTCGGCGGCACGGAGTACAGGTACGGGCGGAAGGAGATGGGCCATGTGCATGGCAATCGCCTGGCCGACCTCCCGCTGCCACGCAAGCTGCACGACGAGGTGATCGCCGCCGGTCGAGCCGAACCACACCACGTCCTGCCCGCCACCGGTTGGGTCTCGTGCTGGATGGCCGGCCCAGACGACGCAGACGGGGTGATCGACCTGTTCCGGATCCAGTACGACCGCTACCGGCAGGGAACGGCAGCTTCACATCCGGTGTAGTTCTTTCATGACAAGGACGATCGCGGGCCTCGCCGTCGCGGTCCTCGTATCGGCCGGCGCATGCGAGCCGGGTCAGCCGGCTGTCGCCCATCAGAGCGCGGCGCAGGTTCATACATTTGCGGGCGGGTGTGCGGGCACGGTGCTGACCGACGCCGCGCCTCCGGCCTGGGCGCAGGGCGGTTGGAACGTGGCGAAGGGTCGGCCTTGGGGTGTGCCGTGGGCGCTCGGGTCGGGCGGCCAGGCCGTGGCTTTCGTCTTCGCGAGAGAGCTGGTGGCGGGTGCGAGCCCCCGCGTCGATGGCACCAACAACAAGGTGCTCTGGGTCGCCAACGGAATCGCTCCCAACTTCGTTGTCGCCGGCATACCGCCCGGCGGGACGCAGGCCCTGGTCACGGTGAACGGCGGTCCAAGCATCGTGGACGCGCCCTCGCCCGGCTGCTGGACATTTCGCCTGTCGTGGGGCTCTCCGCACGCAACCAGCACCATCAACCTCGACGTGCTGCCGGCCGGGAGCAAGCCGCCCGCTCCGGCGGCCTGAAGAGCGCTAGTCGATCCGGGAGCTCTGCTCGATCGTTTTCAGGTGCCGCAAGAGCATCGTGCGGTCGGCGGCGGTCAGCCCCGACAGGACGCGATCCTGGATCGCCTTGCCGGCGGCGTAACCGCGCGTGAGGGCGCGCCTCCCGGCTGGGGTCAGCTCGGCGAGCAGGATGCGCCCGTGACTCGGGTGCCGGGTCCGGCGCAGGAGGCCCGCCGCTTCCAGGCCTTTCACCAGCACGTTCACGGTCTGAGCGGTCATCCCGAGCTCGCGCGCCAGGTCCGACGAGGAGAGGTCGCCCTCGCGGTCGAGCGCCGCCAGCACCGTGTACTGAGGCATGGTCAGGCCCGTCGGCGCGAGGTCGGCGTCGAGCCGGTTCCGGACCGCATGCTGGGTCCGCCGCAGCTGCACCAGGAAATCAGGTTGAGGGGGAATATCCTGACCGTCCATCGTGGTTGATTTCAGTGTACTGAAACGTTAGGAGGTCCCTCGATGGAACGGGTTGAAAGCGGTTCAAGCTGGATCAGGAAGATCGTGGTGGCCGCCGACGGGTCGCCGGCCGGCGACCGTGGCCTGGAGCAGGTGGCAGATCTGGCGCGGCGAATCGGCGCAAGGATCGTGGTCGTGTTTGTCAGGCACCTCCCCGTGACCAGCCTCATGGCGCCGGGTATGACTGCGGCCCCTTCGGCGGAGGCGCTGGATGACCAGGAGGCTGAGGTAAGGCGGGACGTGACGCGGATCCTGGGCGGCGCATCTGCCGGTTGGGAGTTCGTGGTGCGCGCCGGGAGCCCGGGAGAAGAGATCGTGCAGGTCGCCGCTGAGACCGGCGCCGACCTGGTCGTGGTCGGGAGCAACCGTCACAGCTCTCTGCACAATCTGCTCCTCGGCTCGACCGCGGCGTACCTCGCGACACACTCGAAAGCGCCGGTCCTCGTCATGCGCCCACGAGAGATCAGCAGTACGGTAGATACGACGGCGGAAGTAATTGGAGGTATGAGGTCATGACTACTTGGAAGCGCTGGCAGGACTACGCCACCATGGTGTTCGGCGTTCTTCTCTTCATCTCACCGTTGGTCTTCGGCGAGACTTCGCACCACCTCTCCACGTATGCCGCTTACGTATTGGGCGTGCTGCTCTTCGCGTCCGGCATCGTGGCCGCGGCGACGCGTGAACCTCGCCGGTCCCTCATCGTCAACGCACCGGGCCTCGTGGCCGTCATCACCTTTATCGCTGCGGTGGTCCTCCTGTTCGGCGGAGCCCCCGGGGTTGCCTGGACCGCTGGGATACTGGCGATCCTGACCATCGGGGTGGGAGCCACCCTGCGCATGGGCGGTGCAACCGAAATGAAGAGCGCCTGAGATGGAGACCACGACGGCGCGGGTCCTCTACACCGCGGAGGCGACTGTCACCGGCGGCCGGGCCAACGGGCACGGCCGCACGAGCGACGGAATGCTCGACGTGCAGCTACGCCGGCCGAAGGAGATGGGCGGCGAGGGCGACGGCACGAATCCGGAGCAGCTCTTCGCCGTGGGCTACGCCGCCTGTTTCGAGGGCGCTCTCGGAGTGATCGGGCGCCGCGAGCAGGCCGGGCGCGCGCAGGGCGCACCTGACATCGACATGGGGGACCTCTCGATCCTCAGCCGGGTGAGCCTGCTCCCCAAAGAGGGGCGTGCCTACACGATCGCCGTGGAGCTCAACGTCACCCTGCCGCACATCGCGGATCCCGGGGAGGCGGCGCGGATCGTCGCGGCGGCGCACCTGGTGTGCCCGTACTCCAACGCGACGCGGGGCAACATCGAGGTCAAGCTGACCGCGAACGGTCGAGAGATCTAGCTGCTTTAGCGCCTGCGCCTGCCCATGAAGAGGTCGCGCCCGAAGTCGTCGAGCGCGACCTCGATGGATTTCAGATCGAACCCGACGTCGCGCAGCAAACTTCGCCACGTGGCCCTTGGGAAAAGCCCATAGACATGGCGGTCGTGCACCAACCGCGTCTGGCCCTGCAAGTCCCGGATCAGGATCGCGAAGTCGACCAGGTAATGCGTGTCGTGCCGGTCGGGGTCGGAGGTCCACTGCAAGAAGCGCACGCTGCCCCGGTCGGTGTCATTGCCTCCGTGATCCGTGTTCTCGACAAACGTCTCGCGCACGAAGTCGGGGACGAACATCGCCACGCCACCCGATCGCAGGTGCTCGTAAGCCGTCTGCATCACGGCGCGCAGGTCTGCCTCGGTGGTCATGTGACAGATCGCGTCGTACACATAGACCGCGTCGAAGGTTCGCCCCAGCCGCACCGTCCGGATATCCCCTTCGAGGTGCTCGCACTCGGGGTTGAGGGCTCTGCTCACCGCGAGCATCTGCGGAGATAGGTCGACGAGCGTCATCGCGAAACGCTTCTTGAGGTGGAAGGCGCTGTTCCCGCCGCCCGATCCAAGCTCGAGGACGCTGCGCGGCCTTGGAGCGCCGGATTGAGTCAGGGCGCGAGCCACGAAGTCGGCCTCTTCCTTGTAGTCCTCGGGGGCCGAGAAGATCGGCCACCACTCGGCCAGGTCTCCGTAAAGCTTCATCGACACTAGAGTGGCGTGCGGAGCCGAATGAAGCAACTCGACGCGACAGAAGCGGGCCTTCGCCCGCAGATGCCGGACTGGGTGATCTGCCTGATGGCGCTGGCTGGGCCGGCCTTGATCACCACCGCGCTGATCTGAGACCTCGACCGCGCGAAAGGCTCGCTTGGCGCCAAACGTTCGTATCGAATCGCGGATTACCGATCGCCTGGCGCCAAACGAGCGGAATGTCGAGCCCTCAGGCCAGGGCGCCCCGTCCGCCCAGGAGGGACATCCGGTAGATCTCGAGTGAGCCCGAGCGCCCGCGCACCGCGGACTGGTTGGTCAGCTCGCTCTGCAGCATCGCCGCCACCTCGCTGTAGACGGTGCCGGTCATCAGCACCTCGCCCGGCCCCGCGTGCGTCACCAGCCTTGCGGCCACGTTCACCGCGTCGCCCAGCACACCGAGCTCCGATCGCTCGACCGATCCCACCGCGCCGATCACGACTGGTCCCGACGCGATGCCGACGCCGACCTCGAGTCGAAATCCCCAAGCTGCGGCCGAGCGGCGGTTCAGCGCCTCGTTGGCGCCGATGAGCCCGATCGCCGCTGCCATCGCCCGATGCACGTGGTCGGGCAGCTCGTCGGTTGCGCCGAATGTCGCCATCACACCATCGCCTACGAATTTCTCGATGACGCCTCCACAGATCGTGATCGAGCGGACGACTCTCTTCAGGTGCGCGTTGAGCACGTCGAGCAGGCCGGCCGGGTCGTCGCCGAATCGCTCCGTCAAGCGGCTGAAGCCGCGGATGTCGGTGAACAAGATCGAAATGGTGCGCACGACGGGTGTCGGCAGGTCAGGGCCGGCAGGCATCTCCCGACCGGGGTGAACGTATGTCTGGCGCAACCGGACGATGCGTGCCAGGTCTCCGTCGCGATCGGGGACCCCTGGGGCTGCGTCCTGAGTGCTGATCAAATCGCGACCAGCTTTGAAGCAAGGCTTTGGGCGAGCACGGTGGCCGCCGCCGCCGCCGTCCCGGCTCCCTTGCGCATCACGGCCGTGACGCCTGCCTTCTGAAGAGCCAGGCTTTCGGCCGGCCCCAGGTCTTTCAGAGTGACCACCACGACCGGGATGCCGGCGCCGCGCGCCGCACGGAGCTGATGCAAGAAGGCCTCGCCCGGCAGCCCGGGGAGCAGGAGGTCGAGCACCACCGCTTGTGCTCGCGTCAGCAGGTGGCCTGCCGTCTCCGCATCCGCCGCCCAGATCGAGGTCAGGCCGCGGGCCTCCAGCTCGGCCTCGAGCAGGTGGGCGAACCCGGAGTCGTCCTCGACGATGAGGACGTCTCCCGTCTGCGCTTCCTCTCGCACAACCGGGACTGTGAACGAGAAGACCGAGCCCTTGCCCAGACCCTCCGAGCGGACGCCGATCTTGCCGCCGTGGCTCTCGACGATGTTCTTGCAGATCGCAAGTCCCAGGCCGGTTCCCCCGATCGAGCCGCGGTCAGCCGAATCCACTCGGAAGAACTTCGCAAAGAGCTGCGTGAGGGCCTCCGCCGGAATGCCGAGGCCGTGATCCTGGACCGAGACTTCGACCATGCCCTCGACGACACCCGCGCTGACGATGATCGACCCGCCAAGGGGCGAATACTTGCGCGCGTTCGAAAGCAGGTTGACGACCACGCGGAAAAAGGCGTCGCCGTCGACGCGAACCAGCGGAAGATCCTCTGGCACGCGCATCACGATCGGGGTCCCACCCGGCTGGGTGAAGAGGTCGATCGCACGCACGATCAGCGCCTTGCCGTCGGCGGGCGCGAAGCGCATCGAAAGGTGGCCGCCTTCGAGGCGGCGCAGGTCCAGGAAGTCGTTGACCAGGGCCGTCAGGCGATGGCCCTCCTGGAGCATCACATTGAGGTACTCCTTGCGCTGTGCCGGAGTGACGTCACGCGTAGCCAGCAGCTCCGCGAAGCCGACGATGCTGGCGAGCGGAGTCCGCAGCTCGTGGCTCACCACCGCGACCATTTCGTCCTTCGCCCGAACGAGCTCGGCGCTGTGCTCTGCGCGGGCGTGCGACTCGACGAGCTCGAGCTCGAGCCGCTGGCTCTCCGTGAGGTCTTCGGCGAGCACGAATCGGGCATTATGCTCGCCGAAGATCACCGTGTGCGAGGTGATGAGCACCTGGGTCTCTGAGCCGTCCTTCAGCACGTGCCGCCACGGTCCCGTCCGGTCCAGGGCCGGCATGGGCATCGCGTGGAGCTCGAGGAACTTCGGGACGTCCTGCGGCCGCTGGATATCGCAGATGGTCATGGTCGTGAACTCGGCGCGCGTGTACCCGTAACGGTCGCAAGCGCTGTCATTCACCTCGAGAAACGCCAGCGTATCGATGTCGTACAGCCACATCGGCTGGGGATGACCTTCGAAGAGCGTCCGGTAGTTGCGCTCCGAGACGACCGCCTCTTGCTCGCTGTTCAAGCGCTCCACGAGCTCATGCTTCACGGTGGCCATCAGCGTGGAGAAGTCTTCAGCGAGGCCCGTGACCTCGGTTGCCCCCATCGCGTCGATGGTTTCCACCGACCCACCCACCATCGAGCCGCGGATGACAAGGCTGAGCTGTCGAATCGGGTCCACGATCCGGCGGTACACCACGAAGATGACGACCAGCATGATTCCGACGCCGCACAGGATGATGGCCAGGTCGCGGTTCGAGGAGATGTCCGCCGCGGCGAGCGCCGCGGCCTCGTCCGCGCCGGCGTAGACCACCCAGGGCGTCGAGCCGACCTGATCCCAGGCGTACAGGCGAGTCCTTCCGTCGACGTCCGGACGTTCGACCAGATGGGTAGACCCGGCGAAGGCGGTCCCCGACAGCGGCTTCCCCACCCAGCGCTGCGGCTGCACCGATCGGGCGAGGGTTGTCGTGTCGCCGTTCGTGATCAGGAACTCGAGCTGACGCGCCCCGCCGAGCGTCGCCGCCAGGTTCGGACCTACCGGCGCGAGTGCGACGATCGCGGCCACCACACCTGCGCCACCGGCGACTGGCGAAGCGACGACGGCAGAGATCTCACCGGTGGCCGGGTCGGTGTACGGCGCCACGGTACCCGCGCCGGCCAGCGCCGCCGGAAGCCAGCTTGCCGCGCCGTACAGAGGGCCGACCGCAATGGCTCTAGAGGAGCACTTCACGGATCCGTCGGACTTGATGATGTCGAGATGCCCGCCGGAAAAAGGGCTCGCGCTTCCAAATACCAGCGTGCACGGCCCAGTCGGCGCCGCGAGGATGGCAGGCACCTGCGGATTGGCAGCCAGCTTGGCGGTGGCCTCATGCATGAGCAGCAGGTCGCCGGCGATCTCCATCGTCGCCACGCCGGCTGCAAAGTTCGCATCGGCCGCAGCCGCCTGCCGGGCATCCTGCTCGGCGATGGTTCGCACCGCCACGCCCGCGAGGGCGGCGACTGCGACCAGCACCACCGTGAACAGGACGGCGTACCGTCGAACAGACCAACCCCGGCCGCGAGCTCGGTCCGCCGGCCGCGGCTCGCTCTTGGACAGGCCCATCAGAGCTCGAGCGCTTCTTCAACCCGCGTGAGAAGGTCCAGCGGGGAAAAGGGTTTCGTCAGGTAAAAATCGGCGCCGGCGATGAGCCCGACCTCGATGTCTCGCTCCTGGGCTTTGGAGGTGAGGAGGATCACACGGGTTGTCTTCAGACCCGGATCCGCCTTGATCGAACGCAAGACGTCGAGCCCGCTCTGCCCCGGCATCTGCACGTCGAGCAGCACGAGCGACGGCTTGAGCTCCTGGGCAAGCGCCCAAGCCTGCGCGCCATCGGACGCTTCGACCACCGTGTAGTCGTCGGACTCGATGGTGGCGTGCACGAGCAGGCGGATGCTCGACTCGTCATCCGCGATGAGGACCGTCCGCTGCAGCTCGAGCTCGGTCGAGGTGCGCAGGCTCACCCCGCCACCGGGCCGGCAACAAGGGCCTGGGCGATGACGGCGACAGCGGCCTGCGGCGCCCCGGCCTCCTTTGGAAGCACCGCCGTCGCGCCGGTGAGCTCGAGCGCCGAAATCTGTTCAGGTCCCAGGTTCTTCATGGTCAGCACCACGACCGGGAGGCGGGCGCCGCCAATCGCCCACATGCGGGCAAGAAAGTCCTCGCCCTGCAGGCCCGGCAGAGCCAGGTCGAGCACGATCGCCAGCGGCATCACGTCCACGAGCAGCCTCTCGGCGGTCTCCGCGTCGGGAGCCCGCACTGTGCCGAGACCCGCGGCCGCGAACTCCGCTTTCAGAAGGCTGGCGAAGGCGCCGTCGTCTTCGACGATGAGGATCTTCCCGAAAGTTGCGCTGGGCCGCGCGACGGGCAGCGTGAACTGGAAGCGCGCGCCCTGCCCTTTGCCCCTCGAGCTCGCCACCAGCTTGCCACCGTGGGCTTCGATGATCTTGTGGTTGATGGCAAGACCAAGGCCGGCGCCCGGGGCGAGGCGCCCGACCCCGCTCTCGGCGTGATAGAACTTTCGAAAGAGCTTGGGGAGCGCCTCGGCCTCGATGCCGACGCCGTGGTCCCGGATGTCGACTTGGACCATGTCGCCGAGCTGGCATGCCGCGATCACGATCGAACCGCCGTCCGGCGAGAAGCGTCGGGCATTCGATATGAAGTTGCCGAGCACCTCGAGAATCGCATCCGCTTCGGCCGAGACGAGCGGAAGCTCAGCAGGCACGTCGACCTCTATGGGCCTCAGGTTGTCTTCGCCGGCAGCAAGCGCCGCACGGTTGAGCAGCGATCGCACATCGACAGGTGCCGGGTCGAGGTCTCGATCACCGTGCTCCATGCTCTGCAGCGCCACGGCCTTGGTGACGAACGCACTCAGGCGCCGAGCTTCACGCAGCAGGATTCCCGTGTACAGGTGGAGCGCGTCATCGGCCAGGTCTCCCGAATCGATGAGCTCCGCGCAGCCCACCAGGCTCGAAACTGTGTTGCGGAGCTCATGGCTTCCGAGTGAGACCAGGTCGTCAACGGGTTCGGCTTCGGTGCGGCGGTCGTGGTTGCGACGATCGTGATTGGGGACCGCCGACGGGATCCTCAAAACCTTGAGCTGCCGGGGAGCTGAATTCGTACTGCTCAAGGCCGCAGCACGCCCTGATTCAACGCGATTACATGGAGGTCGGAGACGGACACTGAGCTACCGTCCTCGTAAGCCCTTTGCTGCTCCTTCGTGACGAGCAGCGCGGTCCAGACACCGAAGATGTATCCCAGCGTGAACAATGCGAAGACAACGCCGATATACCCCACGTTTCAGGTGTACGCGGGAGCGGCCCAGAAGTCGCCATGTTCTGACACTGCATGGCAGCCCTCTATGCGTAGGGTGTGGATGACAGCGGAGGCATGAATCGGTCAAACGCCCATCGATTTGCATGGGAGAGAGACCTGACTTCGTAGGGAGCATTAACGGTCGGGCGCGCGTATTACTTGCGCGTGGCGGACACCGAAGTTCGACGAGCCATGCCCGTTGAGGCGATTGCCTGGGGCCAGATGTTCAGGCTGCCTCGCGCGCCGCTTATCGACGCGGACCCGGCACAGGTGAGACTCGGGCAAGCCCTGGCCGCCCGCGTGGCCGAGGTCGCGCGGTTGACCCTCGCGGCGGCTGTTTCCGCAGGCCTCATCGAGCTGACCTCGCCGGCGTTCGCCAGGCAGATCCGAGACGTGCACACCTTGACCAGCCGGGCGATCGCCAGGTTCCTGGTCACGGGCCAGGGCACCACCGAAGCCGAGCGCAACTTCATTGGCCGGGTCGGCATTTTCGCGGCGCGCTATGGCGTGTCGCTTTCGACTCTCTCGCGCTCCTACGTCTTGTGGCGCGACGCCAACCTCCGCATCGTGAACGAAGAGGTCAGCCGCCTCGGCGTCGGGCAGGCGGTCGCCGGTGTCGCGCGCAGCATCATCCGGTCCAGCGCGGACACAGGCCTCCGCCGCATGGCGAGGGCGTACGAATATCAGCTCCGGCTTGGTGCGCCCGAGCGTTCCGTGGAAGCGGCAGCCCGGCGCTAGAGGGCCGACTACATCTAGGCCGGCGTGTCGAGGGCCACCGGGACGCTGACCAGGATTGAGTCCGCCAGCCTGCGAAGATCCGCGACCAGCGGGTCGGCGGGGTTGGCGCTGACGAGCGGCCTGCCATGGCCCGCCGCACGGTCGAGGGTTGGAGAGTTCTGGATCACGAAGTCCGGGCGGCGGCCGAGCATGCCGGCAACCTCGGCGGTTTCGATTGCGTGGGTCGTGCTGTTGTTGAGGATGAGCCGCACCCGTTCCGGCGAGACGCCAAGCGTGTCGAAGAGCACGAGGCAGCGGCGAGTCGCCTTGAGCGATGGCACCGACGACGAGGTGACGAGGCAGATCAGGTCGCACGTGTCAAGGGCGGTCAGCGTGCGTTCGCTGAACGATGCCGGCGAATCCACGAGCACGTACTGACAGGTCGCGCTGAGGCGGTCGATCGCCAGCTGGATCGCGGGGAGGGTGACGAGCTCCGCCCGCTCCGGAAAATCGGACCCCACCACGAGGCGGACGCTGCCCGATTCGGTCACGAAGCCTTCGAACAGGGTCTCGTCGACCAGGGCGCCAGGAGGCGCCTTGAGGTCGGCCAGCGTCCGGCTGGGATGAAGGTTCAAGTACAGCGCCGAGTCGCCGAACTCGACATCGAGGTCTAGGAGCCCTACAGGTTTCGAGGATTGAGCGGCCAGCAGCACCGCCATGTTCACGGCAAGACAGGTGGTCCCGACCCCGCCTTTCGCGTGTGCGAACAGGATCACCTTGCCGCGGTTGCGCCGCGCTGTGGCGCCGGCCGAGCGCCGCAGCAGGGACTGGACCTTGGCTTCCAGGATTTCCAGCTCGAAAGGCTTGGGCAGGTAGTCGTCCGCCCCGGCCGCATATCCGGCGAGGGCATCGGGCGCGCCGCTCAGCTCGGAGAACATGAGGATCGGAACGCCGGCCGTGCGGTGATGGGCGCGCAGCCGCGATGTCAGCTCGATCCCGTTCAGCTCGGGCATACGAACATCGGTGATGACGAGGTCCGGGATCCGGTCGCGGACGTGCTGCAGCGCCTCGATTCCATCGCTGGCCTTGCGTACAAGGAAGCCCCTTCGCTCGAGAAAGCCGCCCACCATCTTCTGGATCACGCGGTCGTCGTCGACGAGAACGATGTCCTCAGCCATCAGCGAACCCCGGCCGTGAGCTTGAACGCGATCGCGCTGGCGAGGTCCTGGCGCGAGTAGCCGCCCAGCCCCGAGACGTCCTCGGTACCGCTCCCGCTGACCATCGCAAGGCCCGCGGCGCCAAAGGCGCGGCGCGCCTCGCGGGCGTCGCCCGCGAGCTCGAGGGCCGCCCCCAGCTGAAAGTAGGCGATGGCCACGTTGGGATCGAGGTAGGTCGCCTGGCGGAATGCACGGACGGCGGCCCGGAGGTCACCGCTGGCCGCTGCGCGATTTCCCTCGGTCAAAAGACCTGTCATGTCCCGATGTGGGGTCGTGTCGCCGAGGCGCGTTCCGATTTGCGCGGCGCGCGGAGCGGCCGCGAGCCTCTCGTGGCAGAGGGCGCCCGCGACGCGGACGGCTGCGAAGTATGTCGACATGCGTCCGGGCGAGTCCGAATGCCCGAGGAAGAGGTGCCCACCGGGGGCGATGTGGGACGCGATGCGTTGAATGCACGCCTCTGACTCTTCGCGGCCGAAGTACATCAGGACGTTGCGGCAGAAGACCACGACGGCATCTGGAACGATCGTCTGCGGTTCATCCAGCGCCAGGTTGTGATGTGCGATGCGCACCATCCGTCGGATCGATGGAACGACCTCATACCCGCCGCGGGCCGGCGAGAGATACCTTCGCCTGCGCTCGCTCGACAGTCCCTGGATTTCGCTCTCGGTGTAGATGGCCTTCTCGGTTCGTGCGAGCGCGTGGAACGACACGTCGCTCGCGACGACCTCCCAGCTGCCGCGACCGGTTTCATCCAGTAGCATCGCCAGGCTGTACGGTTCCTGGCCGTTGCCGCACCCCGCGCTCCACACGACACCTCGTTGGCTGGGCTGCTTGCGCACGAGGGCGGCGAGAGCGTCGAACTGAGCCGGGTCGCGAAAGAAACCGCTGTGCTGGACGGTGACGCGATCCAGCAGGTCGTCGAAGGCGGCGGGCTGGGTGTCCAGGATGCTCACGTAAGCGTCCACCGCAACGCCTGCGATTTTCGCGCTCTCCTGAAGCAATCTCGCGAGCCTGGCCTGGCTGGCCGGCTCTGCTTTGAGGCCGGCTCTCGACCGCAGGAGCGATGTGGCGAAATCGAGCGACGTCATTGCGGGCTCGACGTGGTTTTTTCAAAGCTGCGATCTGGTGTGCGACCGCGTGCGCCGTTGCGAGTAGGCGGAGTCGGGCTACCCGTCCTGCCCAGCAGTCGCGACACGGCATTGAGGAGTCCTGCCTCGTCGAAAGAGGTCTTGACGATGTAGCCATCAGCCCCGGCGTCCATGCCACGCTGACGATCCTCGTCGGTCCCGTGTGAGGAAACGATCAGCACGGGGACGTTGGTCAGGCCGGGATGCGACCTCATGTTGCTGATGAGTTGGAGGCCGTCCAGTTGGGGCATCTCAACGTCTGTCACGACGAGGTCGGCGGGGGCGGCTATGAGCATCGCGAGCGCCTCAGCGCCATTGGAGGCGGTGCGTACCACATAGCCTCCACGCTCGAGGATCGAACGCTGCAGCTCGCGCACCATCAAGGTGTCGTCCACCACCACAACGTTCAGCTGTGGTGGCGGCCCCGCTGCCTTGTCGGTTCCATTGACGCCGGCCACGACCGCGGAGAGGCTGCGCTCGATCAGCGTGGAGATGTCGAGCACCAGGAGGATGCTTCCGTTGGGTTCGATGCACGCGCCGCTCACGGCTTTGAGGTCGCGCAGCCGGCCGGTCAGGCCGCGCACGACCACATCGCGCTTCTGCACGACCGTCTCGACCTGGAACGCGTGCGGGCCGTCCGCGCTGCTAAGCAAGACCCACGGCCCGACGCCCGCTGAAGGCAAACCCAGGAGCGCGGCAAGGTCGGAGACCGGCACCGCGTGCCCGTCGACAACGGCGAGATTCTTGCCGCTGACGAGCTGGACGTTCTGAGCCTCGAGCATCCGGATGATTCGATGGAGGGGCAGCCCGAACGGCTGACCGCCGATGGAAACGATCAGGCAGGGGACGACTGTCAACGTGATGGGGACCACGATCCGGAACTCCGCTCCCGCGCCGGGGTGATTCACGATCTGCACTTCGCCGTGGACCGCCTCCACCGCGGTCTTCACGACGTCGAGGCCTACGCCGCGGCCAGAGGTTTCCGTCAGTGTCTTGGCGGTCGAGACCCCGGTGTGAAAGATCAGGTGAAGCGATTGATCGTCCGTCAACCCGTCGACGTCGAGGCCCCGCTTGACCGCCGCATCCCGGACGGCCGGGACATTGATGCCCGCGCCGTCGTCGCTGATCGCGATCACGACCTTCGATCCGACCTGCGTCGCGTGCAGCCTCACCAGCGCCTCTTCCCGCTTACCGACCGCCAACCTCTCGGCGGGAAGCTCGATGCCGTGCCCGATCGAATTCCGCACCAGGTGCAGCAGGGGCGAGACGAGCTGCTCCAGCACGCCCCGGTCCACCTCGATGTCTTCTCCGACCAGTTCCCAGCGCACCTTCTTGCCGAGCGAGCGCGCGGTGTCTCGAACCGTTCGGTGCAGGATGGCTTCGAGCGTTCCTACGGGCACCATCCTCGTTCGCTCGGTCACTTCCTGGAGCTGGTTGATCACCTTGGTGAGCTCGCGATATTCGGTAATGGCGTCGGGGTTCCGCTGAAGCTCCGATCCGAAGACGTGGCCGACCCTGAGCTGCGCCGCCGACACCTCGCCGACCAGCCGGTTGAGCTCATCGATCCGCGCCACCGGCACGTCGAGCGTGGCCGTCTCCACCGTCTTGCGATCCACAGCAGCCGGTGCCCGATACTCGTCCCCGCCCACCGGGGCCGCAACGGGGAGCCGCGAGACGACTGGCGGAGCGACCGCGATTTCAACTTGTGAAACAGGTACTGAGACCGGGACGTCAGGCGCGGCGACGGGGATCGCAGGAGCGGGAGGGGGGATTGACGCCACCGGGATGGGAAGCTCGGAACCCCCGATCGCCGGCGTGGGCAGCAAGCGTTCCATCGCCAGCTCGTCGCTGGCGTCCTGCTCGGCGCTGGCTGGGCTGGCGATGAGCCGGCCCAACCCGTCGACCACCAGCAGCATCGAGTCCGTCAGCTCAGGAGTCGAGCGGCGCGTCCCCGACCTCAGCTCGACAAGGAGGTCTTCGAGCCGATGGGCGAGGCGGCTCACCCGCATCATCCCGACCATCCCCGCCGCGCCCTTCATCGTGTGGGCTTCGCGCAGAATCCCGTCGATCGCGGCCTGGTCGTCTGGCGCCACCTCGAGCGCCATCAGCCCGGTCGCGATCCTTTCGAGATGGCCCTTCGCCTCCTCGATGAACAGTGGTCGGAACTCGTCCTCTAGCTCGCCCGTTTCAAATCCAGCCGGTTCTTCACCAGCTCCTCTACGTCTATGAGCACCACCAGACGGCCGCCGTCGCTGTAGACGCCGACCTCGCCCGGCTGCGTACCAGGGCCCACGGGCTCTTCGAAGTCGGCAGCGATAGGCAGCTCTTGTACGCCCAACGCCAGCATGTCCTCACCGCCCTTCACGAGCACGGCGAAGGGGGGTTCGTGGAGGACACCCGTCCCTGTCAGCACCGCGGTGTCCAGCAGAGGGACGATCTCTCCGCGGACGTTGACGACCCCGAGCAGCGCGGCCGGGGAAAGAGGGATTCGCGTCACCAGGGGATGGCGAAGGACCTGGTGCACGCGCGTCATCGGCACCGCGAAATAGGCATCGTTGGCTGCGATCACGAGGACTCGCGTCACCGGCTTTCGTGCTCAGGTCGCGCTGGTGCCGCGGCAGAGGCGAGCTCCTCGGCGGCTGCCGCCATCTCGCGACTCGTCTGAGCGACCACGAGGACCGCCGTCTCGAGCCCCTCCGTGGCGGCCCGATGCTCTTCCATGGCAGGCTCGACTCTTGCGGTCAGCTCGCTCATCGCCTGGGTCAACCCCATCCACTGGTCCAGCTGCTGGCCCCGACGCACGATCGCGATCACAGCTTCGCGGCTCGTGGTCTGCGCGCCCTGGGCCAGGGTCGCGATCTCAGAGGCGGCGGCTTTGGATCGCTCGGCCAGCCTCCGCACCTCGTCGGCGACGACCGCGAAGCCGCGTCCGGACTCGCCTGCGCGAGCTGCCTCGATCGCGGCGTTGAGCGCAAGCAGCGCTGTCTGATCCGCGATGTCGTTCAGAATCCCGAGCACATCCTGGATCTCGTTGACCCGGGTTGCGTTCGCCTGGGTCCGATCGCTCGATGCTTGCAAATCGGTTTGGGCGCGCTGGATGTTGGTGCGAAGCTGGCCGGCCTGCACGACCACCGCTGCCACCGTCTCGGCGAGAGACGACGCGGCCCTCTCGAGGACGTCCAGCCCGGCCCGAGCTTGCAGGCCCGCCGCGGATTGCTCGACTGCCGCAACCGCGACCCGGTTTGCCGAGGCTGAGATCCGAGCGGCGCCATCCACCATCCGGACCCCAAACGCGGGCCGCGCCAGATCCGCGCCGAGGCGGTCGAACATCGTGTTGATGTTCGCGGCCAACCGGCGCGTGTCGGATCCGCCCGCAGGGATAGCGCGAGCGGAGGTGTCGCCGGACTCGAAGTCATCGACCACGTCCGTGAGCGCCGCGACCGGCTGCGTCAACCACCACGTCACAAAAGCCAGCACGGCAGCCAGCACGGCGAACGTTCCGAGGCTCAACCAGATTCCGAAGTTCGTCAGAGCCTCGACCACGAAGAACGGCGCTGTCACGACGATCGAGCCGAACCAGATGCGCAAGAACAGGCTGTCCCAGCTCACGCGGCGCGAAGGCCGCGTTGGGGGCGACAGCGGTTGCGGCGCACTCGCCTTCAAGACGCGCAGGTTCCTCGCCGACCGGCGTGGAATCGCTTCCACAGGCGGCAGCCTATTCACCAAGGAGCGCCCTCGGCGAGCCTGCCAGCTCGGCCGCGATCTCGCCCTGCCGGGCGGCCGCAAGCGCGATCTCCTTGGCGGTTTCGGCCACCGACCTGCTGCTGGCCGCGATCTGCTCGATGGCCTCGACAGCCCGGTCGACGGCGGCACGCTGGTCCTCGCTGGCGAGCTGGACCTGGCCGCTCGCATCGGCCATCTTCACCATCATGGACAGCCAGAGCTCCATCTGCCGGCGCCGATTCTCGACCGCGGTGACAGTCGCGCCGGCCCCCGCCTGAGCCGCTTCTACCAGAGTTGCGATCTGCGCGGCGGCCGCCTTGGAGCGCTCGGCCAGGCGCCTCACCTCGTCGGCGACCACGGCGAACCCTCGTCCTGAATCACCGGCTCGGGCCGCTTCGATCGCCGCGTTGAGCGCCAGCAGGTTGGTCTCATCCGCGATGTCGTTGATGAGGCCGATGATTCCCTCGATCTCGCCCACCCGCCGCGAGAGAGCGTGAACGCGCTCGTCCGAGGCAAGCAGCTCCGCTTGCGCGCTCCCGATCCGGGTGCGAATGTCGGTGGCCTGGTTGGTCACCGCGGCCACGTTGCCCGCGATCGAGACTGCGCTGCGGGCGAGCTCTTCCATGCTCGCCGAGGTCTGTGTGGCCGCGGCGGTCTGCTCCTGGGTTGCTCCGACCAGCTTCTGCGAGGCGGTGGCGAGCTGACCTGCGGCTGCCGCGACCTCCCCGCGAATTCGAAGCTGAATGGCCGCGAGCTGCTCGAGCATCGAGTTGAACGCGTGGCCCAACACGCGAACTTCGCTGCTGCCGGCTGGGATGACGCGCACAGACAGGTCGCCCTGCTCGGCTCGCTCAGCGGCGCGCGAGAGTTCGATGAGCGGGCGGATCATCACGCGTGCAGTCAGAGCGGTGAGGCCGATGAGCAGGACGATGGCAAGGACCTGGGGTCCGATGCCCAACGATTCGAGAGCGTCCGGAATCAGTCCCGCGACGATCAAGAACGGAATGGCGACGGCGAGCAGGCTGAGCAGCATCCTCGCGAAGAAGCTGTTCCAGACGGCACTGTGAGGCGGCTTTGGCGCAGCGACGCTGCCGGCCGCCGGAGGCGCGATCGTCAGGAGGTGCACGTTCGCGCGAGTGCTCACGACCGCGGGCGCGCCGGCGGGCTTCTTAAGCTCCACCGTCGTCCTCGATCAGGCCCTCCCAGCCGGAGCCGGCGAGGTCGGCCGCGAGGGCGCCCTGGCGGGCGGCGGCGGCGGCGATCTCCTGGGCGGTCACGGCCACCGAGCGGCTGCCTTCGGCGATGTGCTCGATGGCGAGCAC
>DATFVI010000226.1:0-22043 GCA_035260405.1 Candidatus Dormiibacterota bacterium
GACTAGGCTGCGTCGCTCGTACGGATCGGCAGTCTTCGCTCGTGCCCGCACTCAGGGCACTCGAACAGCCCGACCAACACCTCAGGCCGGGACGAATCGGAATGCATGGTGCGCAGCTGCATGGGCACTTTCGACTCGTGCCGGTCGCAGGCAGGCGCCTCCTCGTATGGCATGCCGATGAAACTACGCCCCACGGCCACATGTTCCTAGTGAGTGCCGCACAAGCCTAGTTTTGGTTGCTTGTCCTCCGCGCACACCCTAAAGTCATGAACCATGGCGACCAAGAAGGCGGCTGAAGCCGAGGTTCAGCCCCGACCGACTGTGCGCGACGCCATGCGCTCGATCCTGGCCGGCGCCAGGCTCGTTGCCGGCGCCGACGGCCTTGACCGGCCCATCGAGTGGGTGCGCCTGATGGAGACCCCCGAGATCCTGCCCCGCGCCGGGGACCTCATGTTCACGACCGGCTTCCCCATCAAGGACGACGCGGAGGCGCAGATCCGCCTGGTCAGCCGGATCGCCGACTCAGGAGGAGTCGGCCTCGTCGTGCGGCCGATGCCATACCTCAAGAAGCTGCCGCCAGAGATGCTCACCGAGGCAGACCGCCTCCACGTCCCACTGTTCACGATCGCCCCCGGCGTGCAGCTCATCGACCTGATGGCGCCCTTGCTCGAACGGATCATCAACGCCGAGCACTGGCGCCTCAAGCGCTCGCTCGAGATCCACCGTCGCTTCACCGAGCTGGTGCTCGACGGCAAGGGGGTCAACGAGATCTGCCGCACGCTCGCCGACCTCCTGGAGAGCGCCGTCTCGGTCGAGGACGCGAGCTTCCACCTTCTGGCCCACGCCGGCGGAAGCGCGGACCCGCACCGCAAAGAGACCATCGCTCGCCAGGGCACGCCCCAGCGCGTGCTCTTCGACCCGCAGATCCAGCGCACGCTCCGCGAGGTCGAGGCCAAACGCGGCCCCGTCAAGGTGCCCGCCTTCCCCCACCTCGGCATGTCGCGTGAGCGCTTGATCGCGCCGATCCTCGCGGGCGGACAGGTGCTCGGCTACATCTCGGTCCTGGATCACCCGCCCCACAACGAGGAGCTCGCCTTCATGGCGATCGAGCAGGCTGCCCTGGTCCTGGCCCTGTCGGTGGCCAAGGAACGCGAGCTGTCGGAGGTGGAGGGGCGGGTCCGGGGCGAGTACCTGGAGGACCTGCTCCACGGGACATATGGAGACGACGCCGCGGCCCAGAGGCGTGCCCGGCACCTCGGATACCCGCTGCACGGCAGCCACATCGTGATGCTCGTCGACATCGACGACTTCCGTGGCTTCAACCGCGTGCGCCAGATCTCGGAGGACGCGATCCAGGCGCTGAAACGCGAGTTCCTGCGCCGTGTCGCGGCCGTCGTCCGCATCAGCTATGCGCGCGCACTGGTCCAGGGCCGGTCCGACCAGGTGGTCGCGCTCCTCCCGCTGGGAACCGAAGGGGGCGACTACCAGGTACGCGCTCACGCCCTTGGCCTTCAGATCCAGCAGGCGATCGCGGAATGGAAGCCGGGGTTCACCGTCTCGGTCGGCTTCAGCGGCCCGACCGAAGCGCCGACGGGTGTCGCGGGCGCCCTGCGCGAGGTGACGTCCGTGATGGAGTCTCTCGCTCGCTTCAAGCGCTGGAGCCAGGTCATCGCCGTGCCCGAGCTCGGCCTCACCGGGCTCCTCGCCGCGGTCACGGACGAGCGCCTGGTCGACTACAGCCGCCGGCATCTCGGGCCGCTTATCGAGCACGACAGCTCCCGCAAGGGGAACCTGGTCGCCACGCTCCGCGCCTACCTCGAGACGGGCGAGCAGCAGCACGCGGCGCAGAAGCTGCGCGTGCACCCGAACACGCTCCGCTACCGGCTCGATCGCATCCGCGAGATCAGCGGGGTCGACCTCGAGGACCCCGAGACGCGCCTGAACCTCGCGGTGGCGCTCCGCGTGCAAGCCCTCCTGGGCTTCTAGGCTCAATTCTCCCCAACTGTGCCCTTTTGGCTCGTCGATTCGGGCCCGATTCGCTGTGAGGACCGCATAACGTTCTAAAGGTTCTTTTGGTGTCAATCCACTAGCTCGACCGGGGACCCCTGCACTACCTTGGACCTCGTGCCCCCAGCGCTACGTCGTTCGCGCCTTGCCTGGCCGGGGGACCTGCCTACGAGCCGGGCGGCCTGCGGCATGGGATTCGTCGCCACGCCCGAATCCGGGCGTCGGGCGGTGGAGCTTGGCGTCCAGGCCCTCGCCCGGCTGTCGCACCGCGGCGGCCTCGACGCCGACGGCAAGAGTGGTGACGGCGCCGGCCTCTTGATCCAGGTCCCCCGGCGCCTGCTCGGCGGCGACTTCGCGGTGGCGGCGCTGTTCGAGTGGGACGAGCGAGCCAGAGACGTGGTCGCCGAGGCGCTGACGGCAAGCGGGATGAAGCTGGTCGAGTGGCGGAAGGTCCCGATCGATGTGGACACTCTCGGCGAGAAGGCGCTGGCCACGATGCCCGCGATCTGGCAGGGTCTCATCGCCCCGCTGGACATCGACCCCGACGAATTCGAGCGGCGCCTCTACATGGTCCGCCGGCGCGCCGAGAAGCGCGCCGACTCCGACGGCATTCGCATGTATATCCCTTCTCTCTCGAGTCGCACCCTCGTCTACAAGGGGCTCATGGCCGGCACTCGGCTCGCCGACTTCTACCTGGACCTCAAGGACCCGGGGACCGAGAGCCGGCTGTCGGTCTTCCACCAGCGGTATTCGACCAACACCATGCCTGACTGGCGCAACGCCCAGCCGTTCCGGATGCTGGCGCACAACGGCGAGATCAACACCATCACCGGCAACCGCGCATGGATGCGGGCGCGAGAGGCCGAGCTCGCTCCAGAGCTCCGTGGGGCGATCTGGCCCGAGGGATCCGACTCGGCGTCCCTCGACAACGCGCTCGAGCTGCTGGTCAACCAGGGTTGGGAAGTGTCCGAAGCGCTGATGAGCCTGGTTCCCGACGCGTGGGAGGGTCGCGGAGACCTCGCCGCGGCGGTGCGCGATTTCTACCGCTACCAATCGATTCGGTTCGAGCCGTGGGACGGGCCGGCCGCGCTGGCGTTCAGCGACGGCGTGGTGGTGGGCGCGGCGCTCGACCGGAACGGGCTGCGGCCGCTGCGATGGCAGCGCACGTCCGACGGCCTTGTTGCGGCAGCGTCGGAAGCCGGCGTCGTGACCATGGCTCCGGAGACAGTCGTCGAGCGCGGCCGGCTGGGACCGGGGCAGATGCTGCTCGTCGACACCCGCGACGGCTCTGTGCTGCGCAACGACGAGGCCAAGGAGCGCGCCGCCGCTCGCCATGACTACGGCCTGCTGGCGGACCGCATCCTCGTCCCGGTCGAGCGGCACCACAAAGACCTGGACCCGCTCGAAGACCTTCCCATGCACCACCGCCTGCACGGCTGGGGCGCCGAGGACGTGAAGTTCGTGATCGAGGCGATGGCCGAGACGGGCGCCGAGCCCGTCTACTCGATGGGCGACGACATCCCGATCGCATCCCTCGGTCGCACACCGCGCCGCCTCTACGGGTACCTGCGCCAGCGGTTCGCGCAGGTGACGAACCCCGCCATCGACCCCCTGCGCGAGAAGGCCGTCATGTCGCTGCGCGTCTTGCTCGGGCCTCGGCGCGGGACGCTGGAACCGGAAGGTGGAGTCGATCGCGAGCTGCGACGGCAGCACCATCCCGCGGTTCCGACCGATTCAACCCTCCTGGAGCTGGATTCCCCCGTGCTCGGCGCGGCCGAGCTGGCGCGGGTCCTCGAACAGGCGACCGTGCTCGATGCGACATATGCGCCCGACGAATCGCTGCACGACGCGCTGCTCCGCCTGCGGATCGAGGCGGGAAAGGTCGATGGAGTCGTAGCGCTCAGCGACCGCAGGACCGGCCCGGACCGCTTGCCTGTGCCGATGGCTCTTGCTGTAGGTGCGGTGCACGAACACCTGCTGGCGACCGGCGTGCGGATGGCGAAGGACATCGTGGGCATCGCCGGCGACGCGGTCGATGTGCACGACATCGCGTGCCTGATCACAGTCGGCGCGACCGCCGTCCACCCATACCTCGCCCTCGCGACCGCTGCGCAGTTTCCGGAAGGAGAGATCCGTTATCGAAAGGCGCTCGAGGCGGGGCTCTTGAAGGTGATGGCGAAGATGGGCATCTCATGCGTGATGAGCTATCGCGGGGGCGAGGTGATTGAGGCGCTCGGGCTCGGTGCGGAGGTGATGGAGCTCTGCTTCCCCGCGGTGCCGTCGCGCATCGGCGGCTCCGACCTGGAGGACCTCGAACGGCTGGCGCGCACGCGGCCCGAAGTCCTGCCCGACCACGGGCGTGTCCGGTTCCGCAAAGCCGGCGAGCACCACGCGTACAACCCACACGCGGTCAAAGCTGCTCAGAAGGCGGCTCAGACCGGAGACCAGGAGGCATACCGAGAGTGGCGCCGGTTGTCGTCCATGGACCGGCCGCAGTCGCTGCGTGAGCTCATCCAGATCAAGGATTCAGACGCACCGGTTCCGCTCGACGAAGTCGAGCCGGCGAGTGAGATCGTCAAGCGATTTGTCAGCACTGCGATGTCGCTCGGCGCACTCTCGCCCGAGGCGCACGAGGCGCTCGCGATCGCCATGAACCAGGTCGGCGCGCGCTCCAATTCAGGCGAGGGCGGCGAAGACCCTGACATGTATGACGACGATGGCGGTCCCCGGCGGGACAACCGAGTCAAGCAGGTCGCGTCGGCGCGATTCGGTGTCACCCCGCGGTACTTGAAGCGCGCCGACGAGCTCGAGATCAAGATCGCGCAGGGCTCGAAGCCGGGCGAGGGCGGCCAGCTGCCCGGGATGAAGGTGACGAACCTGATCGCGCGCCTGCGCCATGCCCAGCCGGGCCAGCAGCTCATCTCGCCGCCTCCCCATCACGACATCTACTCCATCGAAGACCTGGCGCAGCTGATCCACGACCTCAAAACCGTGAACCCGCGCGCGCGCATAGGCGTCAAGCTGGTGTCCGAGGCCGGCGTCGGCACAATCGCCGCGGGGGTCGCCAAGGCGAAAGCCGACTACATCCTCATCTCAGGACACGACGGCGGCACCGGCGCATCCCCCCTGTCGTCGATCAAGAACGCAGGCGCCCCGTGGGAATTGGGCCTCGCCGAGACCCAACAGGTGCTCGTTGCCAACCGGCTGCGCGAGCGCGTGAGCCTCCGCACCGACGGTGGGCTGCGCAACGGCCGCGACATCGTCATCGCCGCGCTGCTCGGGGCGGAGGAGTTCGGATTTGGCACGGGGGTGCTCGTCGCGCTCGGCTGCGACATGGCCCGGCAGTGCCACCTCAACACCTGCCCCACCGGAATCGCCACACAGCGAGAAGACCTGCGGGCGAAATTCGAGGGTCGCCCGGAGCACGTGGTCAACTATCTGTTCCTGATCGCCGAAGAGGTCCGCGATCACCTTGCGCGCCTCGGCGCTCGATCGCTGCAGGAGGTGGTCGGCCGTGCCGAGCTCCTTGAGCAGGACGCCACTGCCACGCTCGACCTTTCGTATGTGCTTGCCCAGACGGATCGAGAGCTCCCGCGCCGGCGCACCATGGTCCGCAACGGCGACCTGCCCGCGCCACCGCCCATGAGCGGCCCCATCGACAACTCGAACCGGACCGTGGGCGCGGCGCTCCAACACGGCGCGTCCCGCAACTACACGGGGAGCGCCGGCCAGAGCTTCGGAGCCTTCCTCGACGAGGGGATCGACCTCAGCCTGGTGGGCCAGGCGCAGGACTACGTCGGCAAGGGCATGGGCGGCGGCGTGATCGCGATCCGGCCCTTTGCCGGCGACGCCGCGAGCGAACCGGTGCTCGCCGGCAACACGATCGCTTACGGCGCGACGGGCGGGCGGCTTTTCGTCGCGGGACGGGTCGGCGAGCGTTTTTGCGTGCGTAACTCCGGCGCGACCGCGGTTGTGGAAGGAGCCGGCGACCACTTCTGCGAGTACATGACAGGCGGCGTAGCGGTGGCGCTGGGGCCGGTCGGCTGGAACGCCGGTGCGGGCATGACGGGAGGCGTCGCCTACGTCACATCCTGGAACCAGCTGAACGCCGACAGCGTCGTCGCGCGGGAGGTCCCGCCGGAGGACGCACCCGAGCTCAGGGCCCTGGTCGAAGAGCATCACGCTCGTACGGGCAGCGAACTGGCTTCAAAGATGCTGGCCGATTGGACTATCGCGCTGGCCACCTTCCGCCAGCTCATCCCGATCTCGGTCGCCTACCCTCCCGACTCGTCCACTGTCTTGCCCGCGCCAACCGAATCGCTGGAAACCGCCGCGAAAACGACACCCTAGTCGTACTGTTGCGTCGATGAGGCGGCTGACCCTGCTGGCTCTGCTCGCCTTTGCCTGCGGCGCTGTGCCGGCTCAGGCGCAGACGCTGTCGCTCGGCTATCACAGCGGCGACACGTTCAAATATTCGTTTCATTCGACCACGAAACAGACGATCGTGGCGTCAGGCGTCTCGCTCCCGGCTGACGTCGATATCAGCGCAAACGAGGCTGTCAAGGTCGTGTCCGTGGACTCGGCGGGGTCCGCAGACATCGCGCTGACGCTCGGCAACTTCGCGATCAAGAGCACGACCGGCGGAGTAAGCAACACCACCACAGGCATCCCTGACATGACCGTGGACCTCAAGGTCGGCGCCGACGGACGCATCCTGAGCCTCAACGGGAATCAATTCGCCGCCGGAAATCCGTTCCTTGCCTTCTCGGGCATGGGCGGCGGCTTGTTCGTCATATCTGTGCTGCCAAGCAACGCCGTCAAGCCCGGTGACACGTGGTCCAAGGATTACGACCAGGCGAATCCAGGTGGCAATGGGAGCGTGCATCTCACCACTCACAGCACGTATTTGCGCAATGAAACCTTGAATGGAGTCAACGCCGCGGTGGTCGAGACCACCAGCAGCGGCTCGATCGACGTCACCCTCGGCCCAGCCGGCGGGGCGGCCCCAAGCGGCGCGTTCGGAGGGTCGATCAAGGGCACCATGACCTCAGACGTCACGACCTGGTTGGATCCAGGCGGTCACCGCATCCTCAAGACGCACTCCGCCGAGACAAACGACGGAACGATGACGTTCTCCGGGCCATCGACGACCGCAATTCCCGGAATGTCGGGGCCGATCACCATCAAAGGCACGGGCACCACCGATCTGACCCCGGCCTAGCCGGTGCAAGATTCGGACGTCCTCAAGGCGCTAGGGTCGCAGCGCGAGCTGGAGCGCGAGTTTGTCGCTGAGGCGCTCAAATCAGAGACCCAGCCGAAGGGCTGGCCGGCGGCTCTCGTCATGTTCCACATCAGCATGTGGCGGGAACGCTTGCGCGACGCACTCGTCGAGTTTCGCCACGCGCGGCCGTACACCGCGCCGCCCGAGGACGTCGACGAGGTCAACGACGCCGAGCTCGCGAGCGGCATCGGCACGCCGCTTGCGGATGCGGCTGCTCGGTCGGAGAAGCTGCTCCTCGAGCTGATCGGATTGGCGGGCGAGCTGGGCGATCGCCCATTCAAATGGTTCGTGGCCAACACCACCGCCGAGGCCTTGCTGCGGAACAGCTACACGCACCCGCGCCTCCACCTGTCTGAGTATTGGCGAGAGAACGGTCAGCGAGAGCGAGCGTCTCAGTTGTTCGAGGAGGCGGTGTCTGAGATGCGCGAGCTCTCCGCGCCACCGATCGCCATGGGCGTTGTCCTCTACAACCTCGCATGCATCCGGGCAGACCAGGGCCGTCTGGACGACGCCCTGAATTTGCTCGAGGAAGCGTTCACGACTCGGCCGGCAATCAAGGAGTTTGCCCCGACCCACGCGGACCTCGCGGTCCTCTACGACGACCCGCGCTTCCAGGCTCTCGTTAAGACGTAGCCGCCAATTTGATTCGGTCGAGGACCCTCATGTTCGCGATCGACTCGCTGAGCGGGACTTCCACCGGCCGGTCGTGCAGAACGCTGTCGCCGAACGACTCGACCATGACCTGGTATTGATCGACCTCATCCGGCCAGTTGAACGGCCGCCCGATACGAAATGCGCCCTGGCGTGTGACGACAGTCAGCTCCTGGTCCTCCGCGGACTCAAAGCTCGCCCACACCGACGCTGTCTCGCCGCCGGGAAACTGCAGCAGCGCGCTGGTCGTCATGTCTGTTCCACCGCGCAGCCGGGAGCGCGCCAGCACCTCTGATGGTTCGCCGAGAATCCACCGCGCGACGCTCACCACGTAGAACCCGACGTCGAGCAGCGCGCCTCCGCCCATCGCGGACACCAATCGGTAATCCGTCTTTTCCCTGAGCGTGAACCCGAAACTTGCCTGCACGTAGATCGGATCCACCAGGGACTCGATGAAAGCGCGTGTGCGTGGATGGAACCGGTACATGGCCGCCTCCATCAGGTGTTTGCCGGAGCGCTGCGCCGCGGCGGCCATGTCCTCGGCCTCCGCCGCATTCAACGCCAGAGGCTTCTCGCAGAGCACGTGCTTGCCCGCCTCGAGCGCGCGGATGGTCCACGGCTTGTGGTCGCTGTTGACGAGCGGGATGTAGACCGCGTCGATCTCCGGGTCGTCGAGAAGCGCATCGTACGAGGCGGCCGCGCGCGCTCCGTCGAATCCATCCGCCATCTGCCTCGCGCGCTCCGGGTCGCGGCTCGCGATCGCCACCACGCGGCCGTTGCGGGAGGCGGCGATCGCCGGAAGCACCGCTCCACCCGCGATGCGAGCGGCGCCAAGCGAGCCCCACCCTACGCGATCCTCTATATGTCGACCTCTAGCTGTGCGCCGCCACGTGCTATCGAGTGCGTCGCGGCTTCCATCACGGCCACCGTGCGGCGAGCCTGCTCCGGGGTGACGGCCAGCGCCTCGTCCCACGCCAGGCGGTCGGCCAGGTTCCTGTAAAACCCGTGGTCATCCCGAGGCGCGAGCGCGAGCAGCTCCTCGTTGGTACCGCCCGCGGTGGGGCGGAAAACCTTGACGCGCGCGGGGAAATCAGCGGGGACGGCTTCCGCCTGCCAATCGCCGACCACCGCGCCGTGCGTGCCCAGCAGGTACCACTTCGGTTTGCGGGCCGCCGCGATGTCCGACTGCAGGAAGTTCGCCTGGGCGCCGCCCGCAAACGTGAGGTCGACGCGCACCTGGTCAGAGTTGGTCACGTCGTGCCAGACCAGCTTGTGCGCCTGCGCGGAAACGGTGCGAACCGGGTTCGGGAACAGCTGCAGGATCCAGTCGAAGTAATGCGAGCCCCAGTCGTAGATCGTTCCACCTGAGATGGGCTCGTGGCTGTGCCAGAAATCGCAGGGATGCTCGTGGCCGCCGATGAACGATTCCATGTAGAACGGTTCGCCGATCCGTCCCGAGCGCACGGCGTCTCGCAGCGCGAGGTAATCGGGATCCCAGCGCCGGCTCTGGAACACGGTCAGGACCAGGCCGCGCGCCGTCGCCTCGTCGATCATGCGATCGACCTCATCGACGCGAAGTGCGAAGGGCTTCTC
Source organism: Candidatus Dormiibacterota bacterium (assembly GCA_035260405.1). Taxonomy (GTDB): domain Bacteria; phylum Chloroflexota; class Dormibacteria; order Dormibacterales; family Dormibacteraceae; genus Palsa-870. Next base: position 9,533 of record DATFVI010000226.1, read on the forward strand.
GCACACGACGTGCTTTCCCGCCCGTAGCGCCGCCATCACGGAGTCAGAGTGAATGCTCGGGGGAGTCCCGACCACGACCAGCCCCACCTCGGGGTCATCCAGCAGATCCTCGACGCGCGCATGCGTGCGCACCGACCATTCGCGAGCCGCCACCTGGCGGCGCTCCTCCGAGACGTCGCACACGCCGGCCACACGCAGGCCGGGCGTGGCCGTGATCGACGCTGCATGCGCCTGGCCGATGGCGCCGTAACCGATGAGGCCGACGCCGATAGAAGGCGCGGGCGCGCGTCTGGCGACGAACATCAGCGTCCTCTGGATGAGCTTCTGAAAACCTTCCAGCTCATAGGTCGAGCGATCGTGGCCGAGCCCAACGTGGACGAAATGACCATCGCCGAAGCCGCGCTCGTACGCGACGACCTGCTCGGTGAAGCGCCAGCTCGCACGCAGGAGTACCGACGCGCCGGCGGGAGGGCCCTCGGAAAAGTACAGCTCGTCGTGCACCTGCAGCTCGGCGCCAAGGCGCGCGGTCAAAGCGTGCGAAGGATCCGGCCGGACGACGAGCTCGGTCAGCGGGCCCGGCCCGGTGGGCGCCCAACCCGCGAGCTCCGACAGGTCGCCACCATCGGCCCATGTCGCGAGCGTGCCATGCAGAAGCACGAGACCGCCGCCGGAGCGAACGAAATCCGTCAGCTGTGAGGCCTGGCCCGGTTGCAGCGCGTGATCGCTCGCCGCCAGCAGAACCCTCGTCTTCTGCAAGGGCAGCTCCTTTGCGTCGGTGACCACCTCGACGTTGAAGTGGTGCGTAGCCTCGAGCGACCTCAGCAGCGGGCGCGCCAGGTGCAGGTATTCATGCCGATGTCCAGACAAGAGCACAACGACAGGGATTCGCTCAGACATCTAGGCGACTTTACGATGGATGGCTGTTCCGACCCGGCGCAGTACCGCCAGCGTCTGTTCCGCCGCGCGGTCCCACGTGAATTCGGCGGCCCGGCGCTTCCCCTCGTCGCCGAGCTTCTGTCGGAGCTGTGTGTCGGCGAGCAATCGTTCGAGCGCACCCGCGATTGCATCGACGTCGTCAGCCTTCACGGCGATCGCGGCTTCAAGCGCGAGCTCCGGCAGCGCGCCCGCGTCACCGATCACCGCCGGTACGCCGCGCGACATGGCTTCCAGCAGTGGCAGCCCAAAGCCCTCGTAGAGGCTCGGGAAGGCGAGGACAGAAGCCGACTCGTACAGGGCGGCGAGCGTCGGCTCATCGACATGCCCGAGGTAGCGGACGCCGGGCTCGGCAGCGATCCGCTCCAGCGTGTCGCCGTATGCCCAGCCCGGCCGGCCAGCGATGACGAGCTGGGGCACGCCGGGCCGCCCGTTGATGATGAACGGCAATGAGCCATGCCTTCCGCGCAGCTGCCGGAACGCGGCGAGCAGGCGCGGATAGTTCTTGCGAGGCTCCACGGTCCCGACGGCGAGGATGAACCCAGGCTCGAGTCCTTCGGGCAGCGCGCCCGCGGCAACCGCTGGCGGAAGACCTTCGGCGATCACGTCGATCTTCGATTCCAGGCCGGGCACCTTGTAGAGGTCCAGCAGGTCGCGCCGCGTCGACTCCGACGGCACCAGCACCGCGGCCGCGTTGCGCAGCGCCGGCCCGAGGATCGTGCCCAGGTACGCACGCTGCTGCCACGGCACTTCCTTCGGTCGCAGCCGGAAGGCAAGGTCGTGGACGAAGATGGCGGCCGGAGGCGCATCGTGGCGGCGAAAGGGCGGGCTCGGCCAGTACGGGTAGAGGATCGCGTCGCTCTCCACCTGCGATTCGACAGCCGGGAGCCACCGCGACTTGAGGTTGACCTCGTGCCGGTAAGGCGACAGGACTGCCTCGCAGTCGAGACCCGCCAGGTCGGCGGGCCGTTCGCGGCTGCACAAAAGGACGAAGTAATCCGTTCCTCTGTGTGCCACAAGCGCCTTCGACAGCTCGATCGCGACGGTGGTCATGCCCACGCGCTGCGGCCGCCAGCAAGCCGTGACGTCGATCGCGAATCTCACAAGGAGAATCTTCCTCCCCAGGCGGGCGTACCTGCCGCCGGCGCTGCGCGCCACCTCCCCACAAGGTGGAGAGGCCAGGCTCAGAGAAGGTCCCCCACCCGTCGGTGAAGGACCTTCAGAAAGGAGGGAGGGCGATTTGGAAAAGCCGAGACACCCCGGCGAAATCGATCTTAAACCGAGTGGCGTAACAACCGGCGAAACAAAAAGGGGTGACTTTGGTCACCGCTCTTTCGGTCTCGAAAGTGCTTCCTGGAGCCCGGCTGCTGAGCCCTTAAGTCTCGACCGAGCGAATCGCGAAGACGCAGTCAAATGTCCCCGTCACCGAGCCGCATTCGACCTCCTCCACGTACCAATCGTTGGCGAGGCCGGCCCAGCGGAGGATGGTCTCGATGGTGGCCGTCCAGACGTGGCACGACTTAACTGTCTTGATGCGCCCCAGGGCGAACATGTTCGAGAAGTTGACGAGCCAGAACTGGTGCTCGTCCACCTGCAGCCATGCATGCGTGTGCTCTCCTCGCACGTTGTCCATCGCTTCGGTGAACCCCTTCACGACCCCGGCCAGCTTGCGCTGGCGACCTGGAACGAGGCGCCGCGGCCCGCCCATTCCGTGCCGCCCTTCAGCGAGCCAGAGCTCGGTGGCTCGGCGTCCCCACGTGCGGATCATGTCTTCGGCCTCGGGACCGTAGACGGTCTCGAAGGCTTCGTTCAGGCGGCTCAGGGATTCCACCGGCGAAGAAAGCTGATCGTCGTGCGGCGGGTCCTGTTCGACGTACTGCACAAGGCCGGCGGCATACGCGATTTCAGGCCAGCGGTCGCCCGTCACGTCGCGCGCGACGTGGACCAGGTTGCTCACGTGGGAGTTCAGGATGAAACGCCCACGGGCACGCGACGCGCGCACGCCCATCAGCTCGAGGGTCCGAATCGCTGAGCCACCAACGCCTGTGGGGGTCGGGATCGGCGAGCCATGCAGCGCCGGCGGAGGAGGCGCTGGAGCGGGCGGGGCGACCACCCGCAAGTTGTTCGCCGCGGTCGTCGGTTCGACGGTGAGGCCCGGGCGCGCCGGCGCCGTCCCCACCCCGGCCGTCGCGGCCGCACCACCCGCCGCAATCGCGGCCGATGCCGGGACCTGCGAGCGACGCTGAGGCAACCGCGCCATCACCCCGAGCAGGTCGCGCACCGTCTGCGGGCGCTGCGCGGGATCCTTCGCGAGCACCTTGGCGAGAAGCTGGTCGAGCTCGTCCGGAAGAGCTGCGTTCAGCTTCACGGCCGACGGAATCGGCGCATTGACCGTCGAGTAGGCGACCTCCATGCGGTTGGACCCGATGAACGGCAGCCGGCCCGTCAGCATCTCGAAGGTCAGGACGCCCATCGCATAGATGTCCGCGCGCTTGTCCACGTCGTGTCCCATGACCTGCTCCGGCGCCATGTAGCCGGGCGTTCCGATCGCGAGCCCGATCGTGGTGAGGTGGGTCGGCTGGCCCGCGCCCCGCGCCAATCCAAAGTCGGCCAGCATCGCGCGGCCGTCCGCGTGGATCAAGACGTTGGTCGGCTTGAGGTCGCGGTGGACGATCCCCGCGTCGTGCGCGTGCTGCAAACCGTCGCCGATCTCACGCAGGTACCGCCACGCGGTGAGGGTGTCGAGCGGGCCGCGGTTCAGGATGTCGCGCAGAGTCCCGCCCCGGATCAGCGGCATAGTGAGGTAAGCCACGCCGTCGGTCAGCTCGAAGTCGTAGATCGGGAGGATGTTGGGGTGATCGAGCTTGGCGAGGGTTTTGGCCTCGGTCTCGAAGCGCTTGACGAACCCGTCGTCCTGGAACAGCTCGGACGAGAGGGCTTTCAACGCCACCTCGCGACCCAGCGGTTGCTGCACCGCGCGGTAGACAACCGCCATCCCTCCGCCGCCGAGGCGCTCCACGATCTCGTACTGGCCGATCCTCGTCCCGGTGAGGTCCTTCATGGTTGCTTCACCAGCGTCCCGACGATCGCGACGAGGTCCGCAAGCCTGAACGGTTTGCTGAGCACGTTGTCCGCGCCGGCCGCGAGGAAGCGCTCCCGGTCACTGGCCATCGAGTGCGCGCTCGCGATCACGATCGGCATCGTCGGCATCGCTTCCTTGATGCGCCGCATCGCCTCGAGGCCGTCGATCCCGGGCATCGCGACGTCCATCAGGATCATCGACGGGCGCTGAGCGAGCGCGACATCGACCGCCTGAAGGCCGTCCGCTGCGATCAGCACCACGTAGCCCGCCTTCTCGAGGACACGCTTGCAAAGGCGCTGGGCGACGTCGTTGTCATCCGCCACCAGCACCGTGAAGGATCCAGACGCACCCGCTGTCGTCGCGTCAGGCATGCCGTCGCTGCAGCGGAGTGACGTTCTCCGCCGCGAGGGGAACCGTGAAGTGGAAAGCCGACCCGTGGCCGACCGCGCTCTCGACCCAGATCTTGCCTCCATGCATCTCCACGATCTGCTTAACGATCGTGAGGCCCAGGCCAGTCCCGGGAATCGACTGCGCGGCTCCGCTGCGCACGCGGCGGAATCGCTCGAAGACGTGGCCGATCTCGTCCGGCGGGATGCCCAGGCCGGTGTCGGCCACGCTCACGAGGGCATAACCTCCCTCCGACCGGGTGGAGAGCGTCACCGTGCCACCGTCGGGCGAGTACTTGATCGCGTTGTTCACCAGGTTGCTGACCACCTGGATCAACCTGTCCCGGTCGCCCGCGACGATCGGCAAGCGCGGGTCGAGGTCTGATTTGAATTCGACCTGGGTCACGCCGGTCCCGGCCCGCGCCATCGCTTCGGTCAGGACCTCGTTGATGTCGACATCGCCCGAACGCATGCTCATGCGGCCCGACTCCATCCTGTCGAGATCCAGCATGTCTCCGATCAGGCGGTTGATGCGGTCCGCGTCATTGAATATGTAGCCGCCGTAAGCCCGCACCTCGTCCGGTTCCAGGCCGCCATCGCGGATGAGCTCGCTGAAGCCCTGGATTCCGGTCAACGCAGTGCGGAACTCGTGGCTCACGATGGAGAGGAACTCGGTCTTGGTATGGTCGAGCTTCTCGAGGTTGGCGTTCGCGCTGCGCTGCGATTCGAGGGCTTCAGCAAGCTGGTCCGACGTCTCGCGCACGGTCGTCACGTCCTCGATCATCACCAGCAGGTGTTCGGGACGGCCGTTTGAGTCGGGGATCGAGGTCGCGGTGAGCTGCAGCCACAACCACTTGCTTGCGCCTGTCGATGCGCGCACCTGGACGCTTGCGCCCGTCGCGATGCCGGCCAACAGAGGCGCCCCGCGCTGGCGAGCGGCGGCCTGGTCGTACGCGCGCAGCAGGTCGGGCCACGCGCTTTCCCGCATCGCCTGGAAATCGTGCCCCAGCATCGCGAGGAGCGCCGGGTTGGCTTCGACCAGGTCGCCATCGCCGCTGATCCGGGCGATGCCGATCGGCGACCGCTCGAAGATCGCCCGGTGATCAGCTTCGCTTCGCCGCAGCGCCTGCGCGGTGTCGGAGCGGCGGACGAACTGTCCGATCTCGACTCCGACGGTGGACAGCATCGTGACCTCGTCGTCCTCGATCTTGCGCGAGTGCCCGGCGAGCAGCTCGACGACGCCGATCACCGCTCCGCCGTCGACCACTGGGAAAGCGATCACCGACTTGAGGCCGGCCACACGCGCGACGTCGACGTTGGCATAGTCGCCGCCCTCCGACAGGTCTTCGATCGCCGCGACGACGCCCGACTGCCAGACCCGGCCGAGCAGCCCGACTCCGAGCGGAATCGAGGCAGCGCGGCTCTGATTCCGGAGAGGTTCAAAGGTCGATTCATCGCGATGCCAGAAATGCCGCACCCGCAACGCCTGCCGTTCGGGATCCGCGACCCAGAACTGGGCCAGGTCCTGGTCGAGGTATGCGCACAGGCTGCTGAGAAGTTGCGGAACCGACTGCTCCCAGGTCAGGCCACCGACAATCACGTGCCTGACCGAGACCAGGCAGTCACGGAGCCCATCGAGACGCTTGCGCGCCGAGATGTCGCTCTCCTGGACGAGCAGCAGCGGCTCGCCGGGAACGTAGCCGGGCGCCGCCCCGATCGCGATCGCGACCGGCACCCGGGTGCCGTCACCGCGCACCTGGCTCAGCTCCGCCTCCCACCTGACGATGTCCCCGCTGCGCAGCAGGGCAAGAGCTTCGTTGAGCACCGCGCGATCTTTCTCGGCGGTGACAGCCTCGAGCGGCAGCTGCAGGAGCTCGGCCTGGGGCCGGCCAAGGATCGTGCCCAGCCTTTCGTTGACCTGGATCCACCGCCCCTCGCCGTCGACCAGCGCCAGGCCGACCATCGCGGCCTCGAGCATCAACCGCAGCCGCTCCTCGCTGGCCGCGATCTCTTCCGACTGCCGCTGAGCCCTGTCCGCCGTCGCGCGGACCTGGCGCACCACCTCGGTGATCGCGAACGCCGCGACCAGCAGCACGATCGCGAGGAGAAGCGCCGGCGCCAGGTCGCCCCCGACCACCGACGGCACAAGGATGGCGATGGCTGCGAGGAAGGCGGTCGCGAGCGATTCCACGCGGCTCAGCTGGAGGGCTGTCAGCAAGATCACGGTCAGATAAAGGGGGAACGCCAGCACGGGACCAGCACCGGCCGAGACCTGGATCGCGTACACCGCGGCGATGGCGAAAAAGGGCGTCGCTCGACGCACCAGGCTCACGGTCCACGACGGCTTTGGGGCATTCCGTGGACGAGCGGCTGGCAACACCTCTAAAACCTCGCCCCCCCTGGCGGGATGGAAGGTGCGCAGGCTGCCAAGTGTACCTGCGGCCGTTTCGCACGAGCCCTTCTTAGCGAAGGTGTCGCGCTCCCGACCGTGCGCCCGAGATTCGCGGCCTCGACGGGCGGAGCCAAGGAAAGGGTGGCGCCGCCAGGAGCGCATTCCTGCGGGGTCCCCGCGTCGTGGTCGCGGGGGCGGCGACGCGGCGTCGGGCCCCTTGACGCCGGCTTCAGCGCCCTTCTCGGGGTCCCCGCGGAATCGCCAGCTTCCGTGGGGTGAGACGGCGCCCGCCCGTCTAGGACGCGAAGGTCCAAGGACCGTCGGGAGCGGGACACCGTAAGCTGAGCGCCCGGCTGTTGAAGTTGAACGCCCCCACCACGCCGCTGCAAGCCGACGGTCTGAGCCGTCGCGTCTATCCGTTCCTAGGGCTCGCGATCGTCGGTCTCGTCAGCCTGCACGGCTACGCCGGAGTGATCGCCTCCCCGGTGCTGGCCGGCGCCGGCGCCATCGGGATCATCCTCGTCCTCGCCCCGCTGGCCCAGGTCGACATCCCCTCCCGCAGCGGCATCGTGACCGCGCTGCCGGTGGTCGTCGGGTTCGGCATGGCGCTCTATCCGCTGTGGGGCATGTCGGAGTTCGGCCTCGGCATCTCGATCGTGCTGACCGCGCTCGCGAGCGCGCTCGTGCTGCTGCCCTGGGAACGGATACCGCGATACCTCCATGCCGTGTCGCCCATCGGCGGGCTGGCGGTCGCCTTCGCGCTCGAGGTCCAGTTCGGGCTGAGCATCGTGCGCGCCTTTCCGTTCGTCCTTCTTCCTCTGATCTTTCTCGCGCTCTACTACACGACGGTCGAGTTCGCCGTGGGCGCCGCGCTCGCCGTCGCCGACCTGGTCCTGGTGACCATCGTCACCCCCGCGGCGGGCGACCCCGCGGCCGCCTCGCTCGAGGCGCTCTTGCTCATCGCCTTCGGCGTGCTGGTGCGCCGCGTCGTCATCCAGCTGGAGACCAACCGCACCGCCGCCTCGCAGGCCGAGCTCGCGAAGTCCGAGCTGCTCGCCGACCTTTCGCAGACCAACCAGGAGCTGCAGGAGCTGACCCGTCTCAAGTCGGAGTTCCTCGCCACCATGAGCCACGAGATCCGGACTCCGATGAACGGCGTCATCGGTATGACAGGACTCCTCCTGGACACGGAGCTGACGCCCGAGCAGCGCGAGTACGTCGAGACGGTGCGCACCTCCGGCGACGCCCTGCTCGAGATCATCAACGACATCCTCGATTTCTCGAAGATCGAGGCGGGACGCGTGCGCCTGGAGGCCATCGATTTCGGCCCCAAGCACGTGATGGAAGAAGCCGTGGAGCTCTTCGCCGAGGCGGCCGCGAACAAGGGCATCGAGATGGTGCTGGATGTCGGGGAGTTCGTACCCGAGAGCGCGATCGGCGACCCAGGGCGCCTGCGCCAGGTGCTCATCAACCTCATCGCCAACGCGGTCAAGTTCACAGACACCGGCGAGGTGGTCGTGCGCGCGCGCCGTCACGAGAACACAGGCCCTGGCCTTTTGATCCGCTTCGAAGTCTCCGACACCGGCATCGGGCTCACCCCCGAGGAGCAGGCTCGCGTCTTCTCGACCTATTCGCAGGTGGACAGCTCGACGACCCGAAGGCACGGCGGAGCGGGACTCGGCCTGGCGATCGCACGCATGCTCACGCAGCTCATGGGCGGCCAGATTGGCGTCGAGAGCGAAAAAGGGGCCGGAAGCCGCTTCTGGTTCACGGCCCTCTTCCGCGAAGCCGGCGGAAAGAGGCGAGCAGCTCAGGCGCCGGTCAGCCTCGCCGGAACCTTTGTCGCGGTCGTCGACGACAACAACACGAATCGCGCGATCCTCGAGCGCTATTTGAAGTCGTGGGGGTTGCGTGAGCGAAGCTTCGAGAGCGGTCCCGAGGCCCTGCAGGAAATGCAGGTCGCGGCACACGGCGACGACGGCTTCGACGTCGCGATCGTCGACATGATGATGCCGGGCATGGACGGGCGGACGGTGGCGAGCCAGATCCGCGCGGACGAGCGTCTGAAAGAGCTGGTGGTGATCCTCCTCACCTCCGCGGGGCAATCCGAGGAGCCCGTGCCCGGCGTCGACGCGGAGCTCGTCAAGCCGGTGCGTCCTTCGCAGCTGTTCGACGTCCTCCACACGCTGCTCGCCGAGCGATCAACTCGGTCCGAGGCGCCGGGCGCAGCTGTGGAGGTCGGCCCGCCCGACCAGGCCCGCCAGTGGTCGCGCGTCCTCGTCGTGGAAGACAACGCGGCCAACCTGAAGGTCACCGTCAGGATGGTCGAGCGCTTGGGCTATAGGGCCGACGTCGCGGCCAACGGCGCGGAGGCCGTGGACATTTTGAAAGGGCTCCAGTACGACGCCGTCCTGATGGATTGCCAGATGCCGGAGATGGACGGGTACGAGGCGACCCGCCTGATCAGGACGGGAGAGCCCGCGGGCCGCCATGTTCCGATCATCGCGATGACGGCCGCGGCCCTGGCCGGCGACCGCGAACGCTGCCTGGCCGCAGGCATGGACGACTACATCTCGAAACCAGTAAAGCTGCATGTCGTGGCAGCCCTACTGGAACGCTGGATCGCCCTGCCAAAAACGGTGTAAGTTCCTGAACACGGCCATTCGGGCACAAATGGCTGTGTCCGGGGGTGGTCCATGGGCCATTCGGGCACGAACGGCCCTGTCCGGGGGTGGTCTTACGGGCCATTCGGGCACAAATGGCCAGATGGCAACTCCTCAGACTCGCTTGAGCGCGAGCACCGTCACGTCGTCGAACAATTCCCGACCCTTCGATCCCTGCGCCAGGATGTCCACCAGCTCCTGCGCGCTTCCCGCCCGCCGCGACTCATATGGAAGCGGCACATCTTTGGTCGCGAGGTCGGGCCGGAGATCCAGCAGCCCGTCTGAAAACACCACCAGCGCGTCGCCCGGATTCAAGGTCGCAGTCCCGACGACAAACTGGGTGTCCGGAAAGATGCCGATCGGCGCGCTGCGCAAAGGCAGAGTCTCCTGTCCGGTCGCGCCGCGCAGCAGGCGCGCGTGCCCGTGACCCGCATCCACGTAACGAAGCAAGCCCGACATCGGCTCGTACACGGCGTGAAAAGCCGTCACATAAGCGTGGTTTACCTCGAGGGCCGCGCTCATCACCTCGGAGGCGCGCTTGACACCGTCGTCGAGCTGCTCGATCCCCGCCGAAGCGCGCAGCGCGGCGCGCGCGGTGGCCATCATCAGAGCTGCCGGCAGGCCCTTGCCCATGACATCGCCCAGCGTGACGACCAGGTGGCCGTTGTCCTGCCGGTACCAGTCGTAGAAATCTCCACTGATCTCCTTGGCCGCAGTGAAGTGGGCGGCAAGCTCGAACCCGTCTTCGTTGAGAGGGGAGGCGGGCAGCATTCCAGCCTGGAGCTCGATGGCCCGGCGCATCTGGTCGGCCCGCTCATCGAGCATCCCCTCCATCCGCTTGAGGGTGGCCCGATGCTCCAGCTCGAGGCTGCGGCGCTTCAGGTTGTTGACCACCGTCAAATAAAGCTGGGTCGCGCCGACCGGCTTCACCATGTACGCGTACGCCCCATGCTCCAGGGCGGCCCTGCCGAGCTCGGGATCGTCAACGCCCGAGATCATCACCACGGCAGTGTCCGGCCGCCTCGCGCGAAGCTCCTCGAGCAGCCCGTAACCGGACTCGTCGGGCAGGCGCACGTCGAGCAAGGCGAGCGCGTAGTCGCTTGCCTCGAAGAGGCTCCTGGCCTCGGCTGCGTTGAACGCAACATCGGATTCGAACCCGCGGCTGCGCAGGGTGCGCTCCATCAGCTTGGCCAGCGCCTGTTCGTCATCCACGATCAAGAGGCGCTGCAGCCCCGGAGGCGTCACGCCCAGCAGTGTAGAGAGGCTCAACTCGATCCTGGGTGACCTATAGTGAGCCCCCGTGCTGGGTGAGCATTAAGTGAGTCTCGAGGTACAGACGCGTCAGATCGACAACGGGGTCACCGTCGTCGCTCCGACCGGGCGCCTGGACGTGGCCGGAGCCCCCGCATTGAAGGACGCGATCGGCGAAGCCGTGAAGAGCGAGAAGCCGAGGGTAGTGATCGATCTGGAGGGGGTCAGCTTCGTCGACAGCACCGGCCTGGGCTCTGTCATCTCGGCGCTGAAGCAGATCCGAAGCTCGCAGGGCGACCTGCGGCTCGCCGCCCCCAACCAGCAAGTTCGTGTGGTGCTCGAGCTGACCACGCTCGACCGGGTTTTTCCTTACTACGCAACGGTAGAGGAAGCCCTGACTGGCTTCTGACCGTGGCGAGTCACTCGAAACCTTTTGAGTTCAACGCCACGCTCAGCCATCTCGATGAAGGATTGGACACGCTTCATGAATCGATCAAAAAGCTGCGCCAATCGACTGGGCGCGGCGAGGACGACCGCAACCTCATGCATTTCGAGATCGCCCTGGCGGAGATCGGCGCCAACGTCCTCACCCACGGGCGGCCGTCCGGCACCGATCCACCGGTCGAATACCGGCTCTGGATGGAAGATGACACCGCCCACGCGCTTTTCGTCGACGGTGGGCCGGCGGTGGAGGAGGTGCTCTTACGCGCGATGCCTGACCCGACCAGCGAAGAGGGCCGCGGTCTCCCGATGGCCCGCTGGCTGCTCGACGACCTTCTTTACAAGCGCGATGGCGAGGTCAACCGGTGGCGGCTGGTGAAAAGGCTTTGAGCCCGGACGGAGAGCTCTCGGACGAGGCCTGGCGCGTACTCATCCACGACTTTCGAAACCTGCTGGCGGTGATCATCAACTACAGCGAGCTGATCGCTGAGGAAACCGGCGATGCGGAGGCGGTCAAGACCGACATCGGCGAGGTTCGATCCGCCGCGGAACGCGCGATCGCGATGACCGAAAAACTGCGGCGGCCCGTTCAACCCACCCCCGAGTCGACCGTGTCGTGAACGTAGCGAACAAGGTCGGCGCGTCGAGCGAACCGACCATCCGCACGACGCCGCCTCATCGCGAGCTCGTCCTGGTGGTCGACGACGACGAACAGGTCCTTCGGCTGGTCAGGCGTGTCCTGGAAAGGGCCGGCTTCGAATGCGTTCCGATCGGCAACGGCAGGTCCGCGCATGGCGCGGCCGTGGAGTGGCGGCCGGACATCATCCTGCTCGACCTGATGCTGGGATCCACGACCGGCGACCAGGTGCTGGCCGAGTTGCGCAAGGACTTCCGCACGCGCCTCATCCCTGTCGTTTTCCTGACTGTGCGCAGCTCGATCAAGGACAAGGTCGAGCACCTGATGGCCGGCGCCGACGACTACGTGACCAAGCCGTTCATCGGCGAGGAGCTGGTCGCCCGCCTGCGGGCGGTCATCATGCGCGCCACCACGACTCGAGAGCTGAGCCCGCTCACAGGCATGAGCGGCAACTCGGACATCATGCGAGAGATCTCACACCGCCTTCACGCCCAGGAGTTCGCGTGCCTCTATCCCGACATCGACAACTTCAAGAGCTACAACGACCACTACGGATTCATCCGTGGCGATGACGTGATCAAGACACTGGCCTCGATCATCCTGGAGGTGCTGGAAGAGCACTACTCGACCTCACACTTCGCGGGCCACGTCGGCGGCGACGACTTCGTCATCCTCACCAACCAGCCGCTGGCCGAAGACCTTGCGTCGGAGATCACGCGCCGCTTC
>DATFVI010000227.1:0-2852 GCA_035260405.1 Candidatus Dormiibacterota bacterium
GCGCTGACAGCCAGCCCGCCGATCAGGACCGCGGCCAGCGCCAGGCCTCCGGCGCCGATCGTGAACTCACGTGACGAAGGAGCTCTCGCGGCCACCGGCACGGCAGATGCTGCGGGCCTGCGCGCGGGACGTGAGCCCGCGAGCAGGCCGTAGAGAAGAAGGCTCACGCCCGATAGACCCGCCAGCAGCGTGACCACTTCCGCGATGAGCCCTTCGCGCGTGTCTGCCACGAACGTCCCGGCCCCGAACGCGATTGCGATCAGGGCGGCACCCGCGACCAGTGAAAGCCAGCGCACTCAGTGGGAGGCGGGAGTGATGCTGACCCGCATGCGGCGCATCCCTCTCAACCAGCGGTCATAGTCTTCTGCCTTGCGGCGAAAGTAGTCGGCCACCTCGGGATGCGGAAGGATCAGGAATTTCTCGTCGCGGATTCCCTGGAGGACGATTTCGGCAACGGCGTCCGGCTCGAGGGCGCTCTCGGTCAGAAAGTTGAGACCCAGCTTCCTTTCAGCGGCGAGCATGTCGGTCTTGACCCCCTGCGGACACAGGCACGAAACCCGGATGCCCTGACCGCCATGTGCGATCGACAACCACTCGAACAGCGAAAGGGCGGCTGCCTTGGTGACTCCGTAGGGGGCGGCGAAGACGTGGTTGAGAAGCCCGGCGGCGGAGACGGTACCGAGGAGATAACCCTCCCCTCGTTTCAGCATTGCGGGTAGCGCGTGGCGCGCGACGAAGACGTGGCTCATCAAGTTGACGTCCCAGATGCGCTGCCACTGATCGTCCGGCGCTTCGGGTCCGCCGCCGACAGCGATCCCCGCGTTGGAGCAGAAAATGTCGATCCGGCCTCGCTGCGACTCGACTGTGTCGACCAACTCCTTCACGTCCGCCTCGCGGGACACGTCGCATCGAACCGCGGTGCCATCGATCTCGTGGGCGACGGCCGACGCTCCGTCGAAGTCGATGTCCGCGACGACTACGGCCTCGGCTCCGGCGCTTGCGAACCGCCTGGCCAGGGCGCGACCTATCCCCTTGGCCCCTCCTGTGACGACAATCACTCGGCCGGTTACGTCCACTGGGCTCAACTATCCCAGACCCAAAATTTCTGCATCAAAAAATTTCTTGTGGAAAACCCGTTGCGCGTGCTTTCGAAGATGTCCGATAGCGCATAGAATCTCTCCCCATGGTCGGAGGGGGTATCGACTACAGCGCAGCCTTTCAACGCGCTATCGAGCTGATAGGCAAGCGCTGGACCGGGGCCGTGGTGAAAGCCCTGCTCCCGGGGCCGGCCCGTTTCAACCAACTGCTCGCAGGCATTCCAGGCATCAGCGACCGTGTGTTGACCGAACGGTTGCGCGAGCTGGAGACCGAGGGCATCGTCGAGAGGCTTGTCGATCCAGGTCCTCCGGTGCGAGTGAGCTATCGGTTGACCTCGCGTGGTCGGGCCCTCGAGCCGGTGCTGGCTGCGGTCTCCATGTGGGCCGAGGGTTGGCTGACAACCGCGGCCGCCGCGGTGGGCTGACCAAAACTCGCATAACTTCTGCGGGCCCTCCCTTTCCTTTTCCGGTCCCTCCCCCCACCGGCACTCCTGCCGCAAACGTACGGTCCGATCGCAACGAGGTCAACCCAGCCTGTTAAGAGACACGTTCACATCGATCCATGGCGCCCTCGGGTCGCGGGGCGCCGAATCACATGGCTGATAGGCTTTACCGAATGCCGATTGGCGACTTCCTCCGCCGCCGGCCGGAGGGGCAGACCTGCCAGGCGTGCGGATCGCCCCTGCCCCACGGCGCTGTGTTCTGTCCGTCCTGCGGCGTCAAGACCGACGATCCTCAGGCCGAGCCGCTTCACATCGTCGATCGCACCACGGGACTTTTCAACGATCGCTTCGTGCGCCCGGTGCTCGAGGATGAGCTCGCGCGCGCACACCGTTACCAGCGCAACCTCGGCGTGCTGCTGATCGAAGCCAACGGCACCGGCTCCGCCGACGAGGCTCTGAAGCTGATGGCCGCGGCTCTTGCCGGGACGGTTCGCGACGTCGACACTCCAGGCGTCCTGGGTCGAACTCCCCCGCAGCTGCTCGCCATCCTTCCCGACACTGACGTCGCCGGAACCGCGCACGCGGCGAACCGAGTTCTCTCGGCCGTCAACGAGGCGCTCAAGCAGCAGGGCGCGCAGGCGGCGGTGGGCCTGGTGTGCGTGCGGCCGGGCCAGCGGGTCCGGGCCGGGGCCGTGATCGAGAGCGCCAGCCGCTCGCTGCGCTCCGGCCGTCCCGAGATGATGGGCAAACCCGCCTGAGCTTCGAGCTTTACCTCGCCCGCCACGGCGAGACGGAATGGAGCAAGGCGGGCCGCCACACAGGCAACACCGACTTGCCGCTCACTGCCGACGGGGAGGCCAAGGCTGCAGCGCTTCGGCCGCGGCTCGCATCGATCCACTTCGACTTCGTGTATTCGAGCCCGATGCAGCGCGCCAGGCGGACCGCGGAGCTGGCCGGGTTTTCGGGCCCGCAGGTCACCGATCTCCTGCGTGAGGTCGATTACGGGGACTACGAGGGACTAACGTCAAAGCAGATCCACGACGCGAACCCGAGCTGGGAGGTCTACTCGGACGGGTCACCCGGCGGTGAGACCCCCGTGCAAATCTACGCGCGCGCTCAGCAGATCGTCGCCCTCGCCGGCAAGTCAGGAGGCCGCGTCATCGCTTTCGCGCATGGACACATCCTTCGTGCCGTCGGGGCGGCCTGGATCCGCGCGGACCTGCACGTCGCCACCGGGCTGATGCTCGATGTGGCGACGATCTGCGTGCTGCGCGATGACGGCCACCGCCTGATCAACCTCTGGAACTCGCCG
>DATFVI010000228.1:0-2354 GCA_035260405.1 Candidatus Dormiibacterota bacterium
GGCCTGGGCGGCGAGCGGCGGCAACCCCTTGTTCCTGGAAGAGATCGCGCGACATCTTCGAGACGGCCGCAGTTTGGAGGATCTGGACGAACGCGGATCTGAGGCCACGATCCTGCTGTCGCGCATCGCCGGCCCAGGTGCTGATCTGCGCTACGCGCATGCGGCGAGCGTTTTCGGTGTCGAGTTCCGGCCCATGTTGGCAGCCCGGGTGGCCGGGATGAGCGAGGCCGAGGCGACCGAAGCCCTTGGCGTTCTGGTCGACACAGGGCTGGTTCGGCCTGGCCAAGCTGGTTGGGCACAGTTCACTCATCCGCTTTTTCGCCAGGCCCTCTACGAGGACATGGCCCCACCGGTCCGTGAGCGATGGCACGCGGCGGCATTCAGGCATCTGCTTGCGCACGGTGTAGAGCCGGGCGAAGCGGCAGAGCACGCAGTAAGTGGCCAGTTGCGCGGGGACGTCGAAGCGATTGCCGTGCTCCAGCGGGCGGGCAGAGCGGCCATGGCTGACGGCGCCGTCGCCACCGCGCGCCACCGGTTGCAGTCGGCCGTCACCCTGGCCGGCGACAGCCCGTCGACACAGCTGCTGATCGGGCTGGCCGAGACCCTGCTGTCTACGGGCGAGCCCGCGAAGGCCGTCGATATCTACAGCCGCATCCTCAACGGCGCCGCGGACGATGGCGATGCTCTCGCCGACATCCACCGCATGCTCGGCCGCGCGCTGTTCGCCAGCGGCGATGCGCGCGCCGCCGAGGCGCAATTCGCGGCCGCAGCGGAACTGGGGCTCGACGCCGCCGACCCGACACCCGGCATCGAGGCGCTCCTCGACCACGCCACCGCCTGCTGGATCGCGGGCCGTATCGCGCCTGCTGTCGACTACGCGAAGCGGGCGCGGCAGCTGGCCCATGACGCCGGTCCCGACGTCAGGCGGCGGGCAGAATCGACCTGGGCCCTGGTCACGTTCCTTTCGGGCTCAGCTGAAGGGATTCCAGTGGCGGCAGCCGCGGCCGCCGAGGCCGAGCTCAACCCCTTGCTGGAGACCGTCGATCCGACCTGGGGCTGGGGACCGATTGGCAACTACATGTTCATCGCGGAGTTCTCAGAGAACTACCACGAAGCTCAGCGGGTGCTCGACGTGGCGTACCGCGCCGCGGAGCAGCTGGGCGCGCCGATGGCGATCGGCCTCCTCGACACGCTCCGCACGAACGTCCTCATCAGGCGGGGCCGCCTGAGCGAGGCGCGGGATCATGCCGAGCACGCGTTGACGATGGTGGACCTGGTGCCATCGTTGGCCGATTACGCATGGATCGCGAACGCCGCCACCCTTCTCGAGATGGGGCACATGGACGAGGCCGCGGCATGGTGCGACCGGCTGGACAAGCTGCCGCAGAGCATGATCCAGCGTCTCTGGATTCAGCGCATACGCGGCATCATCGCGGGCAGGGTCGGGCAGCAGCAGCAAGCGAGCGACCTGTTTCTGGTCGCGGAGAAGATCGCCAATGAAGCGGGCCTCAATGAGCCCTGCGTGGTGCCCTGGTCGCGCGACGCCATCACCGCCCACGTTGCCTGCGGGCGGCTCGACGACGCAGCCCGAGTGGTTGACTGGCTCGAAGCGAGAAGCGCCGACCTGCCCTGCCTGTGGCCGCGCGCCACAGCCGTCTTCGGGCGCGCCCAGCTCGCGGAGAAGGCAGGCAAGAACGATGTGGCGGCGGAGCTATACCGTCAGGCGCTCGAGGTTTATTCGCAGATCCACCAGCCGCTGTCCGAGATCCGGACGATGATCTATTTCGGACGGTTCCTGAGGCAGGTCGGCAAGTCGGTCGAAGCTCGTCCATATCTCACGCGAGCGGCGGATGCCGCCGCCGAGGCCGGAGCCGCGTGGCTGGCGCAGCAGGCCATGGACGAGCTGCACGCCGCCGGCGGCCGCCAGCGCAAGCATGCGAGCCCCGACGACCTGACGCCGCAGGAACTTCGCGTGGCGAGACTGGCGATCGATGGCCTCAAGGTGCGCCAGATCGCCGACCATCTCTCGCTGTCGCCGCGCACGGTGGAGACGCATTTGCAGAAGGTCTACCAAAAGCTCAACGTCTCGTCGCAGATCGAGCTGATCAAGGCCGGCATCCCGAGCACGCGGCCATCAGTGCAGCGTTAAACGCCTCCGGCCGCTTCACACAGACGAAGTGGTCGCCTTCGACCTCGTGGACGATCGGGTTGGCGAGGACTCGGCACAGCTCGCGCTGAATGTCCGGCGAGACCACCTGGTCGTTGGTGGTCAGCACCACCGCGCTCGGAACCGCTACCTCACCAAGCCAGCCACTCGAATCGAACGCGATCGCCTCGGTCGCCGCCTGCAGGAT
>DATFVI010000229.1:0-7979 GCA_035260405.1 Candidatus Dormiibacterota bacterium
CCGACGAGGATGAACGGCCTGCGGCCGAAGCGATCCGAGGCGCGCGCCGCGGGGAGGGCGACGACGAGCGCGGAGACGACCACCAGCCCCAGCAGCGTGTAGCTGGCCGCGATGGTGGCACGCCGGTTGCCTTCGAAGAACACGTTGCTGAAATAGAAGAAGACGAAGCTCTGCACGCCGACCAGCCCCATGAGGATCAACAGGCGCGACGCCATCAGCCAGATGAAGGCCGGGTATTGGAGTGGTCGTGCGAACGTCGCCCTAACGGCCTGCCGGAAGCCCGTGAACTGTTCGCTTGTGGGTTGCGCGCGGTCCGGGATCAGGAGGACCGTCGGCAGCATGGTCGCGAGCAGAAGCCCGCAGATGGTCAGGATCGCCACGACCCGACCGGCGTGCATGAGGATGAACCCGGCGCCGATCGTGCCGGCGAGCAGACCGACCACGTTCGAGATGCCGTAGTAGCCCGACGCTGTGCCGCGCTGCGACACGGGGACCACGTCGGGCATCAGCCCCTGGTACGGGCCCTGGGCGGTGTTGGACGCGGTCTGCAGCAGGAAATAGAAGATCACGACCATCCAGTAGGTGCCCGAAAGGGCTAGCCCGACCAGGAAGATCACATCGCCCGCCGTGCCGATGACGATGAAGGGGCGGCGGCGACCCCAGCGTGACCGCGTGCGATCCGAGACCGCGCCGACCACCGGCTGCCAGACCACGGCCATCAACGAGCCGATCCCTTCCAGCACGGCCAGCGCGACGCCCTCGTGCCTCCTGCCCACCAGCTGGATGACCAGGTCGGGGATGATCAGACCGCCGAGGCTCGTCCACAGGTAGCCGATCGCCACCCAGTAGATCGAGAGGAGGGCGAAGTCGAGGTGCCCGAGCTTGCGCGACGAGGGCGCCCCGGCGATCAATCCGGTCTATATGGCGGGAGCGACGCTTTGACCGGCCGGTCTTCTCGATAGCCCAGCGCGTACTCGCCCTGGAGGATGGTGTGTACCTCGCGGGTCCCCTCGTAGATGATGGGCGCCCTCGCGTTGCGCAGGAAGCGTTCCACCGGGTACTCGGCCGAGTAGCCGTATGCGCCGTGCACCTCGATCGCGTCGTGCGCCGCGTTGAAAGCCGCATCGGTCGCGTACTGCTTCGCCATCGAGACGTCACGCGTATGGCGAGCCCCGGTGTTTTTCATCCAGGCGACCTTGAAGTAGAGGAGCCTGCAGATCTCGTAGTCGCGCGACATGCGGGCGATCATCTGCTGGACGAGCTGGTAGCGTCCGATCTCCTGGCCGAAGGTCTTGCGTTCGCGCGCGTACTTCACCGACGCATCGAGCGATGCCCGCACCGTTCCGGTCGCGCCGGCCGCCACCGTGTAGCGACCGTTGTCCAGGCAGCTCATCGCGATCTTGAAACCGTCGCCCTCATCGCCGATGCGATTCGCCTCCGACACCTCCAGGTCGGCCATGAAGATAGATCCAACGTCGCCCGCGTGGAGGCCGAGCCGCCCCTCGATCGCCTCCGTTCGAAGGGCCTTGCCAGAAGCAGAGCGGTCGAGCATGAACGCGGACACTCCGCGCGAGCCTGCCTTCGGGTCGGTCTTGGCGAAAACCAGCATGAAGTCGGCGGTGTTCGCGTCGGAGATCCAGATCTTCTGGCCGTTCAGCACGTAGCCGCCACCCGAGCGCCGAGCGGTCGCCTGCATCGAGGCAACGTCCGAGCCTGCGTTGGGCTCGGTGAGCCCGTAGCACGCCAGCTTCCGACCGGAGGCCATGGGTACGAGCCAGCGCTGCTTCTGGTCCTCGGTGGCCCAGGTGTAGAGGCCCATCCCGACCAGGCCGACATGGACGGAGAGCACAGTCCGAAAGACGGTGTCGACGTATTCGAGCTCTTCACATACGAGGCCCAGGGACAGGTAGTCCAGCCCGACCCCGCCGTAGCGCTGGGGAAAGCAGACGCCGGGCAACCCGATCGACGCCAGCTTGGCGAAAATCTCGGGGTCGTGGCGTCCGGCGCGGTCGTCGGCCTCGATGCGAGGAGCGAACTCGCGCGCGCAAAAGTCGCGCACCGTGGCGACGAGCTGCTCCTGGTCGGAGGTGAGCGCTAGATCCAGCATCTACGCCGGTATTAGATCACGCCGCCGGGGGCTATTTTTTCGGGGTCGGCGAGGGCGAGTGTGTGGCGGTGCGGGCGGGAGAGGCGGTGGTGGTGGGGTGCAGGTCGCTGGGCTTCACGTGGCCGATCACGGGCAGGTGCTGGCCGATGCTCAGGATGAACGGCGCGGTCCGCGAGGAGTGGAGCTGCGGCTGCAAGAAGTCGGTGTAGATCTGCTGCAGCTGATGGATTCCGGCTACCGAATCCAGGTGCGCACCGGAGGACTTGGAAGCGGCTGTCTTCAGAGCCTGCAGATCTGACTTCGAAACCATGGCCGACGTGATCGGATTGGAAAGGATCTCCGACTCGAGCTGGTTGACCTGCGTCAGGGTGAGGCTCGCGCTCTTCAACGCGGGCTGGAATGCGTTGTCGAGCGTGACCAACGCTGAGATCGCGAGATAGACCACGACCAGCGTCACTACCCCATGAACGACGACGCCCAGCAACCCGTCGATGCCGCGGATCGATTCCAGGCGGTGAAACGCGCCGCCGATCGAACCTCCGATCGCGCCCATGACGACAGCGATGATCAAGGCGACGAAGACGGCAAGCACTGCGTTGAGGTGGAGGAGCTTCTGCATCTCGGTCGTGTACTGATCGTGGAATCGGAACACCGCAAGCAAGGTGCCGAAGAAGAAGATCTCCGCGAGCAGTGGCTGAATCACGCCTCGCTGATAGCCGACGATCAGCGAAACGATCAGCACGAGAACGACGACTACATCGATGATCATCGCTGCGCCTTCATGCCGCGCTCGGGCGCCTGATGGCGATCCGTGACTCGACCACGAGGTATCCAACGAACATCGCGACGATACCCAGCGCTTCGCTGATCGGCTGGGCCGCGTAAACGCCCTTCGTCTGAGCGTAGCTGTGGCCCCCCGCCACGAGGAAGGCGCCGGCTGCCAGGATCGCGAGGCCCACCACGCGGTTGGGCGGAGCGCCCGAGCGCGCCGCCTTCCACGCGGACCATGCCGCACCGCCGATCAGCAAGAGCGAACCGCCCAGGTTCGTGATCAAGGGCAGAACGGTGGGCACGTCGATCGCGCCCCTCGCAGGTACCTGCGCTCTGAGGAGCTGCGGATTGGTGTGCGCGATGAGTACGGAGACCAGGGCCACGATGGAGATAACGACCATCGCGATTATTGCGATACGGCCGGTGCGTGCCGGGACCAGCAGCAAGAGCGATCCAATACCGAGCCACCCCACGTTGAGCAGGCCTCCGAAGAGGTAGTAGCCCTTGTACGTGGCACCCGACCAGCCGAAGGCCTCTCCCGCGGTCTCGAAGAGGGCGGCCGCCGCAAACATGGCGAGCGCGACAGCCCAGATCGCCTGGTAAGGCTTCCGGCGGTTCATATACTGGCGGGCGACGACGGCGGCGAAAGCACCGCCGACCGCACCTGCGATCAGGGGGATGACAAACACCGGCGCAATTCTAGAGGCCGGGCTGGAGGCCACGTCGAGAGATTCGGCGCCGAGGTGGCCGAGATCCTAGGCGCGGCCGAGCACCGCAGCGCGTGCATCGCGCATGCTCAAGCGAGGAGCGCAGGCCGCAACAACGGATATCGGCCGCATCGGCGACGAAGATCCGACGGGGATCTCCGGCCCGGCCTCTCAGTTATGCGGCTGTCGAACCGCCCACACTGGGCCAGAATCGCCGGGTTCCGCTAGACTCGGGCCAATCTTGGCCCGAACGATAGCCGTCGCCATGCAGAAGGGGGGTGTCGGCAAGACCACCACCGCCGTCAACCTCGGTGCCGCCCTTGCAGAGCTTGGCCAGAGGGTGCTCCTGATCGACCTCGACGCGCAGGGCCACCTCACGCTCTACATGAAGCCTGCGGGCGAAATCGAGAAGACGGTCTACCACCTGCTCGTGGACCCGGACACGACCGTGACGGATGTCGTGCAGGAGGCGCGGCAGATGGGCGTCCACTACATCCCCGCCGACGTCGAGCTGGCAGGCGCGGAGAACCAGTTGATCAATGAGATCGGCCGCGAGAGCATCCTGCGCGACAAGCTCGAGCCGGCGCAGAAGCGCTACGACTTCATCATCATCGACTGCCCTCCCTCTCTCGACCTCATCGTCATCAATGCGCTCGTCGCCGCCGACGAGGTGCTCGTTCCACTGCAGGCAGAGTTCCTGGCCTTGCGCGGAATGCAGGAGCTCCTCGTGACCATGGAACGAGTGAAGCGGCGGCTGAACCCGCGCCTCGAGCTGCTGGGAATCCTGCCGACTCTATACAAGCAGCGCGCGCTCCACTCGCAGGAGGTGCTGGCGGCGGTCAGGGAGAAGTACGGCGACAAGGTCTACGAGTTCGGTATCACCGATTCGATCCGTTTTGCCGAGACGCCCCTCGCGGGTCAATCCATCCTTACTTACGCCAAGGACTCGGACGGAGCGAGGTCTTACCGTGCGCTCGGAGCGAAAGTCATAGAGAATCACCGAGGAGTCATGTAATGCCAACCTTCAAGCGCGTTTCACTCGCCGGATCCGAGGAGCTGTTCCGGCCGACCCGACCGCAGGTCGTCACCGACACGGACGATGTGATCAAGGGCGCGGTGGACCGCCACGTCGAAGTCAAAGAGGTCGTCTACCGGACTCTCAACTTCACCCCGGAGGAGATCGAGCTGCTGCTGGAAGCCATCCAGGTCGCGAAGTATCCGGACCGCCCGCGTGCGAAGCCGGCGCTCGACAAGTTCGATTCCCTGGACGCGCTTCGCCTGAAGGTGCAAGGAGCCCAGGACTAGACGTCTAGTAGCGCTTCTTCGATCGCCTTCTGAAATAGCCGTAGATCCAGAAAAGGCACAAAAGAGCCAGGGCGGCGCCGAAGCCGACTGCAGCCACCTGCTCCATTGCTGTAAATACTGATGAGTGGCCAAGCTCTCCATCGTCAAGGTCAAGCTCGATCGCGAAGTCAACGGGTATGTCCTGTCGTGCTCGGGCAGCAAGGAGGCGATCGTCATCGACCCGGGGCTGCCGGTCGAGAAGATCGCCGAGCAGCTGAAGGGATTGAAAGTCCGCTACATCCTCGCGACCCACTGCCACCCTGGCCACGTCGCCGGCAAGGACGACCTGAAGGACCTGGTAGGCGGCGAGACCGGCCTTCACCCCGCCGACGCCAAGCAGTTCTTGCGCTCTGCCGATCGCTACCTGGTCGACGGCGACGAGCTCGACTTCGGAGAGTTCAAGGTGGGCGTCATGCACACCCCGGGGCACACGCCCGGCAGCCTGACCTTCGTGATCGCCAACCATGCGTTCGTCGGCGACACCCTTTTGGCCGGAGGCATTGGCAAGCAGACGCCTGAGACAGACCTACGCCGGCAGATGATGAGCATCGGGACCAAGCTGCTCCGCCTGCCGCTCACGACGGCGCTGTACCCAGGCCATGGGCCGGCCAGCAGCCTGGAGCGGGAACTCGCTCAGAACCCGATCTTCAGGGGCGCCCCAGCCCCTCGGTAGGCCTACGAGCCAGCGAGACTCATTGAGATTTTCGTAACTCCGGAGGTCCCGTCAGCTCCCAGGATGCCGGCGAACTTCGAGTTGCTCTTCCGGCTGAAGGTGGCGGCGAACGTTCCATTTGCCCCGCCGTTGAACTGGATCGTCCAGTCGCCCTGGGCCAGCTTATTCGTGTAAAAGGCCTTCACCTTGTCCACCGAGTCGAGCGTTTCCCACTCCATGCCCCACGTGGTCACCCCGTTGGCCGAGAAAGCCGCGCCGGCAGTCAGCCGCGCGCCAGGGTAGACCGGCACGTCAGCGGGGAAGGCCGGCGGCGTCGGAACCGCGGCGTCGAGCGGACCCACCGGCGACGGAGCGACCGATGCCTGTCGAGTGCTGCTGGCAGTGCTGCCGGAAGGGCTGCCGGGAAGCCGGCAAGCGGATGCGCCCACGAGGACGACGATGAGAAAGAGCGCCGCCGCGCCGCGGATCGCGAATCTCATGCGTGACGCCCGAGCATCACGGTAGACGAAGAACGGAGCGCCATCTCATGTCTTCAACGCGCCGGGCGCACCATTCGACCCGACGCGCGGCCGGTCAGTTTGCCGTCGCGAACGATCGCACGCCCACGCAGAAACACGTCCCTGATCCCAAAGCGGAAGTCCATGCCGTCGAAGGCTCCGTGGCGCTGTCTTGACCGCATGAGCGCCGGGCGGATCAGTGTCGTGCGACTCGGATCGACGATCACGAGGTCTGCATCGAAACCCGGCGCAAGCGCACCCTTCGTCTCCTGAAGCCCCGCGAGCGCTGCCGGGCCCTCGCTCACCCAACGAGGCGCGAGCGACACGTCGCCCAGGCGCGCGGCAAGTTGGAGGCAGCTCAAGTACAGGGATTGCACGCCCGGGCTTCCCGAGGGCGCCTCATCGAGAGGTCGTGCCTTCTCCTCGTCGGTGTGAGGCGCGTGATCGGTGGCCACGATCCTGATCACCCCGTTGGCGGCCGCCTCGACCAGGGCCTCGCGATCGGCTGCGGTGCGCACTGGCGGAAATACCTTCATCGAGGTGCCCAGGCGGCCGAAATCCTGGTCGGAGAGCCACAGGTACTGCGGGCAGGTCTCGAGCGTCATGTGCGTCCCGGTCTTCATTGCGTCCTGGGCAGCCCGCAGGCCGAGTGCGCTGGAGAGGTGGGCCACGTGGAGGCTCACGCCGCAATCGCGGGCGATGGCCCCGGCGGCTGAGATGGCGACCGCCTCGGCCTCGGCGGGCCGCGACTCAAGGAGGTCCGAATAGGTCTCGAGAGGGCGCCGGAACGCGGCGAGGATCGCCGGGTCCTCCGCGTGGATAGCAAGGGGCAGCCCGATCCGCGCGATGGCGGGCGCGAGCCGGGCGAGGGTTCCGTAATCCGGCGGCGCCTCGAGGTCTAAGTCGTCGGCGTCTGACATCTGCAGCACCTGCTTGCGGCTCCTGCCGAAGCTGTAGCCGAGGTACGCCTTGAACCCAACGGCTCCCGCTGCTGCCAGCGCCTCCAGCTGGTCTTCGGTGGAGCTCGAACGGAGCAGGGCCCACAGGCCGAAATCGACCCGCGCCTTGGGGCGGGCGAGCGCGGCCTTCGCCTCGAGCACGCCGGCCGCGTCGACCGCAGGCACCGTGTTGGGCATGTCGAGCACGGTGGTCACGCCCCCCATCGCCGCCGCCGCCGTCAACGTTCCGAAATCCTCCTTGTCGGGAAATCCGGGGTCGCGGCTGTGCACGTGCACGTCGATCGCTCCCGGCATCACGTACATGCCGCGCGCATCGATGATGGTCGCGCCGCCCGAAGTCGCCGCACCTGCTTCGACGCCGGTGATCACGCCGTCGGCGATGTGGACGTCTGCATCGAGCGGACCATCCGGCCCGTAGACCGACCCGCCCCTGATGACAAGAGTCGCGGCACGAAAACTCGGCGAGAGATTCGGTGTCAAGATGGCCCAGATGCTAGGCGCGGCCGAGCATCGCAGCGCGCGCATCCGTTGATGCGTAAGTGAGAAGCGCAGGTCGCAACGACGCAGATGGGCCGCATTGGCGCCGAAGATCCGCCGAGGATTTCGGGTCGCGACTCTGGATCAGTCAAGTTCGAGGTCTGAGACCCGGAAGAGCGGCGAATACGGAATGCCGGCGGTGTGGATGTTCTCCTCGCCGCCTTCGCCTCGGTCGAGCACCACGACCAGGTGGATGACGTCTGCGCCGGCGTCGCGGAGGACCTGCGCCGAACGCAACGAATCGCCGCCGGTCGTGACGACGTCCTCGATCACGGTGACCTTCTCACCCGGCGATAGGTGACCCTCGATCTGCTTGGACGTGCCGTAGCCCTTCGGCTCCTTGCGCACCAGCACAAGCGGCAGGCCCGTCTCCATCGAGACGGC
>DATFVI010000230.1:0-2676 GCA_035260405.1 Candidatus Dormiibacterota bacterium
GGTGGCTACAGGGTCCTGATCAGCGTTGGTCCCAGGAAGGGGTCGGGAACATCGGCTTCGCGTCCGCCACGGTGGATGGGTAAA
The DNA here is from genome assembly GCA_035260405.1 of Candidatus Dormiibacterota bacterium. GTDB lineage: Bacteria > Chloroflexota > Dormibacteria > Dormibacterales > Dormibacteraceae > Palsa-870. The sequence continues at coordinate 85 of DATFVI010000230.1, forward strand.
CGGTGTGGTGAACGCCGCTCTGGATCTGCTCGACGACCATCGGCTTGTAGATGTTGATGCCGCGGGGGTCGAACTTGATCTCGCCGAAGAACACCGTCACGTCCAGGGCGGCCAGGGCGGCGCGCACCTTCGCCGGGTCGAGCGAGCCGGCATTTTCGATGGCCCGCTCGAGGGCGAGGCACGCGGCGGTTGATTCGGCGACGTGGTAGTCGGGGTCACCCGCACCGGGGTACTTCGCCTTGTAGGCGGCGACGTACTGCGCGACAGTGAGGTAGAAGGCCGGCGTGTATTTGACCTGTGGCGTCCACTGCGAGCCGTCGTAGACGTAGTTGGCGTCGGCGCCGAGGGCGGTGATGAAATCGGGGGTGGACGGTCCGACGGAGTAGGCGAAGATCTTCGCGTTCAGCTTCTGCTCCTTGGCCGCCTTGTTGATTGCGATCGCCTCGGTGAGGTGGCCCGAGTTGAGCACGATGTCGGGGTTGGCCGCCTTCGCCGCCTGGACCTCTGCGGAAAGGTTCGTCGCGCCGTTCTTGTACTTCTTGAAGAGGACGACGGTCATGCCCTGGGTGGGCGCGTAGGTGTTGATCGCGTTGGCCACCTCAAGGCTGAAGTTGTCGTCGGCGCTCAGCATCGCGATGGTCGTCGGCTTGGGGTTGAGCGTGGCCGCCATGTCGATCACGCCCTGCAGGTATTTGTTGGCCGGGCTCAGCACGCCGAACGTGTACTTGTAGCCCTGGTTGAAGATCGACTGCGCCGCGCCGTTGGCCTCGACCATCGGGATCTGGTTCTGCTCGGCGATGGCGGCGTCGGTGGCGGTGGCGGCGCTTCCATAGGGCCCGAGGAGGAAGTTGGCCTTGTCCTCGGTGATGAGCTTCTGCATCAGCACCGCCGACTGGTTGGCGTTGCTCGTGTCGTCGTAGTACTTGATCGTGACCGGGTGCTTGACATTGTTCACGACGATGCCGCCCTTGGCATTGATCCAGTCGCTCCAGAGGTTGTAGCCCTGCTGCGTGAGGGTCGATTCCTTGGTCAGTGAGCCGGTGAGCCCGAGCGGGGCCCCCAGGATGATGGTCGAGCCCGTCGTCGGAGCGCTCGGCGAGGAGCCTCCACACGCGGCCACTGCCATCGCCAAAACAGCGAGCACCCCAAACTTGCGCACTGCCACTACCCCCCGATCACGACCGGTTAGACGCCAGCCAAACCATCTTAGTCCGACGTTTGGAGTTCGGGCGATCCCTCTCACCCGACGTCCCAGGCGGGCGGGGAGGTCGAAATTCAGGCGTGCAGCATGTACAGGAGCAGGCTCTCCGGGCCGTTCAGGTCCGCGGGGCGGACGAGTTTCGCGCTCGCTGATGCGGCCTGGAGGTTGTAATACGACTCCCAGATCAGGAGCAGGTCGCCCCAGTAGCCGGTGAGGCTTCCGCCCGAGGCTTGGAGATCGGTGATGTAGGGAGCGATGGCGGGGAGCTTTCCGAGGTACGCCGACCCCGGCGTCACCGGCAACAGCTGGATGCCGTAGATCGCGTTGGGGTTGCTGCTGAACCAGGTGGCGAAGTCGACCTTCCCGCCCCAGACGAGCGAGGCGATCCGGTGCTGGTAAGGGGCTGCATAGAGCCCGTTGCCTCCAAACCAGTACTGCTTCACCGACTGGATCTCGGTGTTGTACATGTAGAGTCCGGTCAGGGTCAGGCGCGAGTCGTTGGTGACCTGGCTCCAGAGGTACACCGCGTACCACGCGTTGATCGCCTCAGACGACGACTCCTGATTGTTGCCGTCGGCAAATTTCGCGAAGCCGTCCGCCCACGAGTGCCCTTCGTACACGTCGAAGTTGCGCAGGTAGGGATAACGGGCGAAGGCGCGGTCGCTCGTGGCGATGTCACCCACCATCCCGTTCACAGCGCCGAGCACCTGTGCGAGGTACGCGGGGTCCGCCGCGCTGAGCACCGCGGCGGCGCGGATGTAGTAGCCGTAATGGAAGTGGTGGTCGTTCAGCTTCTCGTTGCCGAACTCGGGGCGTCTGGCGATCACGCTGGTGAGGGCGGAATCGTAGTAAAAGCCTTTCAAGCTTGTGACCAGGATCGGCTCCAGGTAGCGCAGCAGCTGCGCGCCCTCGGCGATCATTCCGGTGCTACGGGCAAGCTGCATCAGGTCGGTCCCTCTCCCCAACCAGACGCCCAGAAAGTAGTCGCCGCTCGAAGGCGGCCCCGCCTGGACGTACGCCGCGATATCGCTGCGCAGCGCGGTGGCCAGGTCTGCGGGCACAGACGCGAGCGACGGAAAGGCGGCCGGCGGGCGCACCAGAGGAAGGATCGTGACGAAGGACCCGGCGCGCACCAGCGTGAGGGTTCCGCGGATGGTCGAGTAGCTACCTAGCACCGGCAGCGGAGCGGGCAGCGCTTTCACCTGGTGCGGGTAGAGGGCGATGAGCGGGGTCGGACCGGTGGTCGCGACGGAGTAGGTCGTGACGAGCTGGTTCGTGGTGAGCTGCGGCGTGGCCTGAGTTCCCACCACCTCGGTGCCCGCGATGTCCCTGAACAGCTGGTAGTGGGCGCGGGTGTCGGGCATCCCGACGAAGACGCGGTTGACCTGGTC
>DATFVI010000231.1:0-11127 GCA_035260405.1 Candidatus Dormiibacterota bacterium
ATGATGCCCACCATCCAGTTCAGCTCGCGAGGAGCCCGGTACGACCCGGTCCAGTAGACCCGGGCCATGTGGAGAAGGACCATGATGATCAGGATGTTGGCGCCCCAGAAATGGACGCCGCGAATCAGCCAGCCCAGATACACGGTGTTCTGGATGAAGTTCACGCTGTTGTAGGCGGCCGCGTTGGGGGTGCCGCGAGCGTCGGGAACGTAGTAGATGGCAAGCAGGATGCCGGTCAGGAGCTGCAAGACGATGATGACGAAGACCATCCCGCCGAAGCAGTAATAGAAGGCGTTGGCGAAGTTGGGGACGCGCTGGTACATCGCCTCGTCGACGGTTTTCGTAAAGGGATATCGCTCGTCGAGCCACTGGACGACGGCCAGCTGGATCTCGCGCGGGTGTGGAATGGCCAAGCGTCAGACCCTCAGAAACCCAGGATGATGCCGTCGATCTCGATCGTCTTGGCATCCTGACCCTGCTTCCAGGTCAGATGTGACAGTGGAAATTGGGCCGGGCCGTGCAGCACATTTCCGTCGAGGTGGAAGCGTGAGCCGTGGCACGGGCAGTCGAAGGTCTTGTCGGTGGTGTTCAGCGCGACCGAGCACCCGAGGTGCGAGCAGTTGATCGCCAGGACTTCGGTCTTGCCCTGGTTCTTGACCACGAAGCCTCCGAACGCGAGGTCGCCCGGGGCGTTGTCGCCGCCACCGTCGGCCATGATGAAGGCCGAGTTGGGGCTCGCCGGGGCGTTGAACTTCACCGCCTGGCCGTCGCTGATCTGGTCTAGGGGTGTGTCGAGCGCGATCGTCAGCGGGCCTTTCTTCTGCCCTTTAGGAGGCGCCGGCCAGAGATAGGGGAGGATCGGAATGATGCCCGCGACGGTCAGGGAGGTCAGGATGCTGGCCATCCACCAACCGATGAAAGTGCGTCGCGTTACCTTCTGTGGCGCCGCAGCGTCTGCCATCCGGCCCAAATGTTAACGGGCTGAGAGGTCGTGCTGTAAGGGGGGCAACCCGACCGCCTGACGCACCTCGGCGATCGTCTGGCGCGCCACTTCTCGGGCCACCTCGCTGCCCTGGTCCAGGATGCCGGTCACCTGCTGCGGGCTGAGCTCGGCGCGGACCTCCCTGAACGGCCGGAACGTCTCGATGATGCGCTCCGCGAGCAATTCCTTCTTCTGACCGCAGCCGATCTTCGCCTGCCGGCACAGGTCCCAGTAGTGCTGCCAGTCGTCGAAGAAGAACTTATAGAAGGCGCAAACGTTGCACGTTCGCGGGTGCCCAGGTTGGGTCATATAGGTGCGCTTGACGTCGGTGACCATGCTCTTCACCTGCTTGCGGATGACCGCGGGATCATCGGTCACGCCGACGATGTTGCCGGTGGTCTTCGACATGCGCTGCTTGCCGTCGGTGCCCTTGATCTCGGGGGTTTCAGTCAGCAACGCCCGCGGTTCGGGAAACACCGGCGCGTAGATGCGGTTGAACTTGCGAACCACCTCGCGGATCAATTCGAGGTGGGGGAGCTGGTCCTTTCCCACCGGCACGCCAACACCCTTGACGAGCACGATGTCGGCACCCTGCAGCACCGGGTATGAAAGCAGCCCGAGGTTCACGTTGTCGGGATGCTTCTTGGCCATGTCCTTGAAGGTCGGCGTCCTGAGCAGCCAGCTGAGCGGGGTCACCATCGACAGCAGCAATGTGAGCTCGGCGACCTCGGGCACCTTCGACTGCTGGTAGAAGACGCTGCGCTTCGGGTCGATGCCGACCGCCAGCAGGTCGGCGGCGAGATCGAAGATCTTGGCCTCGACCGTGTGACCGTCGGGCTCGGTGGTCAGCGCGTGGTAGTCGGCGACGAAGTAGTAGCAGTCGTACTTCCCTTGAAGCTCAACCCAGTTCTTGGCCGCGCCGAGGTAGTTGCCGACATGAAAACGCCCCGTCGGGCGCATGCCGCTGAGAATCCTGATCTTCTCCTCCATCGGCCGAGGAGTCTACCGTCCCCGCATCGGACAGTCGGATGCGGGTTTGGACCGAGTCCCTCATATGTTTACGATTTGGAGCAGTTGCCAGATTACGATCCAATGCCGGACCAGCCGGTGCCCAGCACCGGGCTGGGCTCACGGGCGCTCCGCAACACCGTCCTCGTCCTCGCCGCCAAGGTCGTGGCGCGGCTGGTCGCGCTGGTCACGGTGCTCGCGATGATCCGGTACCTGAAGGCCGCTCCGTATGGCGCGTTCGCGACCCTCGTGAACTACACGGCGATCGTCAGCGTCGTGCTGGACCTCGGGTTCAACGTCCTGTTCGTCAGGGAGGGCGCTCGGCATCCCAAGGAGATCCAGCGCTACCTACGCAACGTCATGTCGCTGCGGCTCCTCATGTCCGTGGTGAGCCTGGGACTGCTGGCGATAGCCCTGGCGGCAAATGGGCTTGGCTCACTGCTCGCCCCCGGCTTCGTTCTGATGGTGCTCACCTCGTACTCGACGCTTTTGCGCAACGGCCTCTATGCGGTGCAGCGGCTGGGTTACGAGGCCGTCGCCGTGGTGCTGGAGAGCCTGGTGCTCCTGGCACTCGTCCTATACGGCATCGGTTCGAAGCAGGCGCTCTCGTACTTCGTCTGGGCTTACGCGGCGCAGTACGCCTTCAGCTGCGGTTACTTCGTGGTCGTGCTCGCGGTCAAGCGGATAGCGGTGATCGGGTGGAGGTTCGAACCTCCGCTGCTGCGGGAGTGGTTCTGGAAAGGGCTGCCGTTTGCGCTCACGTTCGTCCTGACCATCCTTTATTTCAGGATCGACCAGCCGCTCGTTTACGCGCTCAGGCCCCACGTCGAGGCCGGTTGGTATGGAGCCGCATACAAGCCGTTTGAAGCCCTGCTTTTCATTCCGATGACCTTCTTGTCGATTGTCTTCCCGGTGCTGTCGATCTACCACCGAGAGCGGCCTGCCGAGCTGCTCGATGCGGTGAATCGATTCTTCAAGGCCCTCCTTCTCATCGGGTGGCCTATGAGCGTGGGTATCTTCGTGCTCGCGCACCCGCTGAACCACGCCCTGTTCGGCCCGGCCTATGACGGCTCGGAACCGGCCCTCCGGATCCTGTCCCTCTCGCTGGGCTTCGCGTTCGTCAACAACGCATTCATCGGCGCTCTGAGCGCAACCGACCACCAGGCTTCATTCACCTGGGCCGCCGGCTGGAGCCTGCTTGCCAACCTGGCCATGAACCTCGCCCTGATCCCGATCTTCGGCTACCTCGGCGCGAGCTGGGCGACCGTATTCACCGAGATCGTGCTGGGCGCGGTGGGCTGGACCCTCACCGCGCGCCACATCGGTCGGGTTCCGGTGGGGCGGCTCGGCTGGCGCGTCATGCTCGCCGGCTTTGTGATGGGCATTGCGGTGCTCCCGCTGCGAGACATGGGCGGGTTCGCGATCGCGATTCCGATCGTCGCCGGCGTCCTCGTCTACAGCGTTGCCGTGCTGCTGCTCCGGGCCTTGACCAGAGACGAGATAGCGTGGGCGCGTCGCGCCCTGGCGCTCTCCCCATGAGCTCTCAGCAGTTCTTTCTCAAGCCTCGCGGGGCGATGGAACCCGTTCCGTTGGAGGAGATCGCCGTGGACGCCCCGGAGGTCGGTCCACAGACGAGGCTAGACGAGGCGCAGTTCGTGGCTCTGGACGTGGAGACGACCGGAAACTCTCCGTTCCTCGTCCTCGAGATCGGCGCAGAGCGGTTCCGCCTCGACGGGCCTCTGTCGTTTTTCGACACCCTTGTCGACTGCCAGGCGCCGATCAACCCTTATGCCCACCGGCGTCATCACATCGACCGCTCGATGCTCATCGGCGCCCCGGAGTTTCGAGACGCGCGCCGCGCCTTCCTGCATTTCGCGCACGGCGCGGTGCTCGTCGAGCACAGCCACGACGCCTTCGATACGTGGTTGGTCGGCAGGGGCCTGGAGAGCCCGCTGGAGCACCCGATCATCGACACCTCTGCTTTGGCCCGCCTCGTGCTGGAGTTTCCCAAGGGGCAGACTCCTGGGCTGGCGAGGCTGGTCCAAGAGCTCGCGCTGGACGTCACGCCGGCGCACGCCGCGCTCGACGACGCGCGGGCGACGGCGATGGTGTTCCGAGCTCTGATCGAACGTACCCAGGAGAAGTTCGGGTGGATGACGGTGGGCGAGGTCCTGGCGGCGCTGCCCCGCCCGGTCATCGACCGGACCGCGCCTAGTCGAAGAGAGTTAGCTGCAAGTCGGGCGCGGGGTGCTCGAGGCCAGAAAGCCCCACCCCGATCAGACGCACCGGGCGCGACTCCACGTGCGACTTCTCCAGCGCCGAACGCGCGGCGCGGAAGATCGTCTCGACGTCGTCGGTCGGGCTCGTCCGGCTCACCTGGCGGCTCACCAGCCTGAAGTCGGGCAGCTTCAGCTTCACGTAGATCGTTCGCGCGCGTACGTCTTCCGCCTTCAGCCGCTCGACGACGCGATCGGTCAGGTCCCGAAGCGCCTTTTCAAGCACACCGCGGTCGCTCACGTCCTGCTCGAAGGTCGTCTCGGCCGAGATGGTCTTGGCCGGCTTGCTGCCGTCCACCGGGGCCCGGTCCCGACCCTGAGCGAAACGCTGGAGCACGGCGCCCCCGACACCCAGCGCCTGGACCAGGCGCTGAGTCTCGTACGTGGCGAGCTCTCCGACCGTCCGCACGCCCATCACGGTGAGCCTTTCCTCGGTTTTGGGCCCGAGGCCGGGGATGACGTTGATGGGGAGTGGGGCGAGAAAACCTGCCTCGGCGCCGGGCGGCACGAGGTACAGGCCGTCGGGCTTGTGGGTGCCGCTGGCGACCTTCGCCACGAGCTTCGAGGTTGCCCCGCCGACTGAGGCCGTGAGGCCCACTTCGGTGTGGACCTGGAACTTGATCCGCCTGGCCACATCCTCGCCGTTGGAGGTTCCGTGGCGTGTGCGCGCGGTGACGTCCAGGTACGCCTCGTCCAGCGCGATTCCCTCGACGAGCTCCGGCGACGTGAAGCGCCGGAAGATCTGGTGGACGGCCCGGCTCGCGTCGCGGTACCGGGCGCCGTCCGGCGTCACCACCATCAGCTGGGGACAGATCTTGAGCGCCTCGTGCAACGGCATCGCCGACCGCACACCGAACGCACGGGCCTCGTAGGAGGCACCCATGACCACTGCTCGCCTGGACCGGCCGGCGACCGCCACCGGGATGCCTCGGAGCTTCGGATCGTCCCGTTGATGGACCGACGTGTAGAACGCGTCCAGGTCGACGTGGAGGATGGTGCGCGGCCAGTTGTCGGGTCTCGGCATGCCTTGTGTCGGCGCCAGTCTGCCACAACACCTTGTGGCTTTCGGCTCCTACGCGTGCTGGGTTTAGGGGGAAGGACTGCTGCCCAGGGCAGCGACGACGTTGGAGAAGACGTTGGTGATCTGGTTGCCCAACGTCAGAAGGATCGCTACGACGACCAGGGTAACCAGGACGAGAATGCCCGCGAAGATGGCCACCGTGATCCCGATGGCGGCTCCCGCGCCCACGCCGCCTGAGCGGGTGGCCGAGGCAGGGCGGGCCGGCTCCCACGCCTGGCCGTTCCAGTGCCACAGGCGGTCCTGCGAGTAGGCGGGCCTCCACTCGGCGCCGTCCCACCACCAGAAGCCGTCCGCCGAAAAACGTGTCTCGGCCGATGCCGCCGGCGGCGCGCCAGGCTCTCCCCCCATCGCCTGAAAGCATAAGGGCCCCTGTCCGGCCACCTAGAATCCGCGATTGATGAAGGGCGTGATCCTGGCAGGAGGGACCGGCAGCCGGCTGCATCCCCTGACCCGCATAACCAACAAGCACCTGCTGCCGATCTACGACCGCCCGATGATCAGCTACGCGATCGAGGCGCTGGTGACGGCCGGCGTGACCGAGATGATGCTGGTCACGGGCGGGACGCATGCGGGGGAGTTCCTGCGCCTGCTCGGCAACGGCCAGGAGTTCGGCATCGACAGGCTCTTCTATGCCTACCAGGACAAGCCAGGGGGAATCGCCGAGGCGCTCGGCCTGGCGGAGAAATTCGTAGGCGGAGATCGCTCCGTGGTCCTGCTCGGCGACAACATCTTCGGGCGGTCGATCCGCCACTGCGCCGACGCATTCCGCCAACAGTCGCAGGGAGCCCGCGTCGTCCTGTCTAAGGAGAGCGATCACGAGCACCTGCGGCACCTGGGCGTCGCTCAGCTCAACGGAAGCCGGCGGATCGAACGGATCATCGAAAAGCCGGAACACCCTCCGAGCGACTACGCCGTGACCGGCGTGTACTTCTACGACGAGACGGTCTGGTCGATCCTTCCCCGTCTCAAGCCATCAGGTCGTGGAGAGCTGGAGATCACCGACGTGAACAACTGGTACCTGGAACAAGGCGTCATGGAGTACGACATCCTCGAAGGGTTCTGGGGAGATGCGGGAGAATCGATGACCGCCTACTACGCGGCCAACGACTTCGTGCGCGCCCACGGCGCCAACCGGGAGGATTGATTTGAAACCGCCGACCATCGAAGGCGTCGTCTTGAAAGAGCTCACCACACATGCCGACGAGCGCGGCTTCTTCCGCGAGGTGATCCGCGAGACGGACGAGTTCTTCGACCATTTCGGCCAGTGGAGCCACTCGCTCATGTACCCCGGCGTCGCGAAGGCGTGGCATATCCACCAGAAGCAGACCGACTGGTGGTACGTCATGGGGTCGCTGAAAGTCGCGCTCTACGACACGCGGGAGGATTCGCCGACCAGGGGCAAGTTGATGGAGTTCTTGATGGGTGACCGCAACCCGTCGTGCCTGAAGATCCCGCCCGGGGTCGCGCATGGATGCAGGGCGCTCGAGCGGAGCCACGTCCTTTACATCACCTCGAGCGTTTACGCGCCGGACGACGAGGGCCGGATCCCGCACGATGACCCGGCCATCGGGTACGACTGGACGGCGGGACCACCGATCACGTGAGCGCACGGTCGCTGCGCCGGATCTTGGTGGCTGGGGCCGCCGGGTTCATCGGTTCCAACTTCGTCCGCCTGATCCGCACCACTCGCCCGGACGTCCATGTCACCGTGCTCGACAAATTGACCTATGCGGGCAACCTGGCCAACCTCGTTGAGTTCGAGGGACAGCCGGGCTACCGTTTCGTGCACGGCGATATCTGCGACGCGGCTCTTGTCGACTCGCTGGCTGCGGAGGCGGACGCAATCGTCAATTTCGCGGCGGAGACGCACGTGGATCGGTCGCTCATGGATCCCTTCGCCTTCATCGAAACCGACGTGCGCGGCACCGCGGTGTTGTGTGAGGCGGCGCGCAAGCACCATCACGAGGTCTTTTTGCTCGTGAGCACCGACGAGGTTTACGGCGACGTGGCCATTGGGCGTTCAAGCGAGGACGACGGGTTCAAACCCCGCAGCCCGTATTCGGCAAGCAAGGCCGGAGGAGAGCACCTCGCGCGTGCCTATGCGGAAAGCTTCGGGCTTCCTCTTCTGGTGACGCGTGGTTCGAACAATTACGGGCCGTACCAGTACCCCGAAAAGCTGATTCCGGTCTTGATCACCAACGCGATCGACGACCTGGCGCTGCCCCTCTACAACGACGGGTCCGCGGTGAGGGATTACGTCTACGTCGAGGACCATTGCCGGGCTATCGACATGGTCCTTCATGAAGCGCCGATCGGCGGGATCTTCAATGTTGGCACGGGAGTCGAGACATCGGGTCTGCGGGTGGCCGAGGCGGTGCTCGAGATCGTCGGCAAGCCGAAAAGCCTCATCGAGTTCGTCGCCGACCGTCCGGGCCACGACTATCGGTACGCCCTGGATATCGCACGTGTCACGGAACTCGGCTGGGAGCCCAAGGTCAGCCTGGCCGAAGGCCTCGAGCGAACGGTCAACTGGTACCTGGAGCACCCGGAGTGGTGGCGCCCGCTCAAATCGGGCGAGTACTGGGAGTACTACAAGCGGAACTACCAGCCGCTCAAGAAGACTTCCTGAACCTCCCAGCGATTCCGGCCCGATACCACTTCAGGTAGCGCGGGAGCCAGCGCCACAGCTGAAACCGGCTCGTGCCGGCGGTGCGGTCGCGCCACGTGGTGGGCACCTCCGCCACCTTCATGCCGAGCAGATACGCCTTGACGGTGAGCTCGATCCCGAGCTCGAAGCCGCCGGTCGACTCGATCGTCACCTGGTTGAGCAGGCGCTTGGAGTACATCCGGTAGTTGCTGGTCGCGTCGTGCACCGGGATTCCGCCGAGCCAGTGCAGGGAGAGCCCGGCGGCGCGTGACATGGACCGCTTGAGGAGGGGTCCGCCCAGCTGCCGGCCGCCCCGCATGTAGCGAGATCCCGCGATGACGTCCGCTCCGGCGCGGGCCAGCTCGTACATGCGGTCGATGTCGTCGGGATCGTCAGAGCCGTCGCCCATCGTGACCAGCACGTACTGCGCGCGGGCTGCCCGCAAGCCTGACTTCATCGCGTTGAGCACGCCCCGTCCGAGGGTGTTGCGGTGAAGGCGGAGCTCGGGCATCTCCGCCTGCAGCCGTTTGACCACCGGCACGGTGGTGTCCTCGTCGAAGTCGTGGACGACCAGCACCTCGAGCGGACGCGAACGAGTTCGCTCGACAACCCCGCGAAGAGTTGGAACGACGTTCTCGCCCTCGTTGTAGACGGGTATGACGATGCTGAGCGCGGGCGTCGAATCGTCGATCAGATCCGGCCCGCCTTGATCTCTTCGCGAATCCACGGAATCACTTCGTCGAGCATCTCATCCAGCGAAGTCGTCGCCTCGTAGCCGAGCACCTCGCGTGCCTTGCGCACGTCGGGCACGCGCATCTGCACGTCGTGCTCGTAGGGAGGATCCGATACGTGGTTGAGCGGACGCTCGGGTCCGTGCACCTTGCGCCAGATGGTCTCGGCCAGCTCGAGCACGGTGGTCGACTGCGCGGTCGAGAGGTTGAAGTCGTCGTTGAGGGCCTTCTCGGATTCCATCGCGATGCGGATTCCTCGGGCCAGGTCACCCCCATACGTGTAGTGGCGAACCTGGCTGCCGTCGCCAAGAATGTGCAGGGGGTCCTGCCCCTTCAATACCTTCTGAACCAGGTCGGGGACGACGTGGCTCATGGCCAGCTTCACGTTCCCGCTCATGACCTGGTGGTCGCGTAGGGCGCGACGCTCGCCGATGCCCACGCAATTGAAAGGTCGCACGATCGTGAAGGGGAGGCCGTACTGCTCGTGCGCGCCGTGCGCGAAGAACTCTGTCGCCAGCTTTTGAAACCCGTAGGTCGATTTCGGAGGCGGGCTCGTGGCCTGTGCGCCTTCAGGCGTGGGGAAGGCGGTGGCCGATTCGAACACCATGCTGCTGGAGATGACCGTGATTTTTTTCAGCCGCCCCTTGCGATGTGCGCTGATGGCGGCATCGAAGGTGGCGGCGCAGATGCGCTCGTTCTCCGCCAGCAGGTCGTAGGCGAACTCGTGGAAATACGAGATCCCCCCGATCATCGCGGCGCCCGCGACCAGCTGGTCGCAGTCGCTCGCGAGCTCGGTCAGGAGCGGCGCGTCCTTGGCGTCGCCCTGGACGAGGCGGTAGCGCGGGTCGTCGTCGAAGCTGCGCTTGAGCGGCCCGTACTTGCTGTAGTTGTCGACGCCGACGACCTCGTGGCCGGCGTGCAGCAGGTCGGCGACGAGATACCCGGAGATGAATCCAGCCGCGCCCGTTACGAGAACTTTCATGCGTCGCTGGTAGGCCTGGCTACGCCAGGCCGTCTAACCCGCGTGCTTGAATGCCTCCCGCGCATGGCGAGGAGAAACAACTTAATAAAGTCCGATCCGCATACCGGAAGGAGAGCAGCGCCTGCAGCGCAGCTGCACGCGCGATGAGAGGAAACCATCCGGGTTTCCTCTCATAACCGGATGGGTCCGGTGATACCCCAGATGTCGACGACGTCGCGTCCCGCGAGGTCGAGCTTCTTGTAGGCGCGGTGCGGGGCGGCGATCACGAGGACTTCCGAATCGGTTAACACCTTCTCGAGGGAGTCGAATGACGGGTCTTCGATGAATGGGTCCGTGCAGAGCACGTGCGCGCCTTTGAACTGGGCGAGCTTGCGGACCTTGTAGCTGAGCGAAGCTCGCGGGTCGTCGGACTCGCCTTTGAACGCCATGCCCAGGATTCCGACGGTCCGGCCTCGCAGGGGCTTTCGCGTGTTGAGGGTGTCCACTATGTAGTTGGGCAGGCCCTCGTTGATCTGCATCGCGGCCTGTCCCATCGGAAAATGGTCCGGGGTGAAAGCCGACAGCTGCATCGTGTCTTTCAACAGGCACGGGCCGGCGGCAAACCCGGGGCCGGGCAGGTCCTGCGCGCGCGGATAATCGTGGCGAATCGCCTCGAGGACGTTGTTGTAATCGACGCCCGAGCGGTGTGCGATCTGGAAGAACTGGTTGGCGATCGCAAACTTCATGTAGCGCCAGGTGTTCGTGAGCAGCTTGGCGAGCTCGGCCTCGAGCGGGGTCGTCCGGACCGTGCTCACCCCAAGCCGCTCGAACAGGCGGCTGGCCTTTTCGAACGCGCTGTCCGACGACGCCCCGACGAGCTGCGGCAGCGTGCGCAGCTCCTCCAGCGCGTGGCCTTCGGCGATGCGCTCAGGACAGAAAACCACGTCTGCGTGGATGCCCGCCGCGCGTAGCCGGCGCTCGACCGACTCGGTCGTGCCCGGGAAGACCGTCGACCGCAGCACGATCATCGTGCTCTTCTTCAGATGGGGCAGGAGGTCATCCAGCACCTTGTCGAAGATGCGCACCGATGGGTTCATGAACTCGTCGATCGGCGTGCCGATGACCAGGATGACCGTTTCGGTGCTTTCGACCAGGCCGGGGTCGGATGCCAGCTGCAGACGTCCGGTGGGCAGGAGCTTCTTGAGCAGCGCATCGGCGCCGGTCTCCAGGAAAGGGACGTGGCCGGCTTTAACGAACGCGACCTTGGTGGCATCGATGTCGTCGATGCCGACCCTGTAACCGCAGTCGGCAAGCGATAACGCGAGCGGCAGGCCGACATGGCCGCACCCGCCGACGATGACCATATCCAGAGCTTCCATGGCGGCCAAATTATGATGGCTCGACCTTTGAGCTCATCTCGGGTTCTGTTGGATATGCGGCC
>DATFVI010000232.1:0-3299 GCA_035260405.1 Candidatus Dormiibacterota bacterium
TGTGATCTCGAGCGTCAGCCGCTGCGGCTCCACCTTGAACGTGCCGAGCGCGCGGGCGACCATCTCTTCGAGGGAGTGGTCCTCGATGTTGCGCGGCGACACGTTGAGCGAGACCGAGACGTCGAGTCCGTCCGCGAGCCACTTCGTCAGCTGCGCGAGCGCCGAGTCGATGACCCAGGCCGTCAGCGGGTGGATGATGCCGGTCTCCTCGGCCATCGGAATGAACCGGTCGGGCGGCATCAGTCCCTCGCGCGGATGGTTCCAGCGCACGAGCGCCTCGACCGAATGGATCGCACCGGTGGCGAGCGTGACCTGCGGCTGGAAATGCAGCACGAGCTCGCCTTGCGGGATGGACCGCCGCAGCTCACCGGCAAGTCCAGAGCGCCGCAGGGTCTGGGCCTCCTGCTCCGGCGCGTAAACCGCGTAGCCGCCGCCCGAGCGCTTCGCGACGTACATCGCAACATCAGCGCGCCGCAGCAGCGTGCTCGGGTCGTCGCCGTGCAGCGGATACATCGCGGTGCCGATGGACGCCCCGGTCTCGACCATCTGGTCCGCGATCGCGAACGGCCCCTCGAGCGCGGCGAGGATCTTCTTCGCCGTGGCGACGACATCGTCCGGATGCTTGGCGTCAGTCGTGAGCACGGCGAACTCATCGCCTCCGAGTCGGGCGATGGTGTCGGTCGCGCGCAGCACGCCGCGCAGTCGCGCCGTGACCTCCTGCAGCAGGCTGTCTCCGCGGTCATGTCCGAGCGCGTCGTTGATGTCCTTGAAGCGATCAAGGTCGAGGAGCAGGACGCCAAACATCTTCTGGTTGCGTCGCGCCGCGAGCAGAGCCTGGCGCAAGCGGTCGCCGAACAGGCTGCGGTTCGGCAAACCGGTGAGCGCGTCGTGCAGGGCCTGGTATTCGAGCGCGTCCGTGTGCGCCTTGCGCTCGGAGATGTCGCGCAGCGTGGCGATGAAAAGGTGCCGCGAGCCGATCTGCATCGAGCTGACGATGAACTCGAGCGGGAACAAGCTTCCGTTCTTGCGCTTCCCCATCGTCTCGTGCGCGCCGCTGACCGGGATGTCGAGCTTGAGCCGCCGCTCGAGATAGTTGACGAACGCGCTCCGATGGGTGGTCGCGATCAGGACCTCCGCCTGCTGGCCGACCAGCTCCGACTCGGGATAGCCGAAGAGCTTGACGACGGCGGGGTTGGCCGACTCGATGACCCCGGACTGCTCGATCGTGGCGAGACCGTCCGAAACGTTATCGAGCACCGACCGCATGCGCTTCTCGCTCTCCTGCAGCGCAACTTCCGCGCGCTTGCGCTCGACGAACTCGCCGATCTGCGAGCCGACATCGCTCATCACCGCGAGCAGCCCGTCGTCCAGCTCGCGCGGCGCCCACGTGTGCAGGGCGATCATGCCGACCACGCGGCGGCCGCTGCGCACGGGAAAACCGACGATTCCCTTGAGGCCGGCCGCGACAGCAGCGACGGAGCGCGGCGATTCGTCGGTTGCGAGATCGGTCACCGAAACCGGCGCTCCCGACTCCCACACCTTCCCTGCCAGTCCGTCGCCCCGGCGATAGCTCGCCTCGGCGGCGGTCACCTCATAGCTGGAGGTGTCGCGGCCGGGCCGCTTCCACGCGGTGACGAAATGCATCGACTCGCGTTCGGCGTTGACCTCCCAGTACTCGGCCAGCTCCCAGTCGAGCGCGCGGCACAGGCCTTCGAGCACGCCTGGCGCGGCCTTGTCCCAGCCGGGCGAGGTGACCAGTGCCTGGGTCACCGCGAAGCGCGCGGCCTGGAGCACCTCGGCCCGCTTGCGATCCCGGATGTTGACCGCCACCGTCTGCAGGTACATCGGTTTGCCATCGGGGCCGCGCACGATTCGGGTGGTCACATCGACCCAGACGGTCTCGCCATCCTTCCGCGTGTAGCGCTTCTCGAGCCGCGTGCCTTCCTCCTCACCCGCCACCATTCGCCCCAGCGCCTCCCGGACGGCCGGCACGTCTTCCGCGTGCGTGATGTCGAGGAGCGACAGGTTCCGCAGCTCGGCATCGGTGTACCCGACGAGCTGGCAGAAGGCGGGGTTGACGGTGGTGATGTGGCTCTTCAGCGTGGCGAAGGCCATTCCGGCCTGTGCCTGCTCGAACAGAGTGCGGAACCGCGTCTCGCTTTCGCGCTCGGCCTCCTCCATGCGATGCCGCTCGCTGATGTCGTGGACCAGCGCGAGCAGACGGTGCTTTCCTTCCGCGGGCAGGCGACGGACGGCCGTCTCGACCTGGATCCGCTGGCCGTCTTTCCTGATCAGCGCCGACTCGTAGCGATACGGCGCCTCGCCTCCCCGGAGCCGCACCGCGAGCTGCTCGGTCAGGTGCTGCTTCTCTTCGGGCGGAGCAAGCTCGATCAGCGACGGCAGGGCCGCGAGCTCATGTGCGTCATAGCCGGTCAGCGCCAGGTAGGCGTCGTTGCCGGCGACGAAGCGGCCGTTCTCCGTGATCAGAAGACCTTCGCCGATGTCGCTGACAGCCCGGAGTAGAGAGGCCTGACGCTCAGACTGTCGCGCGCGATTGCGGTCGAGGAAGTACTGGCTGAGGTAGGCGAAGACCGCCACCAGCAGGAGGGCGACCGCCCAGGCGATCAGCTCGGCCGAGCCGCCGCTGGCAAGCCAGAGGCGGAATCCGACCGCGACCAGGATGAGCGCCGCGACTGAAGCGGTGACGACCGGCACGAGACGGGCCCACCTCCACAGGCCGTGGTCCTCGTTGGCCCACCCAGCGACCGCGTCGAGTGCCGAGGGGCTGGTGGATGTGGGTGGAGACGGCTTGGGATCGCTGGCCAACTCGCTCACGATAACGTTCGTGCGCGCGGTTCGGTGCGCTCCCTTCTAAGCGTGGGGCCAGACCAAAAGGCCTGGAGCTGTTTAGGGGCTACTTGCTCGACTTAGCAGGCGGGCGCTGGGGCACGGTCCGCTTCAGGGGCGGCCGGCGCTGGGCGTGCAGGGGGTTGACGTCCCCGTTTTCCTTGTCCGTGGTGCGGGCGCGGCCGGCGGCGGCGTGGAGGGTCCGGAGCTTCTGGAGGCGCTCCTTCTTGGCCGCCAGGGCGGTCTTGAGGGCGTCGGAAAGCTGGGTGTCGTTCATGGGCACGACCCGGAGGCGAGCTTCCAGCTCGATGACCTCCACTTCGGCCCGGGTGAGCTCGAGATCGATTGTTTTAGCCACTCTCTTCCTTCTTATGTACGGCGGATTGGTACTGCCGAACCTAATAACTACCCCGCTAGCCGCCAAGTTATGCCTCAAACCTTAGAAGTGGCTG
>DATFVI010000233.1:0-14908 GCA_035260405.1 Candidatus Dormiibacterota bacterium
TTCGTGATCAAGCATCCCCGCGCGGGCGCGATCCTGGTCGACACCGGCGTCGGCTGGCCCACGCAGCTGGTCAAGGAATGGAAGGTCGCTAACCGGCACGCCGCCGACGCGCTGGCCGAGCACGACCTCAGCCCGGCGGACGTCCGCATCGTGATCAACAGCCACCTTCACTTCGACCACTGCGGCCAGAACGCGGTCTTCAAGCACGCCCCGTTCTACATCCAGCGCACTGAGCTGGCGCGCGCGCGAGCCGAGAAATCAGAGGTGAACGAGTGGTTCGACTTTGCCGGGGCGCGTTTTGAGTTGATCGACGGCGACTCGCAGATCGCCGACGGCGTCCGCGTCGTGGCCACTCCCGGCCATACCGCCGGCCATCAGAGCGTCATCGTCGACACCGCGGACGGCGGAGCGGTGATGATCGGAGACGCGGCGTACACCTCGGACATCTACCGCGAGGTCGACGATGCCGACCTCGTCGCCTGGCGCGGGCAGTACTCGGATCGCGAAGCCTGGTCGGAGTCGCTCCACAGGCTGCACGAGATGCATCCCCATGTGGTGCATTTCTGCCACGACACGCAAGTCGTGCACGGGTGAGCTTCGGGCCGCTGGTCAGCGCCGGCTGGTTGCGAGAGCACATCGGCGATCGAGACGTGACCGTGATCGACTTTCGGTGGTACCTCATCGCCGGGCGCGCGCAGGGCGCGTTGCCGGACAGCAACGGTCGTGACGCGTATCTTGGCGGGCACATACCCGGCGCGGTGTTCGTCGACCTCGACGCGGTCACGGGCACCCGAGGCGGTGGCCGGCATCCACTGCCGGCCGCGTGGCAGGTGCAGGACGAGATGCAAAAGGCGGGAGTGGACGACGCCACGAAAGTTGTCGTCTACGACGACGCCGGTGGGTCGGTCGCGGCACGGCTGTGGTTCCTGCTGGGCTGGTTCGGGCACAGCGCGCGGGCCGTGCTCGACGGCGGCCTTCAGGCTTGGGGCGAGCCGCTCGAGAGTCGCGTCCCGTCGGTTGTCCGCGGTACGTTTCGTTCCAGGCCGCCCGATCGCACGCGGATCCTCGACTTCGAGGCCGTGCAGCAGCTCGTGGACGTCCCCCTGATCGACGCGCGCGTCGGCGAGCGATACCGCGGCGAAAAGGAGCCCGTCGATCCGAAGGCAGGCCACATTCCAGGGGCGCTCAGCGCGCCATGGACGGAGAACCTCGGGGTCGACGGACGTTTCAAATCGGCAGGCGAGCTGCGTGACCGCTACACCGACCTCGGGACCGAGGGGGGCGCGGTGGTCTACTGCGGTTCGGGAGTCAACGCCTGCCACGACCTGCTCGCTATGGAGCTGGCCGGGGTGCCCAATGGCCGCCTCTACGCGGGCTCGTGGAGCGATTGGTCGAATCGTGACGCGCCGGTCGCTACCGGCAAAGAACCTCGCTAGGGAATTAGGATCTCAGCGTGATTCTCAAAGGCAAGAAGATTCTGATCGCCGGGCTTTCCGATCGACGCAGCATCGGTTATTCGATCGCCGTCGAGGCCCAGCGCGAGGGAGCCGAGCTGATCCTCACGAGCTTCGGCCGGATGATGAGCATCACGCAGATGACCGCGAAGAAGCTCGACCCCATCCCCGACATCTTCGAGATGGACGTGCAGAAACCGGCCGACATCGCGGCCGCGGCGAAAGCGATCGGCCAGCGGTGGAGCAGGCTCGACGGGCTCGTGCATTCGGTCGCATATGCGCCACCGGATGCGCTCGGCGGAAATTTCCTCAACACGCCATGGGAAAGCGTCGCAACCGCTCTGCAAGTAAGCGCATTTTCATTCAAGGAGCTGGCCGCGGGATTTCTTCCTTTAATGAAAGAACACGGCGGTTCGTTAATTACGCTTGATTTCGACAACTCGACGCAAGCGTGGCCGAAATACGACTGGATGGGTGTGTCGAAAGCCGCGCTCGAATCGGTGACTCGTTACCTGGCGCGCGATCTCGGCCGTTACAAGATTCGCGTCAACGCGATCTGCGCCGGGCCCCTCGCGACGCTTGCCGCGAGCGGCATACCAGGCTTCAAGGACTTCGAAGAAGTCTGGGAAAATCGCGCGCCGCTGGGCTGGAGCCTCCAGGACAAATCGCCGGTCGGGCGCGCCGCGTGCGCCTTGCTGTCGGACTACCTGAACATGACGACTGGCGAGCTCTTGCATGTCGACGGCGGGTACCACGCGATGGGGGCTGAGCTTCCGCCCGTAGACTAGGGGCCCCCACGAACTCACGGCGTAGCCTCTGAGTTCGTGGGGATTCCAGACTGACGCTACATGTTGTGCTCAAGACCGGACAAGGGCGCAACATCATGGTAGGCTCTCTCAAATTCTCCTTTGGAGGGATGCAGTTTGCGGGAGTGCCTGGTGATCTACGTGGACGCCGCTCTCGATAAGAATGGCCGGGCCGGATGTGGCCTGGCCGTTTTTGTTAGGGGCCGCGCGGTGTATACGGAATCGTTCGGTTTTTCGCATCTCGGTGGCTCCGCCCAACTCGAGGCGCACGTATGCGCCGGGGCACTCGATCTCGCTGCCGCCCGCTGGCCATATCACCGCGTCATCGTGCGCACGGATTGCGCACCAGTCGTCCGCAGTCGCGTGCCGTCCAGCGACAGTTTTCGCATCGCGGTGCACGAAGTTCGCGAACGCTGTAGGCGCGGTTGGCGCGTGGTCCGTTATGTGAGTCGTAAAGCAAATCCTGCACACGAACTTGCACGCGAAGGGCTCAAGAGTCTGTCAAAACAGCAGGTGCTCGCAGCCGCATAGACTAGGGTCTCCAGGCCAGATTCTTTAAAGAACCAGGAGTCCAGATGGCTGCAGAAGACTCTGCGCAGGGTCAGGGAGCTCCGCGCCGTCGCGGGCGTCCGCCAGGCGCGAAAAGCACGACCGGCACGCGCGCGCGACGCAGGCGACTCGGCGGCACCGAGCTGACGGAGCAGCTGAATCACATGGTCGCGGAGCTGATTAAAGAAAACCGGAAGCTGAAGCGCCAGGTCGTGAAGCTCACGGAGAAAGGTGCGGAGAAAGCCAGCAGCACGGTCGATCGGACCCTACGTACGATTCAGCGCCGCGTGCAGAAGGCGCTGACCGCGCCGGCGAAGCGGCGACGTAGAAAGCCGGCCGCGGCGGCGACGCCTCGCAAGAAGCCTGCGACCCGGAGGCGCCGAAAGAGCAGCTAGGACACTAACTCAGGCGGGACGGCCGGTCGCGGCGGCCTGCTCGACAGCTTCCATGTGCTTGGCCGTGCGGTACGCGTCGACGATGCTGAACAGCCACAGCGTCCCGCCGCCGAGTTCCATCGGCACTCCGACGACTGCGCCGATCGCGGTGAGGTCCAGGTCAAACCCGAAGAACTGGAGCCCTCCGATTCCGAGCAGGTAGGCCAGGCCCTTCATGTTGTGACCGAGGTAAAAATGCCCGCAGCCAGGGATCACCGCGAGGGCCGCCGCGGTCAGCGGGCTCTTGCGGCTCCTCGTGACCTGGCCACGATAGCTGCCTGACGCGGGCGCCCCGCAGCGCGGGCAGGGTGCGTTCGGGTTGACGAGTACGGAACCGCAGCGACCGCAAAACACATCAGCTGCCACAACTCCAATATGCCCTTTTTTGCTAGCCTCGGAAACGTGGATCTCGGCTTCACGGCGGAGGAGGAGGCATTCCGGACCGAGGTCCGAACCTGGCTCGATCTCAACCTCCCGGCCGAGTGGCGGCACGGCGGAGTCGGGGGCTACCGCGAGGACGACGACACCGCGCTCCAGCGGCAGTGGCAGCGAAAGCTCCATGACGGTGGCTGGCTGAAGCTGGCGTGGCCTCGCGAGGCAGGTGGCCGAGCCGCCACGCCCGTGATGCAAGCCATTTACCAGGAGGAGATGGCCAAGACCGGGGCGCCGATCATCCTCGGCCGCCTTGGAGTCAGCCTGCTGGCGCCCACGCTGCTCGTGCACGGGTCGCAGTGGCAGAAGGACGCGTACGTCGAAAAGATCTTGAGCGGCGAGCTGATCTTCTGCCAGGGGTTCAGCGAACCCGACGCGGGAAGCGACCTGGCCGGCCTGAGGACCCGTGCCGAAAAGCGTGACGGCGGGTGGGTGCTAAGCGGGCAGAAGACCTGGTCGAGCGGCGCGCATTACGCCGACAAGAGCTTTCTTTTGGCGCGCACGGACGCCGGTGCCGAAGCGCATGACGGGATCGGATTCTTCCTGGTCGACATGCACCAGCCGGGTGTCGAAGTCAGGCGCATCCGCCAGATGACGGGAGGCGGCGAGTTCTGCGAGATCTTCCTCTCAGGTGCGGTCGTCGAGGATCGAGACATGGTCGGCGATCCGGGAGCCGGCTGGAAGATCGCGATGACCGTGTTCGGCTTCGAGCGCGGCGGCCTGGCCCAGGCCGCTCGATTCGAACAGGCCGTCGAGCAGCTGGCGAGCCTGGCGCGGGAGCGCGGAGCAGGCGCCGACGTCCGCGTACGACAGCAAGTCGCCCAGGCGCAGATCGAGGCGCACGTTTTCCGGCTGATCGGCCTCCGCAACCTCACGAAAGCGCAACATGGCCAGGCGCCTGGCGCGGACGCGAGCATCACCAAGCTCTACTGGAGCGAGATGGACAAGCGGATCCAGGAGACGGCCCTCGAGGTCGAAGGGCCGTACGGCGCGCTCGCGCCCGATTCGCCGTTCGCGGTCGAGGAAGGGCGCTGGCAGTACGGCTGGATGTGGGCGCAGGCGGAGACGATCTACGCCGGGTCCTCGGAGATCCAGCGCAACATCATCGCGGAGCGGGTGCTCGGGTTGCCGCGCGGCCGATGACGACCTCCACCGCGGTCATCGATCGCCTGCGTGCGCGGATCGGAAAGGACGGCCCGCCGGCCGAGGCGACGGTCGAAGCGGGCCATTTGAAACGGTTCGTGGAAGCGATCGGCGACCCCAACCCGCGGTGGGCAAAAGAGGCGCCGCCGACGTTCCTGGTGGCGCTGGCGCCCGCTTCGGTGCATCTCGAAGAAGCCGAGGAATACGGCAAGGGCTGGCTGAACGGCGGCAACCGCTTCGAGTATTTCGAGCCCGTGAAGGTGGGGGACCGGATCACGGCGACCGGCCGGGTGGCGGATGTCTACGAGAAGACAGGATCCAGCGGCAGCCTGCTGTTCATCATCTTCGAGACCGACTACATCAACCAGGAGGGCCGCAAGGTCGCGAGCCTTCGCGGAACCGCGATCAGGCGATGACGCTGAAAGTCGGAGATGCGCTGCCGGAGCTGGTCAAGCATCCGACGACTCGCCAGCTGGTCCGCTACGCCGGCGCGCAGGGCGACTTCTATGAGATCCACTACGACCAGGCTTTCGCGCAGAGCGTCGGGTTGCCCGGCGTCATCCTCCACGGCCTGCTCAAGGCGGGGTTTCTAGGCCAGCTCGTGACGGACTGGCTCGGCGATCGCGGGACGCTCACGTCTTTCGAGGTGAGCTATCGAGGCATCGACCAACCTGGGCGGCCGTACAGCTGCCGCGGCCGAGTGACGAAGGTCGAAGGCGATCAGGTCGAGCTCGAGGTCTGGGGTGAGGACTCCACGGGCAACCGCACGACGGTCGGCACCGCCACCCTCGAAATGAAGGGCTGAGCGCGCACCCAGGCCACGCCGCGCAGCGCAAGCAGCACCGAGGCGTCGATCACGCAGTAGCCCCCCGCGATGACCGATGGGGGGTTGCCTGACGGGAGGTGCGTCCATGGTGCGACCGGCAGCCAGGCCCAGTTGCCAAATGATGTGCCGAAGATCTCGAGCTCGCCGGTCGCGATGAAAATGGCCGAGAACAGCGCCCAGCGTGGCGAGCGAAGCACGAAGTAGGCGAAAACCGGCAGGCACAGCGCGCCCTGGACGTCCACGCGTCCCGTGATCACGGGCAGCACGGTCAGGCCGGCCAGAGCCCAGGTGGTGGCGCCCGCGAGCACGACGTGCGCCACGCGCTTCCCGTAGCGGAGGACCACCGGCGTGCGCGCGGCCAGGAGACCGAAGAGGTAGACCATGCCGTGTCCCGGCGGCACGAACAGTGGGACGTTGTGCAGGCGATAGCGGTAGACGCCCCAGATCAGCGACCCGAAGATTTCGAAACCGGTGGCTACGATCACGCACGTCCACACCTGCAGTCGCTGCTCCTTCGGAGCCTTGAGGGCGGAGAGGTACAGCACCGCGAAGGTGAGGAGCCCAAGCATCCACTGCTGCCACAGGGCGGTGATCCGGCTGTCCGCGAAAAGCAGGATCGGCGTGTAGGTCAGGAGATAGGCGTGCAGCCAGTAAGGCTTCAGGCGAGTCAGCACCGGTCGAAATGGTAGCGGGGCCGGTAGATACCGGCCCCGCCAGAGGTCGTTACTTGATCGTTCCGCGCTCGTCGATGAGGCTTCCCTGCCGGGTCCAACCCGTGCCGCTCCACGTGATCACCTGTTCCTGGGTGATCGGGAAGTGGTCGCTCGAGGTCGTCTTGACGACGACTCCGGGGAGCAGGAACGGATTGGCGGTCTCGTTGAGGCCGCTGGTCGCGATGCTCACGACATTGGCCCGAGTCATGTTGTTTCCAGCTTGCTTGAGAACGTCCACCATCGTCCAGGCCACCGCCGCGCCGTAGATGTTGAACCCGTCGTTGACGTTGCAGGTCGTGCAGTTGGCGATGACCGTCTTATAGAGCTGCATGCCCGCGTCGCTGGCCCACGTCGGGTCGGTCGGGTCTTTGATGTAGCCGACGCTCGTCACGTTCTTGAGCGCGGCTCCCGCCTTGGCCGCGATGCCCATGTAGACCTGCGGGTTGGAGACCGAGTTGAGGTAGATCGTGGGCTCCCAGTGCAGCGCGGTCGTGATGACAAGCGACTTGATGGTGAAGGAAGGGGTCGTGAAGAGGAACAGCGTGTCGGCGCCCTTGGCCTTGAGCGTCGCGAGCTGCGATGCAGTGCTGGCGGCGGTTACGTCGTAGCTCTCCGCGTCGACGATCATCGACGCGTTAGAGCCAAGGCCGTCTTTCAGCCCCTTGAGATAGTCCTGGCCGTAGTCGTCGTTCTGGTACAGCACGCCGATCTTCGCGCCGGCGTGGTTGGTGAGCACGTCCTTGGCGTAGATGCGGGCTTCACCCTGGTACGGCGGCTGCCAGCCGATGGTGTAGTTGTGCAGGCTTTCGTCCGCCATGAAGGTCGTGGCTCCGGTCGCCACGAACAGCTGTGGAACCTTCTGCGCGTTCAGGTAGTCGCGGACTGACGTCTGGTCCTGCGTGCCCAGGCCGCTGAACATCGCAAATACCTTGTCCTGCTCGACGAGCTGCTTGGTCAGAGGGACCGTGTTGGCCGGGTTGTAGCCGTCGTCGAGGATCTTGAACGTGATCTTCCGGCCGTTCACTCCACCCTGGGTGTTGTTGATGTACGTGAAGTAAGCGAGCTCGGCGTTGGCGATCGTTCCATAGGCAGCCGCCGGCCCGGACTGGGCGATCGTGTTGCCGAGCAGGATCGAGTTGCTGGTGACGCCGACGTCGGTCTGGGCCGCAGGCGCGGCGGAGCCGCCGCAGGCGGCCAGGGTGACCATGAATGCTGCAACCGCAGCGATCCTAGCGCCGATCTTAGTCATAGAACTTCCTCCCGCTTTTATGGAAATGTATTTAAACAGTCTGAGGATCTTGTGGTATCTGTCCACTCTCACGATCAGGGACCCCCCTCAGCCGCCCACGGAGCCGCGTATAGGCTGCCGCCGCCAGGCCGACGATGCCGTTGGGGGCAAAGATCATGGTCAGGATCAGGACCGCCCCGTAGGTCACCGCCGGGCCCGCCTTCTCGATGGTCGAGGCGATCGCCGCGGGGATCCAGGTCTGGGTCGGAACCCACTGGTTCGACTCGATCGGGAGGAAGTAGGCGAAGATCCCGCCGATGAGAGGTCCCGGGATGGAGGCCAGCCCCCCGACCACGGCCCCCACCAGGAGCTGGATCGAGAGGGCAACTGGAAAGCTGTCCGGGCTCACGAACCCGGCCGCCAGGCCGAACAGGGAACCCGCTATGCCCGCATAAAAGGCAGAGATGCCGAACGCGAGCGTCTTGTAGCCGGCCAGGTTGATCCCTGACGCGGCGGCCGCGACCTCGCCGTCGCGGATCGCACGCATCGCTCGGCCGGCCCGATGACGGAGCAGGTTCCAGGCCAGCCAGAAAAGCAGCAAACCCCAGGCCAGCGTCACGTAGTAGACCCACTGGTCCGAGGTCATTGCTGTGCCGGTGAGGGCGGCAAAGGTGTCGCTGGCGGGCTGCGGCGGGACCGGGGGCAGGAGCACGATTCCCTGGACGCCTCCGGTCAGCTCCGCCGGTCGCTTGATCAGGCTCGGCGCGACCACGGCCAGAGCGAACGTGGCGAGCGCCAGGTAGAGGGCTGACAGTCGCAGGGCCGGCACTCCGAAAACGAAGCCGACCGTCCCGGTGAGCAGCCCGGCGATCGGGATCGTCACGAGGTAGTCCATTTTGTAGCGGTGTGCGAGGATCGCCGACGTGTAAGCGCCGAGCGCCATGAACGCGCCGTGGCCGAGCGACAGCTGTCCGCTGTATCCGACCAGGATGTTCAAGCCCATGATCGCAATGCCAAGCACCAGCGCCTGCGCCCATTCGCCGGCCTGGAAGCTGTCGATGACGGTCGGCAGCCCGATGAAGAAGAGGACCACGACGAGCACCAGCCAGTAGCGCGGCGGCAGGGTCCGGAAGCGCTGAACCACTCGCCCCTAGACCCGCCGGACGCTTGGCCGGCCGAGGAGGCCGTTTGGCTTCAGGACCAGGACGCCGATGATGATCGCGAGCGCAACGGCCAGCTGAAGGTCGCCGCCGACGAAGGGGACATACGTGCCGGCGAGGTTGACGGTCACGCCGACGATCAAGCCCCCGATCACAGCGCCCAGCGGGCTCTCGATGCCGCCGAGCACGGCTGCGGCGAAGGCGTAGATGATGATCGTCTGCATCATGTTCGGCTCGAGCAGGATGATCGGGGCGACCATGATCCCGGACACCGCGCCGACTGCCGACGCGAGGCCCCAGCCGAGCGCCAGCATCCAGCTCACGCGGACCCCGAGCAAGCGGCTGGCCTCGGGGTGGTGCGCGGCGGCCCGCAAGGTGAGGCCGACCGTCGTTCTCTGGAGCAGCAGGTAGATCGCCAGGAGCACCACACCCGAGACCGCGATGACTCCAAGGTCTCGGTAGCTCGCGTAGGCGCCGAGGATGTTCACCGTCTGCACCGAGAAAGGGCTCGGAAATGACCGCGGGACGTAGCCGAAGATCGCGCCGGCCAGGCCGTTGAGCAGGGTCGTCAACCCGAGCGTGATGATGACCAGCGTCAGCAGCGGGGCGCGCTCCACCGGGCGGATCACGATGCGCTGGATCGCGATGCCACCCGCGAAAGCGATCACCAACGTGACGGGAAATGCGATCCAGTAGTTGAGCCCGTGAGAAATCAATGTGAATGCGATGAAGGTCGCGACCATCGCCATCTCGCCCTGGGCGAAGTTGACGAGGCCCATCGCGTTGTAGATCAGCACGAGCGCGAGCGCGAGGCTCGCGAAGATTCCTCCGGTTGCGATTCCGCTGACCACAAGCTGGAGGAACTCCTGCATCAGTAACCCAGGTACGAGCGGCGCACCGCGTCGTTGCCTCTCAGCTCCGCGCTGCTGCCCTCGATTGCGAGGCGACCCACCTCGAGCACGTACGCCTTGCTCGACAGGTCGAGGGCGAGGCGGGCGTTTTGCTCGACCAGGAGGACCGCGACGTGGTCCGACTCGTTGATGGTCTTGATGATTTCGAAGATCGCTCGCACGACAAGTGGCGCGAGGCCAAGCGATGGCTCGTCCAGGAGCATGAGCCTGGGCTTCATGAGAAAAGCTCGGGCGAGCGCGAGCATCTGCTGTTCGCCGCCGGAAAGCGTGCTGGCCGACAACCGCCGTCGATCTCGCAGAACTGGGAAATATTCGAACACTCGGTCGTAGTCCTTGCGCACATCCGGGCCGTCCCTGCGCAGGTGCGAGCCGAGCTTCAGGTTCTCCTCGACCGTCAGCTCGGTGAGGATGCCTCTGCCCTCCGGCACGTGCGCGACGCCGTAACGGACCACGTCTTCGGTATGCATCTTTCTCAGCGACTTTCCGTTGAGCCGGATGTCACCAGTCCAGCGCACGCCGCCGGTGATCGCCCGGAGGGTCGTCGTCTTGCCGGCTCCGTTGGCGCCGAGCAGCGAGACGATCTCGCCGTCATTGACCTCTAGCGAGACGCCATGAAGGACCGACGTCGGGCCGTAGCCGGCGCGGACCTCCTCGAGCTCCAGCAAAGCGGACACTAGGATGCCGCCCCCAGATACGCTTCGATCACCTTCGGGTTCTGCTGCACCGCCGCGGGGCTGCCCTCAGCGATCTTCTTCCCGAAGTCGAGCACGACGACGCGGTCTGAGATGCCCATCACGAAGGCCATGTGGTGCTCGACCAGCAACATCGTCGCGTTCAGCTCTTTGTGGATGCGGCGGAGCAGGTCTGCCATCACGTCGACCTCCTCGTGGCTGATGCCGCCGGCCGGCTCGTCGAGCAGCAGCAGCCGCGGCTTGGAGACGAGCGCCCGCGCCAGCTCGACACGCTTTTGAGTCCCGAACGGCAAGACGGCGACCGGCCGGGTCGCGACGGCACCCAGGCCGACGAAATCGATCATCTCCAGCGCCCTCTTCCTGGCCGCGCTCTCGGCCCGCGCGGCGTGCGGCATCGGGATCGTCGACTCGAGCCACCCGCTTGGGGTTCGTATGTGATCTCCGACGATCACGTTCTCTAGCACGCTCATCGAGCGGAAGAGCGCCACGTTTTGAAACGTCCTCGCGAGGCCGTGCCGGATCACGTTGTGAGGAGACATGCGCGAGACAGGCTCCCCGTCGACCAGGACGCTGCCCGCGCTGGGCCGGTACACGCGCGTGATGACGTTGAAGAGGGTCGTCTTGCCGGCGCCGTTTGGGCCGATCAACGCCACGACCTCGCCCGCTTCGACGGTGAAGGAGACGCGATCAAGCGCGACGACCCCCCCGAAGCGGACGCTCAGCTCGCGCACGTCGAGCAGCGTCATCAGCGCGAAAGTCTATAAGCGATCAGCCCGGCTGGCTAATAATCGACTGGCTCGGGGAAGTCCGGTGGCTCGTCGGGCGCCGCGGCGGGGTCCGCCGGCGGCATTTCAGACGGCATCGGGCGATGCTCCTCCGGGGCGGTTGTGGGCGGCTCGGCCGGGGCGACCTCCGCGACGTCTGCTGTGGCGGGCGCCTCGGGTTCCGCGGGCGGCCCAACCGGCGCGGATGGTGGTGTCGCAGGCGTCTTCGGGAGCACGTCCGCCCACGCAGACGGAGGCGCGACTGGCGGTGCGGGCACTGGCGGCGGCGCACCGAAGCCGGCCGCGTAATCCGGTCGTGACGCGACGTGCGTTACCGCGACAGATTTCAGGGGCTTCTGTTTAGGCCGCATCACCATGCTCAAGATCCAGTAGATCAACGCGATCGCCAGCCCGGCGCCGCCGATGATGGGCAGGATCACGAACGGCGGTTTCATCATCAGGTCTAGGCCGTTGAGCGTCGCCGCCGCGGGCGTAGGGCTGGCGGTGTCGGAGGGGCTCGCGGTGGGCGAGGGACTGACGTCGGGCGAAGCCGACGGCGAGGCCTGGGGCGTAGGGGTCGCCGTGACCGCCTGCAGCGTGAAGCTCGCGCAGGGGTTCGGGGGGACGCTGGCGCACAGGCGATGAAGCCCTGGAGGGTCGCCCGAGAACGGCTTCACGTGCGTCGTGAAGTTGCCGCTTCCGTCTGCGACCGCTCCTCCCGCGACCTTGTTGTTGGGTGGATCCCAGATGAGGGTCATCGATTCATTGGGGAGGAAGGCGCCGCCGTTGACGGTGATCTGAGTGGTGGGATCGCCGGCCGTCACATCGAGAGAAAGGAATGCGTTGGTGGGTGTCGGAGTCGGAACTGGTGACGGAGGTGGCGGAGTGCAGGGCGCGCTGGCCGGGCAATAATCCGCGTAGATGTGGTCGTGCGGCATGGGCGCCAGAGCGACGAGCGCGACGGCACAGCCGATGGCGCCGATGACGGGGCCGAGCGAACGCAGCACCCTCACAGAGATACGGGAGAAACGCATGGAAACCCGCGAAGGTTACCAGCCACCCTAGATGGGTGGCCACGGCACCGACCATGCCGAGGTCGGTTCGGGAAAGCGCCACTCCGGGTCGAGCACGCCGCGCAGCCGGCGCTTCAGCATCCGCACCTCGGCCGGGCTGATCAGCTTCTCCAGCGTCGCCTCCAGCCCGCCTTTTTTCATATCCGCCAGCGCTCGCTCCACGTCCCCGCAGAGGTCCGGCGGCAGAGGGTCGCCCGAGAAGTCCCAGATCACGGTCCGCAGCTTGTGGTCGACGTTGAACGTCAGGCCGTGGTCGATCACCCAGACCTCGTCGTTGGCGTCGAACAGGCAGTGCCCAGACTTGCGGTCGGCGTTGTTGGCGATGACGTCGAAGAGCGCGACGCGCGCCCAGGTGGGACGCCGCGTCGATTGCTCGTCGAGGAAGTGGCGGCGGTCGGCTTCGATGAAAAGCTGAACCGCCCCGACGCCGTGCGGACCATGCCGGCGCACCACGGTGGGCGGGATGTTCGGCCAGCCGAGGACCTTGCTCAGCTCGTAGGCCGCGACCTCGCGCTTGTACAGCGTCCCGGCCTCGAAATCCCAAAGGGGCGATTCGCCGCGCGCCGGTTTGTACACCGCCAGCAGTCCAGCCGGCGGATGCGGCTGGAGCTCCGCGAGAAACGTGTAGTTGGACGAGCCGTGAAGGAGGCCGAGCACCTTGAGATCGGGAAGGCCCGCGAGCAGCTGCTCGGTCCGCTTCTCAGGCCGGCTCCCGGCGCGCTCAGAAGATCGGCCGCGCGCCATTGGAAACCGGGCAGGGGTGGCCGGCGGGGTCCATCGGCAGGCCGCAGCGCGGGCACAGCGGCCGGCCAGCCGTGAGCACTGTCTCCGCCTGCTTCGAGAAGGCGACGACCTGGTCGTGACTGAGCCAGAACCGCACGCTCGGAGCATCGTCCGTTGAGGGTTCCTCATCGCCGGCCGCGGCCTGGCTTGCGACCAGCACGAACATCCGGCGCGCCTCGTGGTAGCCCAGCCCCATCTCGCCGACCTGCCACTCCGGCTCGCCGGGCATCAGCCCGCTCGTCGCCCGCGCGTTTTCGGCCGCGGGGATGCCCTGTGACTCCATCATCTGGTTCAAGCGCACGAGCAGGGCCTGGATCTGCGTCTTCTCGCACGCGAGGGTTAGCTGGCGGCCCCGGCCGCTCGCCACGAGGAAGAACTGGCGCTGTCCGGGCTGGCCGACGGCGGCCACCGCGATGCGGTCCACCGGGTCGAGCTCGAAGATCGCCACGCAGACAAGCCTAGAGGCTCGTGGAGGCTCGCCTCATCAACCTGTTTTGATGCCGGCGTGGCGGGGAATGAGAGAACCATAGAAATTCAAAATTGCGCCACGCCGCGCACCTGGAGGGAAACCGTCATATGCCGAAAACCGTAGGAATCGATTTGGGGACGACCAACTCAGTCATCGCCGTCATGGAGGGTGGTGAACCTGTAGTAATACCCAACGCCGAAGGTTCCCGGACCACGCCCTCGGTAGTCGCCTTCACGAAGTCGGGCGAGCGCCTTGTCGGCAACCTCGCCCGCAGGCAGGCGGCCGTCAACCCCGAGAACACCGTCTACTCGATCAAGCGCTTCATGGGACGCAAGTACGCCGAGGTCGTCGAGGAGCGAAAGATCGTGCCGTACGAGGCCAAGGCCGGCAAGGACGACCGTGTCGTCGTAAAGATCCCGAACGCCAACAAGGAGTTCACGCCCGAAGAGATCTCAGCCATGATCCTGCAGAAGCTGAAGGCGGACGCCGAGGCCTACCTTGGCGAGAAGGTCACCGACGCGGTGATCACTGTGCCCGCCTACTTCAACGACGCCCAGCGCCAGGCGACCAAGAACGCCGGCCAGATCGCCGGCCTCAACGTCGTGCGCATCATCAACGAGCCCACCGCGGCATCGCTCGCATACGGCCTCGACAAGAAGGCCAATGAGACGATCCTGGTCTTCGACCTGGGCGGTGGAACGTTCGACGTGTCCGTCCTCGACGTGGGCGACGGCGTGTTCGAGGTCAAGTCCACCAACGGCGACACCCACCTTGGTGGCGACGACTACGACCGGCGGATCGTGGACTGGCTGGCCGACGAGTTCAAGAAGTCGAACGGCATCGACCTGAAGTCCGACCGCCAGGCTCTGCAGCGCCTCACCGAGGCGGCGGAGCGGGCGAAGATCGAGCTGTCGAGCCGGCTGGAGACGAGCGTCAACCTGCCCTTCATCACCGCCGACCAGACGGGCCCGAAGCACCTCGAGATGACGCTCACGCGGGCGAAGTTCGAGTCGCTGACGGCCGACCTGACCGAGCGCTGTCGTGGACCGTTCCTGGCCGCGCTGAAGGACGCCAACCTGACTCCACAGCAGATCGACGAGGTCGTCCTCGTCGGTGGTTCGACCCGTATGCCGGTGATCCAGCAGCTGGTCAAGAACCTGCTCGGCGGCAAGGAGGCCCACAAGGGAGTCAACCCGGACGAGGTCGTCGCGATCGGCGCGGCCATCCAGGCCGGGGTGCTCAAGGGCGAGGTCAAGGACATCCTTCTGCTGGACGTGACACCGCTTTCGCTGGGGGTCGAGACCCTCGGCGGCGTCATGACCAAGCTCATAGAGCGAAACACCACGATTCCGACCTCTCGCTCGCAGGTCTTCTCGACCGCGGCGGACAGCCAGACCTCAGTCGAGGTCCACGTCCTCCAGGGCGAGCGCGAGATGGCGCGCGACAACCGCACGCTGGGACGCTTCCACCT
>DATFVI010000234.1:0-6423 GCA_035260405.1 Candidatus Dormiibacterota bacterium
CAGCGCTCGCACCGCGCTGTGACGCTCGCCGGGACCGCCGAAAACCCTGATCAGCGGTGATCCCCAGGCGGATGCCAGCTCCAGGAAACGGGCGATTTCGGCGGCGACCACCTCGGGCTCGCCCTCGCTGAGGCGGATCGAGCTGTCCACGGCGACCAGGTCAAGGCCGGATTCGGCAAGCAGTGCGCCGACTCGCCTGCGTTCGCCAGCCGGCATCGAGTCGTCGATGAGCTCACCATCGACGAGGCGCAGCTCGACTCCCCGATAGCCGTACTCGCGTCCCTTGACCAGCGCCTCCTCGAGAGTCCAGCTCGGGCACGCGAGGGTGCTGAAGGCCGGGCCTTTCATGCGACGACATGCTCGAGGTAGCGGCGGCAGACCAGGTCGAGGGCTTCGTTTCCAGCTAGCGCCCAGACCGTGGGGTTGAAGATCTCGGCCTCGATCGGACCGTCATAGCCCGCCTCATCCACCATGCGGCGCAGCCCGCGCAGGTCGATCACTCCATCGCCCATCATGCCCCGTCCGTTCAAGTGATCCGGGGGCGGAACGAGCCAGTCGCACACGTGATATCCCTGGATTCGCCCTCTCGCCGCAGCCACCTCGGCGCGGAGGTCAGGGTCCCACCACACGTGGTAGGCGTCGATGACGACGCCGACTTCGGCTTGGGGATGGGGCGCCGCCAGCGCGAGGGCCTGGCGCAGGGTCACGACCGCAGACCGGTCGGCGCAGTAGACGGGGTGCATGGGTTCGATGCCGAGGGCCACTCCGCATGGGGCCGCGAAATCGCGCAGCTCGGCGATCGCCTCGGCGATGTAGGCGCGGGCGCCTTCCAGGTCGCGCCCCGCGGCCGGGCCGCAGACCAGGACCAGCGTTTGCGCGTGGAGTTCGGCGGCCTCTTCGACCGCGCGCCGGTTGCCGTCCATGTGCCGCCGGCGAGCCGTCGACTCGGAGGCGTCGAAGAAACCGCCGCGCAGCAGGCTCGAGACGCCGATGCCCGCGTCTCGGATCGAGCGGGTCGCCGCGGCGATGCCGACTTCGGCCAGGCGGTCGCGCCACACCCCGATCCAGCCGAGACCGGCTTTCGCGCAGCCGTCCGCGGCCTCCGGGAGCGACCAGCTCGGGATGGTCGCCTGGTTCAGGCTGAGCCTTCGCAGCTCATCCAAGGAGGCTGCTCATCCTATTGGCCGCGAGCTCGGGGTCTGCGAGGAGGCCCGCTTTGCCGGCCAGCACCAGCAGGCGGCCATAGTGCTCGACGGAACGAGCGCCCTCCATTCCTCCCAGCATCTTGAAGTGCGGCTGGTGGCCGTTGAGCCAGGCGAGGAAGACGATGCCCGCTTTGTAGTTGTAGGTCGGCGGGGCGAAGATGTGTCGCGACAGCTCGACCGTGGGGGCAAGGATGCGCTCGTACTCGCCCCAGTCGCCGGCGTCGGCTGCGACGAGCGCGGCTGAAAAGGCAGGGGCGATCGCGTCCAGGATGCCGAGCAGGGCGTGGCTGTGGCGGTTGCCGTCGCCTCGCACCAGCTCCGGATAGTTGAAGTCGTCGCCGGTGTACATGCGGACCTGATCGGGCAGGCGGCCGCGCAGGTCGCGTTCTCGGCCGGCGTCGAGGAGGGAGAGCTTGACGCCGTCGACCTTCTCCCGATTGGCATTGATTACAGCCAGGCACACGTCGGCCGCTTCCGCCAGGTCCGGCGTGCCCCAGTAGCCGGCGAGAGCCGGATCGAACATGTCGCCGAGCCAGTGGATGATGGCCGGCCTGCGCAGCCCCTCCAACACCTCCCCATAGACGCGCGCGTAGTCATCGCGGCTCTTGGCGCTGCGCGCGAGGTGGCGGCTGGCCATCACGACCACGCCTCCGCCGGCGTCCTCGATGAACGAGCACTGTTCCCGGTAGGCGTCGATGATCTCCCCCAGCGGCCTTCGTAGGGGCTCGCCGAGCTGATCTGTCGCCGCGCCGCAGACGATTTCGCCGCCCGCCGCCCTGGCTTCCGCCATTGACCGGATCATCAGCTCGCGGGCCGCCGGCCACTCCAGGCCCATGCCCCGCTGCGCGGTGTCCATCGCCTCGGCCACGCCCAGGCCGTAGCTCCAGAGGTGGCGCCGGTAGGCCATGGTCAGGTCCCAATCGATCGTGTTCGGGTCGTGTGCGACTACGTGGGCTGCCGCGAACGCGATGCGGCACAGCGGTTTCGAGCTTGGCGGCGCATAGGCCATCGCCTTGCTCAAAGAGCCAGGCTCGGCACGTCGACAAAGCGCCGCTCTCGCCAGGAACGCATCGCGAGCTCAGCCAGCTGGACTCCCTTGGCGCCTTCGCGCAGGTCCCAGGGAAATGGGTCGCCGCAAACCACGTGCTTGAGAAAGAGCTCCCACTGAGTCTTGAAGGCGTTTTCGGTTGGGCCAGTGTCCGGCACCGGCTCCCAGCCGTCATAGAAGTTGATCGGTTGAGGCGAGTCGGGGTCCCAGACCGGCCTTGGAGTTGCTTCCCTGGGCTGCACGACGCAGTCGCGAAGGCCCGCCACCGCGGATCCGTCTGTGCCGTCGACCTGAAGCACCAGGAGGTCGTCCCTGCGCACGCGCACGGTCCACGACGAGTTGATCTGAGCGATCACGCCGCCGTCGAGCTCCATGATTCCGTAGGCGGCGTCATCGGCGGTGGCGCGATAGGAGTGGCCGGACTCGTCGACGCGCTCAGGAATGTGTGTCGCGCCCAAGCAGAGCACGCTGCGCACACCGCCAAAGAGGTTGTCGAGCACGTAGCGCCAGTGGCAGTACATGTCGAGCACGATGCCCCCACCGTCCTCTTTGCGATAGTTCCAGGCCGGGCGCTGCGCCGGCTGGTCTGTGCCCTCGAAGACCCAGTAGCCAAACTCCCCGCGCACCGAGAGAATCCGTCCGAAAAACCCGGTGTCGATCAAGCCGCGCAGCTTGAGCAGGCCCGGCAGGAAAAGCTTGTCCTGGACCACGCCGTGCCGGATGCCTGCCACGTTGGCCTTTCGAACCAGTTCGAGCGCTTCCGCAAGGTTGGTGGCGACCGGCTTTTCGCAGTAGACGTGCTTACCGGCTTCGATTGCAGCGAGCACCGCCGGCGCCCGGAGCTCCGTCGTCTGCGCGTCGAAATAGATCGTGTCGTCGCGGTTCGACAGGCACGCGGCAAGGTCGGTGCTCCACCGCTCGATGCCATGCATGGCGGCGAGCTTGCCGAGCTTTTCGACGTTGCGCCCGACCAGGATCGGATCCGGCCAGATCGAGCTGCCGTCTGCAAGTTTGATTCCGCCCTCCGCCCTGATGGCCGCGATCGAGCGCGCGAGGTGCTGGTTTCCGCCCATCCTTCCGGTGACGCCGTTCATCACGATCCCGACCCGCCGCCGGTTCGTCACGGCCGCTTCGTTGTTGACGGCGCCAGCCCAGTGCTGTCGCGTACGACCAGCTCCGTCGGCAGGTGCTCGGTGCGAAGGCCGGTGCCCAACGGCTCCATCGCCAGGGCCAGGGCGCGCGTTCCCATCTGGACCATTGGCACGCGGACGGTGGTAAGGCTGGGCATCAGGTCTCGCGCGATTGGAATGTCGTCGAAGCCGGCCAGCGAGATTTCGTCGGGCACCCGTTTTTCGAGAAGGCGGAGACCGCTCAGAGCGCCGATCGCCATGACGTCGTTGAGGGCGAAGATCGCGGTCAGGTCGGGCGCTTGCAAGACCAGGTCCTGCACCGACCGCTCCCCGCCGTCGCGCGTGAAATCACCGGTGACCACCGCCGCCTCGTCGAGCTCGAGGCCCGAGTCGCGAAGGCCCATCCGAAACCCGGCGAGGCGGTCATGAGTGGTGGTCAGGTTGGAGGGGCCCGAGATCACCCCGATGCGGCGATGGCCCGCATTGACGAACATTCGAGCCAACTCGCGCGCCCCGCCGACGTTGTCGGGGATCACCGCGTCACCAGGCGCGTAGTGGCGCCCGATCAGGACCGCCCGGCCCCCGGTCGCTTCGAAGGCGTTGATCTGCGCGGCCATGCGGGCGCCGAAGTCGCGGTCCTCGAGACCGCTCCCGGCCAGGACCAGCGCCTTCACGCGCTGAGCGCGGAAATGGGCGATGTAGGCGAGCTCGCGCTCGCGGTCCCGATAGGTGTTGCAGATGAGCACCAGCCGCTCGGTGAGCGCCGAGGCCTGGAGCATTCCGCGAACGATCTCGGAGAAGTACGGGTCGGTGACATCGTGCACGATCACCCCCACCGAGGCGTCGGTGGCCTGGGCCAGCGCACGAGCGTGAGGGTTGGGGCTGTAGCCGAGCTCGCGAGCGGCAGCCACGACCTGGTCCCGCAGCGCCTCCCCCACCGGCCGGGCGCCGTTGAGGGTGCGGGAGGCGGTCGCCACGGAGACCCCGGCGCGGCGCGCCACGTCGGTGATGGTGGGCGAACCGTCCATGCCGGTCCATGGTAAACGCTTTCCAAGGGCTGACGCAATATGGGTGTTGACGGGCGTGCTTCCCTTGGATAGACTCCCGAACCTAGGCTGATGGTGGTGGGTAAACGCTTTCCAAAACGGGAGGGTTATGGAATGGGCAGGCTGACGAAGCGGGCGGCGATGATCGCCGCGGTGTTAGGTCTTGTGGGCTGCAGCGGGGGCGGCACCGCGGGCACCCCACCTGCGGCAAGCGCGGCTCCGGTGACCCTCAAGCTCATGGACTTCTCGACTGAGCAAACCGCTTTTCACAAGCAGGTTTCGGACGAATACACGCGCCTCTACCCCAACGTCACGATTCAATGGGTGTCGATCGCCCAGGCGCAGTACGAGCAAACGCTGCCCCTGGCGTTTCAGAGCAAGCAGGCGCCCGACATCTTCTACTGGCAGAAAGAGGGCTCCAATTCGATGAACTGGCTGATGTCCAACAGCTGGATCGGCACGGTCTCACCTGACGGCAAGGTCCCCAGCGACTGGACCAAGCGCTGGCCGGCCGGGTCATTTCAGAACGGCATCAACATGAAGAACGGGAAGGTTTATGGCTTTCCGTGGCAGGACACGCAGTACTGGGGCCCGGGCTATATGTACTTGAACAAAGCAGTGTTCGCTCAGGCCGGCCTCGACCCCAATCAGGCGCCCACGACCTGGAGCCAGCTGGCCGATACGTGCGCGACGATCAAGTCCAAGACCAAGGCCTACTGCATGGCGGTTCCGATGAAGGGAACCGACTGGCAGCGGGCGTGGTACGCCATGGCGGCCGGGAATATGACCGACCTCCTCTTCGACTACAAGAACGGGACCTTTGACCTGAGCGACCCGCGCATGCTGGACACTTTCAACTACCTGAAGGGCCTCTACAACAAGGGCTACTTCGCCCCTGGCGTGCAGGACAAGTCGTTCTCGCGCCAGCAGTTCGCCGCCGGACAGGCGGGCATCTACATGGACGGCCCGTGGATGGTGAGCGTTTGGGACCAGCTCGGGTTCCACAGCGACGGGTACGTGGTGGCGGCGCACCCCAACCCGGACAGCGGAGCAGCAGGCGCGCTCTCCTCGACGAACTCGACGAACGACTACTGGGTCAGCAGCCAGACGCAGCACGCGGCCGACGCCTGGAAGCTCATCCAGTGGATCACGAACCCGACCGGTTTCTTTGTTCGGAACTTCTTGAAGAACCAGTTCGCGACCCTCGCGTTCGCCGACAGCAAAAAGGTGCTGACCGACCCGGCCTGGCAGCAGATCTTCAAGATCGGCGACACGAAAGGTTTCCGCGTCAGCTATCCGGACCCGCTCCTGAAGTGCCCTGCGCTTTCCACCTCGAGCGCCTACACGGACGCCTCTGCGCTACACCCCAACTGGGAGCTCCAGGTGATGGTCGATGCCATCACCAGCAACAAGGATCTCAAGCCGGCCGCGCAAACAGTCGTGTCGACGCGGCAGCAGGTTTTGGCGTCGGAGCTGCAGAAGGAGGCGGCTTCGGGCCTCAATGTTTCGCTCAGCTGCTACTCCTTCGGCACCAACGGTTGGGACTTCACGAAGAGTTTCAATCCCGCGAGCTATCCGAAGTCATAGTTCCCCTGGAAGTTGAATGAGTTAGCCAGAGCGACGCCCGCAGCGGTCGCAGAACAAGGCCGGCCCCGCGGCGAACGCGGGGCCGCTTTGGTGCCCGGTGCGTCGGGCAGCCGTTTCTGGATCTTTGTATTTCTGTTTCCGTTCCTTGTGCTGTACGGGGGGTTCACGGTGTGGCCGCTGCTGGCCACGGCTTACTACTCGCTGTTCAACTGGGATGGGATCCAGCCCCTGACCGACTTTGTCGGTTTGGGCAACTACCAGAAGATCTGGGCGGATCCGATCTTCTGGCTCGCCTTGAAGAACACGCTGGTCTTCGCGGTGGCGGAGACCGCGATCAAGCTTCCGCTGACGCTGGTGGTGGCGGTTCTGTTGACTCGGCGGTGGCTGCTGTTCAAGAGCTTCTTCCG
>DATFVI010000235.1:0-29857 GCA_035260405.1 Candidatus Dormiibacterota bacterium
GAGCGAGCCCGTATCCGTACCCTCGCCGGCCCAGTCGCGCTAAAGCGACCGTCGCGCCGGCGCCTCTAACCCACTCCAGGCGATCAAACACGCCCCTTTGAACATGAAAGAGAGACAACCAGACCAACCGAGCGAGATGCCGAAGGCGTTCGACCCGCGGGCCATCGAGGCCGGCTGGTACGCGCGCTGGGAGTCCGACGGCCTGTTCGTCGCCGACGCGCAGAGCAAGAAACCCAGGTACACGATCTGCCTGCCTCCGCCGAACATCACCGGCGCGCTGCACATGGGCCACGCGCTCAATCACACGATGCAGGACATCTGCGCGCGCTATCGGCGCATGGCGGGTTACGAAGTTCTTTATCTTCCGGGCACCGACCACGCGGCAATTGCGACACAGAACGTGATCGAGAAGCAGCTCGCGGCGGAAGGCATGACGAAGGAGCA
The DNA here is from genome assembly GCA_035260405.1 of Candidatus Dormiibacterota bacterium. Classification (GTDB taxonomy): domain Bacteria; phylum Chloroflexota; class Dormibacteria; order Dormibacterales; family Dormibacteraceae; genus Palsa-870. Next base: position 445 of record DATFVI010000235.1, read on the forward strand.
GCTGGGCCGCGATGCGTTCACGGCGCGCGTGAACGAGTGGTATCTCGAAGTCGGCGAGACCATCGTGAGCCAGGACCGCATCCTCGGCATCTCGCTCGATTGGTCGCGCCTGCGCTTCACGATGGACCCTCGCTACGTGCGCGCGGTCATGACCGCGTTCGTCGCGTTCTACGAGCGCGGATGGATCTACCGAGGGCCGCGCATCGTCAACTGGTGTCCTCACGACCTGTCCGCCATCTCCGACCTGGAGATCGACTGGCAGGTTCACGAGGACGCGCTCTACTACATCAGATATCCGACTGAAGATGGCGGAGAAGTCGTGATCGCCACGGTACGGCCCGAGACCATGCTCATGGACACCGGGGTCGCGGTCAATCCGACCGACGAACGGTACCGCGCGCTGATCGGCAAGACAGCGATCCTTCCGCTGGTCGGCCGGAAGCTGCCCATCGTCGGCGATGAAGCGGTCGACAAAAATTTCGGGACGGGCGCGCTCAAGGTCACACCGGGCCACGACGCAATGGACTACGAGATCGGCCAGCGACACTCGCTGGAGGTCATCAACGGGCTGCACCCCGACGCGCGGATGAACGTGCCGGGCCTTCCCTATGACGGCCTGCCCGCGCTCGAGGCGCGCGAGAGGGTCGTCGCGGATCTAAAGGCGCAGGGATTCCTCGTCAAGCAGGAGCCGTACACGCACGAGGTCGGCCACTGCGACCGGTGTCACACGGTGATCGAGCCGCTGATCAGCGACCAGTGGTGGCTGCGCATGGAGACTATGCGCGACAAAGCGCTGGCGGCCTCGGCAGCCGGCAAGGTGCGCTGGCATCCAGAGCGCTACGAGCGCACCTACCTCGACTGGCTGCGTGGTTTGCACGACTGGAACATCGGGCGCCAGCTCTGGCTCGGCCACCGTGTCCCGGTCTACTACTGCGAGAACGGCCATACGACCGTCTCGGTCGAGGCCCCGCGGGAATGCGCCGAGTGCGGGAGCAGCAAGCTCACCCAGGACCCGGACGTGCTCGACACGTGGTTCTCGTCCGCTCTGTGGCCGTTCGCGACGCTCGGCTGGCCCGAAGAGACCAACGACCTGAAGTCGTTCTACCCGAACAGCATGAACAGCACGGCTCGCGAGATCATCAATCTCTGGGTCAGCCGCATGATCATGACCGGACTCGAGTTCATGGGCGAGGTTCCGTTCTCCGACGTGGCAATTCACTGCCAGGTCCAGGCCAACGATGGCCGTCGCATGTCCAAGTCGCTGGGCACGGGCATCGACCCGCGTGAGCTGATCGACCGCTATGGCACGGATGCCGTGCGCGCGTGGGCCGCTTCAGTCGCGATGTCGAGCCAGGACGTGAGGTTCGATGAGAGCCGCGTCGAGGGTTACCGCCGGTTCTCCAACAAGCTCTGGAATGCGACCCGCCTGGTCCTCAGCTCGCCGGGGAGTCCAACCGCGGTCACCCCTGGAACGTTCGAGGTGCACGAGCACCTGGAGGACCGCTGGATCGTTTCGCGTCTCATGTACGCGTGCTCGGCGGTCACGGCGGGGATCGAGGGTTTTGAGTTTCAGGATTCGATGGCGGCGGCGTACAGCTTTGCCTGGAACGAACTCTGCGACTGGTATCTCGAAGCCGCGAAGGAGCGCTTACGCGCCGGCGACCCGACTGCCCAGGACGTCGCCTACTTCTGCCTCGACACCTTGCTGCGAATGCTGCATCCGTTCATGCCCTTCCTGACGGAGGAGCTGTGGTCTCGGACCCCAGGCCACGTCGACTACTTGATGCTCTCGCCGTGGCCCGAACCGGACGGTCGCTTTGTCGACCTGGAAGCCGAGCAGTCGTTCGGAGAGGTCATGACGATCGTCGAGGAGGTGCGCGGCCACCGGCAGGCCGCGGGTGCCCCGCCACGCGGCGGGAGCCTGCACCTCGAGCAGCCGATCGAGCGCGCGGTCGCAACCCTTGCCGCGCGGCTGGCCTGGGTCGAGCTGGTCGATGAGATGGAGGGTGGCACGCCGCTCTCGTCGGCTCCCGCGCGGGTGACGTTTCCATCAAGCCCGGGGGACAGCCGTCTGGCTGAGGCCAAGCGTGAGGCGGAGCTGGCGCGGCTCAAGCTGGACCTGGCGAAGACCGAGGCGCAGCTCGCCAACCCCGAGTTTCTGGCCAAGGCCCCGCAGGACATCGTCCGGAAGCTGGAGGACCGAGCCGCCGAGCTTCGCGCCGCAATCGACCGCCTACAGTAAGCAGGCCTTGCCGTCGATTGCGCTGCTGGCGCCTGTGCTGCTGCCCCTCTTTGCTGCCGGGGCCATCACGGCTTTCGGGCTCGGCGGATTCAACCTCGGCCGCATCGCCGTGGGCGGCGGCGTCTGGGCAGCCGCGGTGGCGCTGCTGGTCTTGTGGCTGCCGCTGCGCTCCACGCAGGAGCTGACGCTCGGTCAGCTGGGTTTCGGTTCGCCGTTTCAGCTGCGCATCGACGCGGTCGGGTTTGCTTTCGGCCTCATGGTCCTGCTCCCGGCCGCGTTGGTGTTGACCCTCCAGCGGCGCAACTGGCAGGAGGCGGCGCTCGGCGCGCTCGGCGTCGCTGCCGCCATGGGAACCATCGAGGCCGGCGGAGTCGTGCTCACCGCGCTCGCCGGGAGCACCGCCGCGACGCTGGCCGTGATCCAGCTCGACGGCGAAGACGTCAGGGCGCCGCGTCCGCGCTGGAGCATGCTGCTGGCGGCCTGGCTGGCGTTGAGCTGGGCCGGGGTGATCCTCCAGGTCCGCAGCGGGACCGCCGCGTACGCGGCCATTCCTGTATCCGCCCTCACAACCCCGGTGTTCGCGCTGATCGCTTTTGCGGGCGTGCTGGCATCTGGTCTCGTCCCCTGGCGTTCGTGGCCGTCCGAGGTTTGGTCGAGGCCGTCGCTCCGCGCCGCTGGGCTGGTTGTCGCGACCCTCTTTCCGCTCGGTTTCTATCTCCTCGTCCGCGCATACGAGATGGGCGACGGCAGATATCCGCACATTGCGTTCAATGCCGTCCTTGCTTCCTGGGGAGTGGTTGTCACGCTCGGCGCCGCCGCGCGTGCGCAGGCCGCGGCGACACGCCGCGGATTTCTCGGTGAGGTGATTCCCGGAATCGGCGGGTTCGCGCTGATGACTGTCGCGTTGGGCACGCCCCTCGGACTGGTGGCGGGGCTCGTCACGCTCGCCTTCGCGTCGGCGATGACCGGCTGCCTCTCACTTTTACCGGACCGCGCCGGCCCCGCGTCCCTGATCGCCATCGCCGCAGCTGTCGGCCTCCCGCCCGCGCTTGGCTTCGGAGCGAGGATCGTCGGCATCGAATCCACCTTTGAGGCGGGCGACTTCTTCGGATTCATCGGGGTCGCAGGTGCGATCGCCTGGGTGATCTGGATGGTCGCCGCCGCGCGCGCCACGGGTCTTCCCGCCGGACGCGGGCGGCCAGCCGCCGAGACGTTCCCTCGCATGGCGATGGCTGTCGCCGCGCTGACGCTGGTCGCCGGCCCGGCGTTCGCTGTGATTCAGTCGGCACTCGCGAATCCCGCTCAGGCGGATGTGATGCCGCTGAGTTCGGGCGCGGTCGGCGGAGGGCTCACCTCGGTGGTCACCGTCTCCACAGTGCTTCCGGCGGTCGCGCTGTTCGTTCCGCTCCTGATCATCGGCGTGCTCGCCTTTGGCGCCGCGAGCACGTCCCTGATCAAGACTCAGGCCCGACCCGCCCTGTTCGAAATTCCCTGGGCCGCGGCGATCGGCCGCTTGCGTCAAGCTGCCACCTCGGCAACCCTCCCTGAGCAATACCGATCGATCCTCGATCTCCGGGCGCTGGAGGTCGCCGCGTCGGGAGGGCGGCCGCTGGTCTGGATCGCGTCGCTCGCGGCCCTCGCCTTCGCCGTGACCAGGTAAGTGGCCGGAGCGGCATTTGTCGCCTGGGTCGCGGCCAGCCTCATCGTGCTGGCCGATGCCCGGCGCGGCCTGGCACTCGGACTGGGGCTTCTGTCCATCAGCCTTGCCGTCCTTACCTGGCCGGCAGGCATGGTTATCGGTTCGGGCGCCATCGTGGTCGGAGGCCTGATCGCTGCCGTTCAGTGCTGGCGATCGGGTCCGGCGGGGTGGGGGATCATGCCTGCGGGCTCCACCCCACGCCTGATCCTCTGTGTCGCGTCTGCGCTGCTCGCGTTCTGGCTTGCGGCCTCAGTGACCACCGGGCCGGATGCGTCTCTTCGCTTCGCCGCGCTAGTGGTCCCGGCGTTGATGGGAGCCCGCATCCTGATGAGCCGCGACGTCACTGTCGCGCTCGCGGGAATTGCGGCGATGGCGATGGCGCTCGGGACGGCTTCCGGCCTCGACGCCGAATCAGCGGGTCCGATACCAGCGATCGTCGCGGGCTTGATCGCCGCGGGCGTGATGTTCGTCCCGGCCGTTCCAATCTCACCGTCGACAGCGGCTCCACCAGCCAGATCGGCGAAGCAAGATGGAGCCTGAGCTCCTCCTCGCCGCGACCGGCGCGCTAGGCCTGGCGGTCGTCTTCGCTCCGCCGAGGGTGCCCCGCGCCAAGCTGCTCACGTGGGGCCTGCTGGGCCTTGCGGGCATGGCCGCGATCGCCATCGCCCCCAGCCTGGATCTCGTCATCCTCATACTCCTGGTCCTGGCTGTGCTCCAGGCGCGACTGACTTCGCATCGCGATTTCGCGACGCGCCTACGCGCTCCGATGCTGGCTGTGGTTCTAATGGCCCTGGGCCTCGTGCTCGAACGAATGCAGGGCCCGGTCGTCCTGGAACGCTTCGGCGCTGTGGGCATCGTCGCCGGCCTGGTCGCCGCGGTGGGGCTGCTTCCCTACGCGCACGAGTTCGACCCTGAAGAATCGGTCGTCGCCTCACCCGTTCCGTGGATCGCGTTCGTCGGCCCCCTGCTCGCCGCCGCGGTCGTGGCGCAGGCGTCGGAGGTCGTGCCGGCGGATGCGGGCGATGCGTTTGGCGCGATGCTCATCGGGCTCGGCCTGCTGAACACGCTGTGGGGGAGCGTGGGCTCCTGGCGCACCGCAAACGACGCGGCGGCATGGCGCTACTCGTTCATGTCGGACTGGGGTCTCGTGCTGTGCGGGTTCGGGCTGGCCATCGCGGACGGCCGGGCGGCGGCGCTGATCATCCTCGTCAGCATCGTCCTCGGCCGCCTCCCGCTCTACCTCTGGTCGAGGGAAGCCTTGCGCGAAAAGGTGCCGACGGACCGGGCGATCAACCTGGTCGTGGCGGCCGTGCTCGCCGGCTCGGCGCCGTTTGCAGGCTTCCCGGCCCGAGTCTTGCTGCTGCGTGGCGCGACGCAGCTTTACTGGCCGCTCGCGGTGGTGCTCGCGGCAGCCATGCTGCTGTGGCTTCCCGGATCCCTACGCCTGGGGCGCAGCATGGGAGTGCCACGTGGACGGCAGGCGGTAGGCGTCGCGATCGTGCTCGGGCTGAACGTCCTGCTTGGCGTGTATCCGCAACCGCTGCTCACGCTGGCCGGCCTATGAGGAGCGGTTAGTGGCGCAACTCCTGTCCGCGCTGGCCACGCATGCGCTCGCCCTGGTGCTCTACCCGGGACTCGTGACATGCGCCGTCTTGGGCGCCCTGGCCGAGGTCGCCTGGCTGAGCGTCAGCACCGGGGGATGGTCGTGGCCTGACCTTCCGCGCAGGCGCCCGACGCCGGTCCTGGCGGCGGTGCTCGTGTGTTCGATCCTCGCCGCCGTGCAGCTCGCCACGCCGTTCAACCCTGTCCAGTCGGAGGAACGGAGCGTGGTGGTCGCGGCGATCGCGCTCGCTTTCACCGCCTGGGCCGAGCTGGCGCTCACGGTCGAGCTCGTCGCCGAACCACGGCTGCTGCTCATCGTGCAGTTCTGCTGGCTGCTGGCCGTACTCGGTCCCGCAGTGCAGCCCGAGACGTTGCGACCCCAGGTGCTGGGCAACGTCCTGGTTCCGGCCCTGCTTCCGCTGAAGATTGCGTCCGGGGCGCTCTACCTGCTGTGCCTTCCGGCGCTGCTTCGCTTGTGGCCGTTCGCGCCGCTGGGCGATCGGCGGACGCGCCGGCGGGTCGATGCGGCGCGGGCGCTTTGCTGGTTTCCCTACTGCGGACTGTTCACGACAGTTTTCTTTACGCCGCCTGCCGACGATGCTGTGGGGCTGCTGCGGTTCTTCGGCATCACCGCCATCGTCGGCGTCCTCCTCATCGGGGCAGGTTTCGTGATGCAGCGCCGGGGCGCCGCATTGGCCCGCGCGCTTTACACGCGGGCGATCGCGCCCTTCGCCCTGGTGGTCCTGCTCGTGGCTGTCATCACGTCGTTCGGGTTGAGGTAGTTCCGCACGTCTGGTTCCAACCGTGCGTTATTGAATGCCGCGATTCGCTCCGTTGGCGCCAAACGAGCGAAATGAGCGCTGAGGTACTAGACCTGGGGTAACCCTGTGGAAAAGACCGCCACCAGGTGTATCATCCAGCCCGCCCCACATCTTGCCAACGCCACAGCCATATCGGGTCGCCCCACCGGCCCTTCGGGCAACCTCACCCACATTGGGGAAGGTCTCGTGAACCTGTTCACGTCGGTCCTTGGTTTGTGGTCGGCCGACGTCGGCATCGACCTCGGCACCGCCAACACCCTTGTGCACGTGCGCGGGCGGGGCATCGTGCTTGACGAGCCGTCGGTCGTGGCGGTCAGCAAGCGCACCGGCCAGGTGCTCGCGGTAGGGACTGAAGCCCGGCGGATGCTCGGGCGGACTCCCGCCGACATTGTCGCGATGCGCCCGCTGCGCCACGGCGTGATCGCCGACTTCGAGCACACCGAGCAGATGATCAGGCACTTCATCGCACGAGCCCACAACCGCGCCTGGCACGTCAGCCATCCGAGAGTGGTCATCGGCATTCCGTCGGGCGTGACCGAGGTCGAGAAGAGAGCTGTCACCGATGCGGCGACGATGGCCGGCGCGCGCGAGGCGCACCTCGTCGAAGAACCGATGGCGGCCGCGATTGGCGCCGGGCTTCCCATCCAGGCTGCCGGCGGTTCGATGATCGTCGACATCGGCGGTGGGACGACGGAGGTGGCGGTCATCTCCCTCGGCGGCGTCGTTGCGGCAACCTCCGCGCGAACCGGCGGAGACGACATGGACGACGCGATCGTCCAGTACGTCCGTCGCAACATGGGCCTGCTCATCGGCGAGCGGACCGCGGAGGACATCAAGATCGCCATGGGTTCGGCATTTCCGATGCCGGATGAGCGATCGTTTCTCGTCCGCGGGCGCGACCTCGTCACCGGCCTGCCGAAAACGGTCGAGATGACGACGGCGCATGTGCGTGAGGCGCTGTCGGGTGTGCTCATCGACATCGTGCGCGCCGTCAGGTCGACGATCGACGCCACACCGCCCGAGCTCGTCGACGACATCATGGAGCGCGGTTTCGTCGTGTGCGGCGGAGGTGCGCTGCTCGCCGGCCTCGACAAGCTTTTCGCGCACGAGACCCTCATGCCGGTGCGCATCGCGGAAGACCCGCTCACGTGCGTCGTGCGCGGCACCGGGATCGTGCTCGAAGAGATCGACACCCTGAACAGGGTCCTGTTGCGGACGCGCCGCGTCAGGGCCCTTCGCTACTGAGGCCCGCCGGTGTACGGGAGAAGCCAGCGTCGCTCGACCGGGCTCTTCCTGACCCTTTGCGCCGCGATGCTCCTGCTCGCGATGGTGACGGAGCAAACGTGGGCGGCGGGAGCTCGCGGCGCGGTCAAGAGCATGCTCGCCCCGCTGGAAGCCGTGATGACCCAGGTCGCCGGCAACGTCGACCGCATCACGTCTGTGTTCGGTGACGTCTCGACTCTGCGTGCTGAAAACCAGCGCCTGACCGCGGCCGACCAGGCTCTTCGCCGCCAGGTCGTCGAGCTCAACGCGGCCGCGAAAGAGAACGCCTCGCTTCGCCAGGCGCTGGATTTCGAGCGCTCGTACGGCCATCACATGGTCGCGGCGCAGATCGTCGGTCGCGGTCCTGACGGGTTCAGCCGCACCCTGGAGGTCGACCGCGGAACGGCGGACGGTGTGCTGCCGGGGATGATCGTCACGACGGGCGCCGGCCTGGTCGGACGCGTGCAGGAGGCCGGCCCTCACGGCGCGATGGTGGAGACGCTCGCGGATCCGCAGAGCCGTGTGAACGTATTCCTTTCGAAGTCCGGCTTGCAGGGCACGGTCACGGGAGGGCCGGCCTCGCTTCAACTGGACCTCGAGCATTCGCTTGGCGTCTCCGCGACGAGCGGCGAATGGGCGCTGACCAGCGGAGTGGGCGGTGGCTATCCGCGTGGCTTGGTGGTGGGCGAGATTGCCTCGATCACGCACCGAGACTCGTCCACCAGCGACCAGGCGGTCGTGGCCTGGGTGAACGACCCCGCGGCCGTCAGCCTCGTGCTCGTGATCACGGACTTCGTACCGTCGTGAAACGCCTGGGCGTCGGCGCCCTGCTGCTCGCGACGGTCCTCGTCCAGGTGACTTGGGCGCCGAGGATCGCCGTGGCCGGGGCGTTTCCGAATCTCGCGCTGGTCGCGGTGATCGCGATCACCTGGACGGCGGGTGTCCGCTTTGGAATGGCCTGGGCGTGCGTCGCGGGGTTGATGCTCGACCTCACAGCGGACGGGCCGCTCGGTCCGCATGCCCTGGCCCTGCTCGCCGGCGCATACCTGACCGGCTTCTGGGCCCGCAACCTGGATCGCGAAAGCGTCTTGCACCCGGTGGTCGCCGCCGCCGCAAGCACGGCCCTCTACTCGGCCGTCCTCGTGCTGTCTGATGACGTGCTCGGCCTGCCGGTGCCGCCGCTGGGCATCGCTCTGCAGCTCGTCGTGGCCGCTGCGATCTACAACGCCGCCCTGATGCCCCTGGTCCTGGCCACTGTCCGCAAGCTGCATTCACCTGTGACGAGGCGCGCGGAACCGGTTTGATCCAGCTGGGAGGCGTGACCCCCAAGGCGCAGTGGTCGATGAGGCTGGTGGCCGCGGCCTCGCTGGGGGTGCTGGCCATAGGCGGGCTGGCGGTCAAGCTTGCGCAGCTCCAGGTCAGCGATGGCGCGTCCCTCGCCGGCATGGCCCGCGCCAACACCGTGCATCGAGTTGTCCTGGAGGCCGACCGCGGAATCATCTACGACCGCCATGGGGCGGCCCTTGTCGCGAACAGCCCGGTGTGGAGCCTGGAGGTGGTGCCCGCCGGTTTGCCGTTCGACGCCCGCGCGCGCGCGATCGAGCTGGCGGAGCTGGCGCGCATCACCGGTCAACCGGAGCCGCAAATGGCGACGGCTCTCGCGGCGGCGGACCTGTACTCGACCGTCCGATTCGATCCGGACCTGTCGCCAGAGCAGGAGCTCGCGATCAACGAACGGCTGCCCGAGATGCCTGGCGCCTCGATCGTGCAGCGAGCGGTGAGGACCTACGTCGATCCGCTCGTCTTCGGACACGTGATCGGCTATGTCGGGCCGCTCAACGACGCCGACCTGAAACGCCTGGGGAAGCTCGGCTACCGGCCGGGCGAGGTCGTGGGCAAAGTCGGCGTGGAGGCGGGCGTCGAGACCTTGCTCCGCGGCAGGAATGGCTGGGCCGACGTCGAGGTCGACGCACGCGGAGAGATTGTCCGGACGATCGCGACGCAACCGCCCGTGCCCGGCGACTCGGTGTATCTCAGCCTTGACGCGTCGCTTCAGCGTGCAACCGCGCAGTCGCTGGCGGCAGGTCTCGTCCGCGATGGGAAGACGGCCGGCGCTTCGGTCGTCATCGATCCGCGCACAGGAGAGGTGCTCGCGCTGGTCAGCCTGCCTGGTTATGACACGAACCTGTTCACGCATGGAATCAGCCAGGGTGACTACAGCAAGCTGATCAACAATCCGGACCGGCCCTTGCTGAACCGCGCGATCGCCGGTCAGTACGCACCTGGGTCGACTTTCAAGATGGTCACCGCGACGGCGGGTTTGCAGGAAGGAAAGATAACCGCGGCCACCATGTTGTCGTGTCCGCCATACCTCAACGTGAATGGCTGGATCTATCACAACTGGGCGTCCTACAGCCTGGGTCAGATGAACGTCGCCAAGGCCCTGGCGACATCGTGCGACACGTTCTTCTACCAGGTCGCCGCCATGGTCGGCGACGTGACGCTCGCGAAGTACGCGCGCGCGTTCGGCTTCGGCCAGGCCAAGAGCATCGAGATGCCCGGCGTGATGCCCGGCCTTGTGCCGGACCGCATCTGGAAGCAATTGCAGTGCGGCGTTCCCGATCTCAACTCGGACACGTGTCGCTGGAACACCGGCGACACCATCACGTTCGGCATCGGCCAGTCATACCTTCTCACCACTCCGCTCAACCAGGCGGTCTATGTCGCCGCCCTGGCCAACGGCGGCCAGGTCATGCGCCCGACACTCGTCGACGAGGTGCGCGACGCATCGGGACATGAGATCCAGACTCTGCACCCACAGGTGACCGGCACCGTGCCTGCCTCGGCGAACAACTTGATGACCGTCAGGGAGGGAATGCGTGAGGAGATCAACCGGCCGTACAACATGAACTACTGGTTCCGTGCGGCCGGAGTGCCGGCCGATGGCGGCGGCAAGACGGGCACCGCGCAGTGGGGCGGCAGCGGACTCGACCTTCCAACTCACGCATGGTTCGTTTTCTTCGCGCCCTATGCGCAGCCCGAGGTTGCGCTGTCGATCTTTGTCGAGAGAGGGGAGCTGTCTGAGGTGGAGGCGGCGCCGATTGGCGTGCAGGTGATGAAGTTCTATCGCGATCACGTGGGCGCCATTCGGGCTTCCAGTTAGGTGACGGCGACCGCGGCCTGGCGCCGGCTCGACCACCTGCAGCTCTTGCTCATCGGGATGCTGGCCCTGCTTGGCCTGATGACCATCTACAGCGCGCAGGCCGATTGGGGCCGCCAGCTGCTGTGGCTTTTGCTCGGGGCTTGCGCTTACGCCGCAGCATCCAGCTTCGACTATCGAAGCCTGCGGGCAGTCGCGCCCGGTCTTTACGCCGGCATGATCCTCATCCTGCTCGCGGTTCACCTCGCCGGGCATACGGCCCTGGGGGCCCGCCGGTGGCTGTCGGTGGCCGGCTTTCCGCTTGAGCCTTCGGAGCTGTCCAAGCTCCTGCTCGTCGTGGTGCTGGCCGCCTTTCTCAGCCGAAGCGGAGCGGTTTCGTGGCGATCGTTCGGACTCACACTCGTGCTGGTCGCGCCACCGGCGGCCCTGATCCTGACCCAGCCGGACCTGGGCACCACGATCGTCTTCGTAGCGGTGCTCTTCGGTGTGCTGTTCCTCGCGAGAGCGCGCGCGTGGCAGCTTTTCTCCCTCGTCTTCGCGGCCGGTGTCGCGCTGCCCCTGCTGCCCTACCTGCTCCACGGCTACCAGCGCAAGCGTCTCGAGATCTTTCTCGACCCGAACCAGGACCCCCTCGGCGCCGGCTACAACCTGCTGCAGGCGCGGATCGCGGTCGGTGCGGGCGGCCTGTTCGGCCAGGGATGGCTCCACGGGCTGCAGGGCCAGCTGGGTTTCGTGCCCGAACGGGCGACCGACTTCGTCTTCGCGATCTTCGCCGAGGAGTTCGGCTTGTTCGGAAGCCTGGTTCTGCTGGCGGCTTTCGGCTTGCTGCTGATCCGCGTCCTGCGAGCGGCGGCGGTGGCACCGGACCGGTTCGGCGAGCTGCTCGCGGGCGGGGTGTTCGTGATGATCCTGGTCCAGGTGGTCGAGAACGTTGGAATGAACATCGGCCTGCTGCCGATCGCGGGCATTCCACTGCCGCTGATCTCGTACGGGGGATCGGCGACGATCACGACGTTGGCGTCGCTCGGCCTGGTCCAGTCCGTGTCGCTGCGGCGCCGGGAGGTCGTCCTTGGGGACGGTGCCCTTGGTACAATCACTCGCCGTGCCCAAGCCTGATGCAACGCTGTCGGCCGTCGTGGTCAGCGGCGGGAAGCAGTACCGCGTCGCCCCCGGCGACAAGATCCTGGTCGACCGCCTGACGGCGGAGCCCGGATCGTCGCTGAAACTCGGCCGCGTGCTGCTGCTTCGGAACGGGGACGACATCACGATAGGCTCGCCGGGCGTCGACGGCCTGGACGTCGAGGTGAAGGTGCTTCAGCACCGCCGCGGGCCTCGCCTCGAGAGTCTTCGCTACAAGTCCAAGAAGCGCGTCCGCGTGCACCACGGCGGGCGGGCGGACCTGACGGCGCTCGAGATCATCGCGGTCGGAGGTTTCACGGGAGAAACGAAGACCAGGACGGAGGCCGTCACCGACGTCAAGCCCAAGGCCAAAGCGGCTGTCAAACCTCGCGCGAAGGCGGCGGTCAAAGCTGAAGCGGCGGCGCCGGTTGAGGAAGGCAGGCCTGCGAAGCGCGCGCCTCGCAAGAAGGAGACGACGTAATGGCACACAAGAAAGGGGGCGGCTCATCTCGCAACGGCCGCGATTCCAACCCGCAGATGCTGGGAGTGAAGATCTACGGCGGCCAGGTGGTGGGCGCCGGCGCGATCCTCGTCCGGCAGCGCGGCACCAGGATCACGCCTGGAACGGGCGTCGGCCTCGGCCGCGACCACACGCTGTTCGCGCTCGTCCCAGGCCACGTGCGCTATGAGCGGGTCGGCAAGGACGGTCGGCGCGTCAGCGTCGGAGCGGCCGCGCAAGGCGCAGAGCTCGAAACGAAAAACCCGGACTGACAGTCGGCGGCAGTTCGTCGATTCGGTTCGCATCCTCGTGCGCGGCGGGCACGGCGGGAAAGGTTCATCCTCGTTCCGGCGCGAGCCGTTCACGCCTCGCGGCGGCCCTGACGGGGGCGATGGCGGGCGCGGCGGTTCCGTGCTGATGAAGGCGACCACCGGGGTCTCCGACCTCTCGCTCTTCAAGCAGCGTCCGCGATGGAACGCCGAGGCGGGCGCCGACGGGGCCGGCGGTCGCAAGACGGGACGCGGGGGTGCCGACGTCGTGCTCGACGTGCCGGTCGGCACTGTGGTGCTCGACGAGGAGGGCGTGCTCGTGGCCGACCTGGATCGAGCCGGCGCCGAGGCGACCGTTGCGCAAGGCGGGGTGGGCGGGCGCGGCAACGTCCATTTCAAGAGCTCGACGCGCCGAACCCCGGATTACGCCGAGCCCGGTTTCAAAGGCGATGAGCACACGCTGGTCCTCGACCTGAAGCTCATCGCCGACGTGGGGCTGGTGGGCCCCCCGAACGCGGGCAAGTCTTCGCTGTTGAGCTCGCTCACCGCGGCGCGACCGAAGGTCGCGGACTATCCGTTCACGACGCTCGACCCGGAGCTTGGCGTGGCCGACTCTCCAGGCGGTCGCATCGTGATCGCCGATATACCCGGGCTCATCGAAGGAGCGGCACGAGGAGCCGGGCTGGGGCTTCGATTCCTTCGCCACGTCGAACGGACGCGGGTCCTTGTTTACGTCCTCGACGGGTCGGCGACCGACCCATGGGCGGACCTCGAGACGGTGCGCAAAGAGGTCGAGCAGTTCTCCCCCGGGCTCGCCCTGCGGCCGTTCGTGGTCGCGATCAACAAGCTCGACCTCGAGGCAACCGGGCGACGCAAGACACGCAACCGCCGCCGGGGCGTTTGTTTCATCTCCGCGCTCACGGGGGAAGGGCTCCCGGAGCTGATGAAAGCGATGGTGAACGCGCTTGCGGTGGCGCCCGAGGTGACCGCCCAGGGGTTGCCGTCGACGAAAACAAAGCTGCGAGAGCGAACAGTCCCGATTGCGCTCTCCATCGCTCGGGACCCGTCCGGGTTCGTGGTGACGGGTGATCGCGTCGAGTACCTGGTCGAGCGCACGGACCTGGAGTCGGAGGGAGCGCTGGCACGCTTCCAATCAGAGCTCGACAGGCTGGGCGTCAATGCCGCTCTCGAGGCGGCGGGGGTGCAGCCAGGCGACACGGTAAAAATCTCGGGCATCGAATTTGAATACCAGCCATGAGGTTGGGGATCTTCGGCGGGACTTTCGATCCGATCCACATCGGGCACATCGCGGCGGCTGGAGCTGCGATGGAGTGCGCGCACCTGGATCGCGTCATCTTCATTCCCAGCGCCCAGCCACCTCATCGCGCTGCGGCGACCGCTCCGGCGGAGGACAGGTTGGCGATGACCAACCTCGCCATGCAGAGAGAGCCGCGTTTCGAGGTGTCCGATGTAGAGGTCACGCGCGGCGGTAGGTCCTACACCGCGGACACCCTGGCGGAGCTCGCTCGTGAGCATCCCTCCGATGAGCTGTTCCTGATCCTGGGGTGGGACGCCGCGCGCCTCTTCAGGACGTGGCATGAGCCAGATCGCGTGAGCAAGCTCTCCTCGGTGGTGATCGTCGACCGGCCGGGGCTTGGACAGGTGAACGCGTCGGAGCTCGCCGGTCTCGGGCTTGACCCTGCACGCGTCGTCAGATGCCACACTGCGACCCCGGACGTCTCAGCCAGCGCGCTTCGGCGCGCGATCGCGGCGGGGCGGCCGGTGACCGGACAGCTTCCGCCTGCTGTCGAGAGGTACATCGCGGAGCATCGCCTGTATTCGCACCCGGCCCGGCCGCTCGGTCGGGAGGCGGGATAATCGGACCGTTGGCACCCAGGACACCGAAGGGGTTGACCCCGCTGCAGCTGGCTCGCCTGCTGCGCGGCGCAGCGGTCGACAAGAAGGCCTGGGACACCGTGGTGATCGACGTTCGCGAGCAAACCTCCATCGCCGATTACTTCGTGATTTGCGAGGGAGAGACGGACCGCCAGGTGCGCGCCATCGCAGACGCCATGGTCGATGCGGCGAAGGACAAACAGCTGAGGCCGATGGCGGTCGACGGGTACGAGGACGCGACCTGGATCCTCCTCGACTTCGACTCGGTGCTCGCGCACGTGTTCCTGCCGGGCGAGAGGTCGTACTACGACCTGGAGAGCCTGTGGGCGCCGGCGGCGGCACGCCGCCGGCGCAAAGCCGACTAGCGGGTTAACCGGCCAGGTTGGTGCCCCCGGTGGCGACGAAGCTGACGCAGTCGCCCTGGTTCTTGAACAGCGTCCCCTTGGTGTCCGTCAGGCCCTGCCAGCCACCGTGCTTGCACTGGTCGGCGCTGGTCGGGACCGGAGGAGGGGGAGGAGGGTTGATGATGGTGATATCCACGCTCGCCGCGACATTGAGTTGGAAGCTCTGGAAGACAAACATCGTGGCCTTGTCTCCCGGATTCGGTGCGGCCCCGAAACTGAATCCAGCTGACACGGCGTTGTTCGGGGTCAAGTCGGGATTCAGGATCTGCGTCTCGCACACTGCCGGGCCATCCAACCGCAAGCCGATGAGGTCACCTGCTTCGACGGTGATCGCGGTCGTGAAGGTGTTCACTGAGTTGGCGACCAGGGTCTGCGTGGGGGTGCTGCCGACCAGCGAGTAGGTGAAGGGCGGGTCCGACGCCAGGGTCGACAAGCGCCAGACTTCCAGACCGACGGGTCCGGTGTCAGTGCCGGCCGCGATAGTCCAGGACGTGATCGAGGTGCCGCCTGCCGGGACGGTATAGCTGTCGCCGCTAGACGTGACCTGGACAGTGTTGACGCCGCTCAGGCCCGTGTTCGTGCAATCAACCGTGCCCTGGGCGGAGCCGATCTCCGTCGTAGCTGCCAGGGCGGTGCTCGGAAGCAGCAGGGCCGCTGCCGCCGCCAGCGACGCGGCGATCGTACCAATGCGTCCGGCCGCGCCGAACCTGACCCGTTGACCTGCTGCACCCATCTTCTTCCACACCCTTATTGAATTCTGTCGCTGCCTGGAGAACCGCTCCGGCGCAGTTCGCTCCCCAAGCCTACAGGCCTGGCCAATCCCTTAACGCGGCATACCGTCGCGGTGGTCGTTGCCATTATCGATTGGCGCACCCGGGGCGGCGCATTGCTCATAGGATGGTTGCCGATGGCGACCACCCGGGGCACCTCCCGAGGACCCCACCCGTCCTTCGGCGACCTCGACAAGCCGCTCTACACGATCAGCGTGGCGGCCGAGATACTCGAGACACACCCGCGCACCCTGATGCTGTATGAGGACGCCAACCTGATCGAGCCGCATCGCACGACGACAAACCGGCGGCGCTACTCGCAGAGGGACATCACCAAGGTCCAGGTGATCCAGAACCTGACCCGGGAAAAGGGGGTTACGCTGGCCGGCGTCCGTCACATCCTCAGCCTTTTCGAGGTCATGAAAAGGCACCGAGTCGAGCCTCCGGCAGAGCTTCGCGAGATCTTCGACAGGTACTCGCAGATCATCTGACCCTTCCCGGGTCAGTGCAGCGATTTCAGGATCTGGATGATGGCGGGACCCAGGAGGACGATCCACAGCACCGGGAAGATGCAGCCGACCATGGGAAAGACCATCCGAGAGGAAGCCTGGGCGGCGCGCTCCTGGGCGGTCTGGCGCTGGCGTCTGCGCATCTCCATGGCCTGCACTCGCAGCAGCCGGGCGATGGGCACTCCCATCTGGTCGGATTGGACGATCGACTCGACCAGGTGGTGGAGCTCGGCCACTCCCGTGGTTTCGGCCATGTGCTCGAGAGCGGCCATGCGCGGCCTTCCCAGCCGGATCTCGCGCAGCACTTTGCCGATCTCGTCTCCGAGCGCGTTGTGGAAGCGCTCTGTGATGCTCAGCATCCCCTCGTCGAGGCTCATGCCCGACTCGACGACCAGCGTAAGCAGGTCCGTCGCCTCCGCGAGCGAGCGTTGAATCTGGTGGCGGCGCGCTGAGATTCGCTGCTCCAGCCACAGCAGGGGGGCAAAGAAGCCGAGTACGGCAAAGGCGGCACCGGTGATCGGCGCGACGACGATGACGGGCAGCGGCAGCGACAGGAGCACGCCAACGCCCAGGCCCACAATGGCCAGCAGGGCCGCAAAGCCATATCGCGCGGCCTGGAACCCAGCCGGGGTCAGCCCACCCGGATCGCCGGCCCGGCTCAGCTTCTGACGAACCTTGATGGTCGCTTCGCTCGGCAGTCGCGAGACGAACGGCCGCGAAAACGCTTCAAACTGCTTGACCAGAGAAGCCTTCGGGGTCTCAGGCGCGACAGTCCCATTGGTTGCGACCGCGGTGGTCCGAAACCGGTCGATGGCTACGAAATAGGCCGCCACGATCGCACCGCAGAGGACGCCGGCGGCGATGGCGATCAGGGACACGCTAAGCGTCCAGGGCGGTCATACGCTGGATCAGCACGTTGCCGATCACGATCAGCACCGCGGCAATGCCCAGCAGCACGTATCCCACGAACGTGCTCGTCATGGGCGCGAAGTAACCAGGGACGAAGACGTAGAGGCCCAGCGCGAGCAGGACGGGCAGGCCGGTGATGATCGTGGCAGACGCACGCGACTGCGCGGTCAAGACGCTCATGTCGCGCTTTGTCTGCAACCGGTCGCGCAGGGTGTCGGAAATGTTGTCGAGGACCTCGGCCAGGTTCCCTCCGACCCGGGTGTGCAAGAGGATCGCCGTCACGATGAACTCGAGGTCTGGGCTGTTGATGCGAAGCAGCAAGGCGCTCAGAGCATCCTCGACCGAGGTCCCGAGCGTGATCTCCGTAGCCACACGCTCGAATTCGGTCGAGACAGGCGGCTGAGACTTGGACGCCACAGTCTCGAGGGCGCGGTCGATCGCGTAACCGGTCTTGAGCGAGTTCGACAGAAGCTGCAACATGCCCGTCAGCTGCTCGTTGAACATCGTTTGCCGTCGCCTCTGCAAGTAGGCCATCACCAGTGGCGGGGCGACGAACCCGACCGCGCCGAGGATGATCGGCCCGATCGAGATGCCGAAACGCAGGAGTCCCACCAGGACTCCGAACGCGACGGCCCCGATCCGTACCAGGAGATACTCGGCCGGCGTGACGTTCAGGCCGGCGCGCGCAAGGTCCTCCGTCAGCGTCGGCTTGCCGCTGGCGCTTCGCCTCTGGCTGAGGTTGTCTGCCGCCGGCCGAAGCAGCCTTTCGACTAGCTCCCGTGGCGTCGCCCGCGGAGCCGCCACCACCAGCGGACGTGCGATTCGTTCCTTGCGGATCCGGTCGAGGCTCCAGAAGAAGACCACGATCGCGCCCGCCATTGGAATGGCGACGATGACGAGGGGCGGCAGGTTCATGGTCCCTCGATCCCTAGAAAAGCGACGGGTAGGCCGCCTGGATCACCTGGAGCGTCACTCCCTTGGCTGCCGTAACGGTGGGGCATGCCGGGTCTGGGCTCTGGGCGCTCGAAAGGTAGTCATGAAACGACTCGAGGACATACTTCAGCGCCGCGTAATCGAGGAACCATGTGATCACCTCGGCCTGGCACTCGGTCACGACGACTGTGAGGCTGGTCGCGTTCGAGGTGTTACCACCCGCGAGCGGGGCGGTTCCCACCCGGATCACGTGCAGGTTGGTAAAGATGGTCTTGGACGCCACCTTGCCCGCGGTGGCGACCGTAGCGATCACCGAGATGTAGTCCTCCGGCTGGATGTAGTTGGCGACACCCTGCTGCTCGCTGGTTGGGATGGTCACCGCGACGTAGCCGGACGGGATCGGCAGGAACTCCGACTGGGAGCCGAGGGCTGCGCTCGGTTTCGCCACTTCGTTGGACGTGATCGCCTGGCCCATGGGGATGGTCACGAGCGGGACCAGGCCCAGCACGTCCTGGATCCGGGCGAAATAAACCTTTGGGTACGTGCCCGGCACAGGGATGCTCATCATCTGCAGGGCGGCTGGGTCGATCGCAACCCTCGGCTGAATGTCCCTGGTGGCGACGACCACATTCATCGAGGGACTTGCAGCCGAGTTCTGGGCGTTGAGAGCTACGAGGACGAAGGCGGTGATCACAACCAGGGCAAGAACAATTCCAAGGATGGTGAACGGCCTGGTGAACCTGAGGCCGCTCGTAAGGGAGCGCACAGCCGACACATCATAGGCAAGATAGTCCGGTGCCGCGCCCCCCTAAGGGGCCCTTGCTGGGTCGCTCGATGAGCCAGCGGGGCCAGTCCATGGTCGAGTTTGCGCTGTCGTCGGTCGTTCTGCTTCTCCTCGTCGGCGGCCTCGTTGATATCGGCCGAGCGATCTAC
Organism: Candidatus Dormiibacterota bacterium; assembly: GCA_035260405.1. Lineage (GTDB taxonomy): Bacteria > Chloroflexota > Dormibacteria > Dormibacterales > Dormibacteraceae > Palsa-870. Next base: position 19,473 of record DATFVI010000235.1, read on the forward strand.
ATCACCGAATCGTTGTCGAACGCGGCGCGCGAGGGCGCGCGCCATGCGATCTGGTTCGACGCGTCGCACCAGTCCAATCCCTGGCTCGACAACGCCGAGATCCAGACGACCGTGAACACCGAGCTGGCGACGATCGGGTTGCCGCCCTCCGTGCTGAAGAACGCCAGCACGACGTGCCCGGCGCCGACGGACGGCAACAGCTTTCACAACCCACCCTATGCGAACTCCGCGTATCCGCCATCGGCGAATCAGACCTGGCTTTACATCTGCTACAACAACACGCCCGGCACCGACTACACCACGCCGGTCATAGGGAGTCAGCAGGACGTCAACGTCATCGTGCTGTACTCATATTCGCCGCTTACGCCGATCATCGGCGCGCAGTTCGGCACCTTCCATCTCGCGGCGAACCAGCACATGACGGTTCAGGGCTAGTGGATGACCAAGACGCACCCGCGCCTTCCCATGACGGTGCGTGGCTGATGAAGGATTCCATTGCTCGGGGCGGCCAGAGGTCTCAGGCGCTGATCGAGTTCGCCCTCATCTCGCCCGTGCTGCTGCTTCTCCTGTTCGGCATCGTCGACATCGGGCGCGCGGTCTTCTACTACGACACCATCAACCACGCCGCGCGGGAGGGAGCCCGCACCGCGGTACGCGCTTCGAGCCCGCTTCCAACGAATGCGGATGTCCTCGCCACGGTGACCACCCAGCTGATCGGGACCCCGGTGACCGAGCCGTGTCCACAAGGCCCGGTCGTGACGTCGGCGACTCCACCCGCCAACGCAGCCTGGCTGTACGTCACCGAGCCTAACCCTCCAGCGACCGTACAGGCCACACCTCCGGACAACGCGCCCGGGGGAGAGTACGCGGCCATTGCGAGCGGATCGTGCAGCGCCGTCAATCCGGCCAGCTCCAACTCGCAGCTCCAGGTGACGATTCGATTCAACCTCGTGCTGATCACACCTGTGATCGCCCAGGCGACGGCGAATCACATCCTCATCACCGGGATTGCGATCTTCAGGACCGAGTACTGATGAAATCAGCGCGGTCTCAGGAGGGTCAGGCGATCGTGTTGATCGCGATCATGCTCGCGGTGGTGGTCGGCATGGCCGCCCTCGCCATCGACGGTGCGCGCGGCTATGCGCTGCGCCGTGATCTGCAGGCGGCGGTCGACGCGGCCGCGCTCGCGGCCGGCGATAACCTTCAGCAGACCGGCAGCTACACCTCGGCAGAGCAGGCGGCGACCTCCATGTTTGGCGCCAACATGCGCCTGTACACAGGCCCTTCCTGCACTCCGGGATACGGCTCGCCAGGCTCCACGCCGCGAACCATGACCTGCACATATCCCGACGGCACCGTCCTCACCCAGGTGGTGGCTGGGCTGGGGCCGGCGGGCTCACAGTTCACGATCAGCGCCACTCGGGCGCTCCAGCTTCAATTCGCCCGCATCCTGACCAATGGGACGACGTCAAGGATCGGATCCGCAGCAAGCTCAAATGTGAACAACCTTCTGTTCGGCCCGACGCTCATGGCCCTCGACCAGGCTGGGTGCGGCGGCGCTCCGGGCAGCGCGATCTCGGTGACCGGCGGCGGCACGCTTGCCGTCGTTGGCGACGTCGTCTCGAATGGAACGATCTCGATCACCGGCGGAGGGAACGTCCAGGTTGCCGGCGACATCTACGATCGCTGCGAGTCCCCGGTCCCCGGTGCGGTCGCCAACACTTGCTACCCGAGCGGCGCGGCCACCCCCTGCACTTTTCCCGACATCGCCGGCCAGACCTATTCGGGCCGACCCGTCAGCGACCCCGCATATCCGCCTCCAGCGGTGGCAGGCGGCTCGCAACCGGCGCCTGGCCCCACTGTGACGCTCAACCCAGGCACCTACTCCACCGACCCCAACTTCAGCACCAACGTGTGCTACTTCTTCAGCGCCGGGGTCTACAAGTGGCAGAACGGCTATACCAACGGAGGAGGCTTCGTGAGCAACAACCTGAAGCCACCGGACGAACCCTCGACCAGCAACAACACGGTCCTTGCCAACCAGATGTGGAATACCGGTGGGGCCAACTGTGCGGGAGCCTTCCAGGTCAACACACTGGCCAACTCGAATGCCGTCAGGGCAGGCACATGGGCGATCGAGGTGACAGCCGCGCGCACGGAAACATACTCGGGCACCAACTACAAGCGTGAAAGCGCGCCCTCGATGTGCAGGACCGTGCAGGTCAACGGCGGCCAGGCCATCCAGGTTCAGATCAGCAACGTGCCAGGCGCCACCTCCTACAACGTCTATGCCGAGCCGCCGCCCAACCCGGTGTGCTCAGGGCCATTCGGCTATGCCGGCAGCATTTCGGTCGCCGGGGCGGTGGAGAACGACGGCACGTCCACCTGCCCCGCGTTCAGTGGCACCACCTGCACCCTCGGACACGAGACCGCGATTTTCGATTCGACGATTCTCTCCCTCGGCTTCGCTCCCAACCCATTCGTCGGACCTGGCGTTCTCGGCGCCTATCCGCCTGCGGGGGAGACGCCACCCTTGCGAGTCAACCTGCCGAACCAGAACCCCGACCGGGCTGCGCCGCCCGCAGGCGACCGCGCCAACGAGAACCAGTGCGACACGATCGGCGGCGCCGCGACGACATGTCCCGGCGCGATAACTCCTGGCGCGGTCGAGTTCTACATCCCAAACGGCGGCTGCTTGAACGCTACGACCTCGGCCGACAACTTCTTGTTCAGCGGCTACCAGTACGACTGGATCATGGTTTACGAGCCCGGCCAGTCGTATCCGCCGGCCAACGTCTGCACGACCAACCTCCTGGGCGCCGCGGCCGACTCCGCCTGGGTCGGGCTTATCTACATGCCCGCGGCAATTCTGACCGTGCAAAAGGCGGCGTCCTTCAGGACCGAGGCAACCGGCGGTCTCCTGGCCGACAAGATCATCTTCGGCGGCCAGCTCCCCACGATCATCGGAAGCTCAAACTTTCAGCCTGCGCCGCCGGCCAGCAGGCTGACCTCGTAGAGACTCCGAACGCGCGATTAGGCCTTGACGGCAGGGTCTTCTGGAGCGGCAGCAGGTACCAGTTCGGGCGCCGGCTCAGGTGGAGGCGCCTGGGTTGCTTCCCCGTTGCGCGACTCGAGGCGCGCCAACCTGGCGTGCACCGCGGTGGCGGCCTTCTCGTCGCCCAGCTCCTCATAGCGCTGCGCGGCGCCCTTCCAGGCTGCCTTCGCGTCCTCGTTCCGGCCGAGTCCCCAGCATGCCTGACCTCGCGTGGCAAGAGCCTCGGCGCGCTCCCGCCGGCTGTCCGCGGGCAGCAGGACCAGGGCGGCATCGAGGAGGCGTTGTACTTCCTCGAATGCGCCCACGGCCAGCGCGTTCCTTGCCGCGAGACTCAAGAAGTTGGCCGTGCGCAGGGGATCCGCGGCGGTGCCCGCCTGGTAGAGGTGATGACCGATCTCGCTCGCCCGTTCGGCGGCGCTCTTCCCGTAGACCCGTTCCAGAGTGTCGGCGACCGCGAGGTGGTACGCCTGAAGGCGCGGCAAGGGCAGCACCGCGAGCACTCTCTTGCGGATCAGGTCGTGCGCGAAGCGATATCTGTCGGGTCCTGCCGCGACGAGGAAGTGGCCGCGCGTCGCCTCGTCCAGCGCGTCGCGGAGCTCGTGGCCCGAGAGCTCTCCGAACGCCTCCAGCAACGCAAGGTCGAAATCACGCCCGACCACCGCGGCCGCGACGAGCATTCGCTGCGCCGGCTCGCTCAACCTGTCGAGGCGCCGGCCGATCAGGCCGCGCACGCTCTGCGCGAGCTCGAGGTCCTCTTCGGTGAAGCTAGCCTGCACGCGCGCCCCGCCCACGAGCATGTTCTCGGACTCGGCCATGTACAGCGTCGACTGCTCGACGAACAGTGGGTTGCCTTCGGTCGCCGCCTGGATCCCCGTGAGCTGTACGGGGGTGAGCAGCGTCTCGGCGAGCCCGGCCACGATTCGCTCGACGTCGCGATCCGAAAGCGGCCCGAGCGTGAAGCGCTGGGCCCTGCGCCGGCGCAGGAGGCGGGACAGCACCGAGCTGAAGGGCCGCGCCGTATCGAGCTCGGAGTCCCAGTACGTGCCGATCAGCACCATGTGGCTGCTGCCCACGCGCTCGGCAAGGTCGCGGAGAAGAAGCACCGTTGCCTCGTCCGCCCACTGGAGATCGTCGAGCACCATCAGCAGAGGCCGCTTCGCCTGAATGTCCGTGAGGAAGTCGTAGATCGCGCGGAAGAGATGCTCGCGGAGCTTGTCGGCGCCCACGTCGCCTTGCACCGGCATGCCGCGCACCTTCTGGCGCAGGCTGGGCACGAGCTGCGAGAGCAGAGGCCCATTTGTGCCGGCCGACTCGTGCAGCGACTTCGACGTTCCACCGGCGACTGCCGTGGCGAGGATCTCGCGGAACGGCGCATAGGGCGCGCCGTCGTGCTCCATGCTCCGTCCGCTCAGGACGAGCCAGCCCTTGCTCGCGGCCTCGACGGCCATTTCCGAGGCCAGGCGCGACGCGCCGATGCCCGGCGCGCCGGTGATGAACAACATCCCCCCTGAGCCAGTCGTCGCTCGGTCCATGAGCATTCGAATCTCGAGCCGTTCCTGTTCGCGTCCGACAAAGCCGTCGCCGCTGGGCAGGGTGCGGGGCGCCTCTTTCACCTCGCCCGGGGTGACCTGGTGGAGCCGCCAGCGATCAGGGAATCCCTTGAGCTTGTAGCGGCCGCGGTAGGCGAACGTCATCTCGGACACCGGTCCGACGAGCTGCCGCACGACTTCGGAAACCAGGATCTCGCCACCGCGTGCCTTGCCCGCGACGCGTGCCGCGACGTTCACCGCCGCACCGAAGATGTCGCCGGCCTCTTCGACCACCTCGCCGGTGTTCAGTCCGATGCGGACTTTGACCTTGCGTTCCGGGTTTTGCTTGCTGTAGACGGCGATCGAGCGCTGTATGTCGAGCGCGCACTCGACGCCGTGGCGGACCGAACCGAAGCTGATCATGAAACCGTCGCCGAGCCCTTTGATCCTGCGTCCGGCGTGCTCAGCCACCTTCTCGTCGATGATGGTCTCGTAGGCCCTCATGATCTCGTGCGACTCGGTGAAGCCGCGCGTCGACAAGAGGCGGGTGGAGCCCTCGACGTCGGTGAACATGATGGTCACCGTGCCCTCTGTCTGCCCGACGGCAAGGCTGCCGATGATCGTCTCCGGAGTCAACGGGGTGGCTGCGTTGATCGGCTGGCCCAGGCCTTCCGCCACCGCGCGCAGGAGGTCCTGTGACGCTTTGAAGCCGGCCTCTCCCTGTGGGTAACGGATGGTCTGCAGCAGCCCGGCTTCGACTGCCTGCCGCAGCTCGCGCCCGGCCGATTCCTTGCTCATCTTTCGCTCGGAGGCGTATTCGCTGGCCTTCAGCTCTGCGCCTTCGAAGGCCTGGGTGAGCGCGGGGGCGAGGCGTAGATTGAGATTGCGGCGTGTGATCAGCGTCTCGATTACGGCCCCGATGCGCCGCGATGCACCGGCCGGGCCCACGCCCTCTGAGCCTCGGACAGTCGGCAGCATGCCGACGTAGCCGCTGTTCGCGGCAGCCAGGTTGCCCAGCGCGGTCGTGGCGCGCGCCATCGCCGTCGCGGCCTGCAGCGCCTGGCTGGCGGCGACGTTCGATTGAGCCCGCTCCTGGGGTTGCAGCGAATCCGCGTCCTGCTGATAGTTGGGCTGGGGAGGCGGATAGCCGGGTTGCGGGGACGGATAGTTCGGCGGGGGGGAGATCGCCGGCGCCGCCGGAGGTGAGTAGGCCTGCGGCTGGGCCTGGATTTGGGGCTGCTGCTGCGGCTGCTGGCTTGACGCGATCGGCACCACGGCCTGCTGTTCCTGCAGCTGGGCCGGCGTCCCGGGCGCCGCGGCCTGTAGATCCGCGACGGCGGAACGCGCGGCGTCGATGAGCTTGCGCATCTCTTCCTGCATTTCCGGGGTCGACGCCATCGTGCTGGCGGCTTGCGACGAGGAAGACTGCACAGTGTGCTGCTGCTGCTGCCTCGTGTCGCCTGGGCGGTCGGAGCTGAAAGGCACCACGACGACCTGGCGCACTACGTTCTCGCCGCCTCCCCGCTGACCGCTCATCAAGGGGTCCTTGACGACCGGCATCATGCTGTCCGACCCTGCCGGCACGAATCGAGCTTTGACCGGGTCGAACAGGTCCTGGTTCACTTGGACCCCGTAGAAAGCCGCCTTGTCAAGCGAGGTTGGCACGTAGCCGGTCGCGTTGTACTCGAGGCGCAGGTCGTTGCCCATTCCGAGCAGGAAGATGTCGCGAAGAATGGCTCCGTTCGCGTCGTAGCCGACGACCTCGGCGATCTGCGCCACCTTGCGGCGGCCGTCGGGCATGCGGGCCTGGTGGACGATGAGGTTGACAGCCGAGGCGATCTGAGCGCGGACGGCCTCGAAAGGAATGTCGATCGAGGCCATCATCACCATCGTCTCGAGGCGGGAGAGCGCGTCCCTTGCGGAGTTCGAGTGGATGGTCGACATGCTTCCGTCATGGCCCGTGTTCATGGCCTGCAGCATGTCGAGGGCCTCGGAGCCTCGCACCTCGCCGACCAGGATCCGGTCGGGGCGCATTCGGAGGCTGTTGCGCAGGAGCTGCCGGATGGTGAGCTCACCCTTGCCTTCGACGTTGGGCGGCCGGTGCTCGAGCGCGATGACGTGCGGATGGTCGATCTGCAGCTCGGCCGCGTCCTCGATCGTGATCACGCGCTGGTTGTGCGGGATGAAGCGGGCGATCACGTTGAGGGTTGTCGTCTTGCCGGAACCAGTGCCGCCGGACACGAGGATGTTCATGCGGCCGAGCACGGCGGCCTCCAGGAACTCCGCCATGGCGGGGCTGAGGCTTCCCTCCCGAGTGAGGTCCTCCATGCCGAGCACGGCATCCTTGAACTTGCGGATCGTAAGCGCGGCGCCGTGTATCGCGGCGGGGCGGATGATCGCGTTCACACGGCTTCCGTCCGGCAGCCGGGCATCGACCATCGGGTTCAACCCGTCGATGTGCCGGCCCGTGGTCGCCACCATGCGGCGGATTGTCTCCAGGAGCTGGTTCTCGTCCTCGAACCGCACGTCGGCCTTGGTCAAGACGCCGCGCCGCTCGATGAAAACCTGGTCCGGGCCGTTAACCATGATCTCGCTCACGGAGCGGTCGTGGAGCAGGCCGTCGAGCGGACCGTAACCGACCGCGGCGCGAAGGATGATGTCGGCCAGCGCCGACTTCTCCTGCGAGTTGAGCTCGATCCCGTCTTCTGCGAGGAACCGATCCAGGTGGGTGCGCACTGCGCGCGAGAACGCCAGGGTGTCGCCGGTCGTCAGTCCGACATCGCGGATGAGCGCCAGGCGGTCGCGAAAGTCGTTCGCGAGCTTGCCGAGGTCGCGGCCGGACCTGGCGGCGGCCTCGACGATGTCGGAACGACGGCGTTGCGGTTGCGCGGTCGTTGTGGGCGCGGCCCACATGTCGACGTACTGCATCTCCAGGATCGACGAAGACGCTGCCAGCGCGGGGATCACCCGCTGGCGTTCTGTCAGGCGGATCTTGATGGCGACTCCCTGGCTGTCGGGCGCCTGCCCTGGGTCGATGTAGGCGGCGATCCACTCGCCGTCGCGGAAGCGAAGGATGGCTTTTCGCGCTGGACTCTTGTCGCCAGGGTCGGCCTCGAGGTTGGGATCCTCGACCGAGCCGAAGACCACGTACTTGATGTCGCGGGCTGGAACCCATCGAGGGCGGTCGGCGTCGGCGGGGTTGTAGATCGGGAAGCCCTGTGTATCCAGGTCGCGAACGTCCGACTCGCCTTCCTCCAACCCGCCGTCGAGGCGATGGACTGTGACCTTGAAGCGAGGCGCGCGCTGCGGCGCGCCGTTCGACGCCGGCACGGGCGTGGGCTCCGGTGCCTGTTCAGGAATCTCCGGCGAGGTTGTGATGACCTCGCTCATGCGATGGGCTCCGCGGGCATGCTCCGTATCACGGCTGTTGGCTTGGCGGATGCTAGCACCGGGTTACCGAGACTCCATTCATTTATCTCAACCAAACCTTTCGGGCGGCCGGCGGCGGTCCAGTACCCACTTGGATCCAGGCATTCGCTTGGCCACGCCCTTCACCTCGGCCGCGCGCGCGGCCAGGGCGGCGGCGCTGGCGTAACGGCCGGGCTCCGCGATCACGATGCCGATCGACACCGAAACCAGAGGCGCGCGCAGGGTGTTGCCATTGCGTTCTTCGAACTCGATCCAACCGCGCTCCCTGTCCACTGGGTCGTACAGCGCCGGCACCGCTTCGTCGAAGCGCTTCGTGATGGCGGACGCGAGCGTCTCGGCAAGGCCGGGGTCGGTCAGGATCACGAAGTCGTCGCCGCCCACGTGTCCGGCAAAATGCCGGGGCGAATAGTTTTCCTCGAGGACCTCAAGGACGATCGTCGCCAGCGTCTTGATGACGTCGTCGCCCCGCAGGAACCCGTAGTGATCGTTGTAGCTCTTGAATGCGTCGATATCCGGGTAGAGGCACGCGAACCTCTCGCCGCTCGTGAGGCGCAGGCCCATCTCCCGCAGGATGTCGCTGTTGCCGCTCATGCCCGTCAACGGGTTGAGGTCGCGCGTGGTGGTAGACCGGCTCATCACCGCGCGCAGGCGCGCGACCAGCTCCTCCGGGATGAAGGGCTTGGTCACGTAGTCGTCGGCGCCCGCGAGCAGGTGCTCGACCTTGTCCTTCAACGAGCTACGCACAGTCAGAAAGACGACGGGAATCAGGCGGGTCCGGAAGTCGCCGCGGATCTCGGCCAGGATCTGGTCTCCGGTGGTGTCGCCGAGCATCAGGTCCAGCAGGATGATGTCCGGACGCCACTCCACCGCGGCGCCGTGCGCGGACCGACCGTTGCCGACCGGAACGCATTCGAAGCCCGCGCGCTCGAGGACGCGCCTGACAAGTCGGAGCACCTGCTCGTCATCGTCGACCACGAGCACCAACTCGCGGTGGGTCAGCGACGCGCGTGCGGACGGCTCATTTTCGGTGCCGACCTTTTTGACTACGTCCACTAGGCGCTCGTCTGTTCAGTGGAATTGGGGCCGGCTTGGACGGGCCGCCGGAGCTTTTCGGTCATTGCGATGGCGCGCTCCGCCGCGGCCCGGACCTCTCCGACGTCCGTCTTCACGGCCTGGGGGTCCTCGGTCTCTTCGGCGATCAGCTCGCTGTAGTTGATGATGACCGCGAGCAGGTTGCGAAAGTCGTGGATCAGTACTCGCCAGGCTTCGTCCGAAAGCTCGCCATCCGGGCTCAAAGCCCTTTCACCAGCCGCCATCTGTTGCCCTCCCCGTCGCGCTTGTAGAGCAGCTCGTCGAGCAGCCAGCGGGCCATCGGGAGGCCACGGCCCTCCTCGCTCGATGCATCCGGCATGGCGCGGGAAAGGACCTCTTCCACAGGTGGGCCGCCATCGACCAACAAGGCGTGGGCTGAGTCGTCCTCGAACCAGAGCCGGTATTCGACCGGAGGATCGGTGCCCGCCGGCCGTCCATGCGTGAGCACGTTTGCGCCGATCTCAGCCAGGGCGATCTCAAAGTGCATGAGGTTGCGATCGTCCTGGCCGCGGCCTGTCGATTCGCGGAGGCGCTGCACCGATTCATGAAGCGTGTCCAATCCTTCATTGAGATGGCTGAGAGTGGCATGGAACTCAAATCGCTCCGAATGACTCGCCAAGGTCAGAAGCCAGTGAGGGCTTCCTCTACTGTGGCGTAGTAAGGAAACACCCGATCGAGCGTGGTCAGCTCGAGCACGACTCGGACTTGCTGGTTGGGGGCGGCCAGCCGAAGATCGCCTTCGGAGCTGCGGATCTGCTTCAGCGCGGAGATGACCGAGCCGAGGCCTGTGCTGTCGACGAAGCTGACGCCCTCCAGGTCGATGACGACCCGGGGCTTGCCGTTCTTCACGGCTTCGCCGATCGCGTCCTTCAATGTGGGTGCGCCGGCCACGTCGAGGCGCCCGGTTGGAGCGACGACGGTGACTCCGTTGTCGATCTGGCGGCTCTGGATCTCAAGGCTCACTTAACGGTCTCCCAGCACGGGGGCTCATTATGGGTCAACCGTTGTCCAGTTGAGCCTCTCTACACTGCTGGGCGTGAGCTCGCCCGGAACGATCCAGCGCCTGCTGATCGTGGACGACGAAGAGGCCCTTGCGAAGCTGATGGAACGGACTCTGCGGAGCCGCGGCTTCGAATCAGATGTGGCATTTACCGCCGCCGGCGCGAGGAGCCTTTTCGAAGCAACCGATTACGCGCTGGCTCTGCTCGACGTACGGCTCCCTGACGAGTCAGGTTACGGGCTCCTCGAGGAGCTCCGTGCTAGGCGCCCTGATACGGCGG